>JBDSIR010000122.1:0-8406 GCA_039917855.1 Gemmatimonadales bacterium | reverse complement strand
GGGGGAGAGGCGAGGAGGGGGCCGGGGAGGGGTGGAGAACGGGCCTGTGGGTGAGGCTCCACAATGAAACGCCGAAGCAATCGTTGCCGTATTGTGGCCTGCCAATCCGACCCATCGAAACCGGCACCGAACCTGCTATCTTCCTTTCAGACACGCACCTGGCGCTGGAGATATAAGTGACTGTCAGCAAAGAAGTTATGAACAACGAAGAGCCCCGACTTCCGCCTGAAGAGGTGGAGCTGGCTGATGAGATCCCTGCCGCGGAGGCATCGACGGCCGGGCTCCCTTTCGAGCCCCTCGACTCCGCGCTCGCCCGGGTGTCCGCCGAACGGGATGAGCTGAAGGATCGACACCTGCGGCTTGCGGCGGAGTACGACAATTTCCGGAAGCGTTCCCAGCGGGAGCGCGCGGAGTGGGCGGATCGCGCGCAGGCGGAACTCCTCGGCAAGCTGCTCGAAGTGCTCGACGACCTCGATCGCGTCGTGGAGGGCGGGGAACAGCTCGCCACGGTGGCCGACCTGCATCAGGCGGTGCTCCTGACCGACAAAAAGCTCTGGAAGGAACTGGAGAAGTTCGGCCTCGAGCTTGTCGATCCGGTCGGCGCTCCCTTCGACCCGTCGGTGCACGAGGCGATCTCGCAGGTCCCGGCGCCGACCGCGGAGCAGGTCGGGGCGATCGCCGCCGTCTTCCAGGTGGGCTACCGGTACAAGGGGATCCTCCTGCGCCCGGCGCGGGTGCAGGTGTACGGGGAGCAGGGCTGAGGTGGCGAAGGATTTCTATCAGGTCCTCGGGGTCCCCGACACGGCCACGCCGGCGGAGATCAAGAAGGCCTATCGGCGTCTGGCCAAGCAGTTCCACCCGGATGCGAACCCGAACAACCCTCAGGCCGCCGATCGCTTCAAGGAGATCTCGGAGGCGCACACCGTGCTGTCCGACGCCGATCAGCGCTCGAAGTACGACCGGATGCGCAAGTATGGCGCTTTTGGCGGGGCGGGGGGTCGGGGTCAGGGGACGGCGAGGCGCGGCACCGCCGGTGGTCCTGATGGCGATGACCCCTCCTTCGACTTCGGCGACATCGGGCTGGGTGACATCTTCAGCTCGATCTTCGGCGCGCGCGGGCGCCGGGAAGAGACCCGGGGGACCGAGGCGATCGAGACCCTGGTCGAGATCCCGTTCCGGATCGCAGCCACGGGCGGCAAGGTCCCCGTCGCGGTGACCGTCAACGAGTCGTGCGCCACCTGTCACGGGACTGGCGCGGCGCCCGGTGCCACCATCGCCACCTGCGGCGAATGCAATGGCTCGGGGACGGTCACCTTCGGGCAGGGTTCGTTCGCGGTGCACCGGCCCTGCCCCCGCTGCCGCGGGAAGGGGAAGATCCCCAGCCAGTACTGCGGCACCTGCGCCGGCGCCGGCGAGATCCGCACCGAGCGGCGGCTCACCGTGACCGTTCCGCCCGGCACCGAGAGCGGCACCAAGCTCCGCCTCAAGGGGCAGGGACACCCCGCGCGCGACGGGCGTCCCGCCAGCGACCTGGTGGTCACCTTCCAGGTCCAGGCCGATCGCTTCTTCACGCGCGAAGGGCTCGATCTGCGCTGCGAGGTGCCGTTGAACCTCGCCCAGGCGGTCTACGGCACCACCCTCAAGGTCCGGACCCTCGACGGCAAGAAGGTCCTGCTGAAGGTGCCGTCCGGCACTCAGCCGGGACGCACATTCCGCATCAAGGGGATCGGCCTGGAGGAGAAGGGGCGAAAGGGAGACCAGCTGATCACCGTGAACGTCCAGATCCCCGAGTCCCCCGCAGGGGAGACGGGAGAGCTGTTCAAGCAGTACGCCGAGAAGGCGGGGCTGAAGTACTAGCGGACGGGCGGACGGGCGAGCGGCGGGGCGGACGTCGGTGGTCGGAGGCATGCAGAGCAAGGAGTCATCCCGAGCAGAGCGAGGGATCTTGCCGGTCAAGACCGTAGCGAGATTGCGCGCCACGGTCTTCGCTGAGTAGATCCCTCGCTCTGCTCGGGATGACAGCTGCGCTACGTTCGCCTACCCCCCCACCCGCCTCGCCGCCTCCACCAATATCCGTTGCGTCGCCCGCTCCTCGTCACCCGGTTCGGGGCGGCGCTGCACGTAGCTGCCATCGGGCCGGAGGTCCCACGCCTGGCGGTTGTCCTCCAGCATCATCAGGAGGAGGTCGCGCAAGTGCCGCCGCTGTTGCGGGTCGGTGATCTGAGCGACCGCCTCGATCCGGCGATCGAGATTCCGGGGCATCCAGTCGGCCGAGCCGATGTAGACCTCTTCTGCACCGCCGTTCTGGAAGTAGACGGCCCGGCTGTGCTCGAGGAATCGCCCGATCACGCTGAGCACCCGGATGTGGTCGCTCACGCCCGGGAGGCCGGGGCGGAGGCAGCAGATCCCCCGCACGATCAGATCGATGGTCACCCCCGCCTGCGAGGCGGCGTACAGCTCCGCGATGAGCTCCGCATCCTGGATCGCGTTCAGCTTGGCGACGATCCGCGCCGACTGGCCCGCGCGCGCGTGCTCCGCTTCCCGGCGGATCATCGCGATGAAGCGCTCGCGCATCCCTTTGGGCGCCGTGATGAGCCGGCGGAAACGGGTCGGCGACCCGAACCCGGTGAGCAGGTTGAAGAGCTCCGTCAGGTCGGCGGCGAGCTCGGGGTCGGCCGAGAGCAGCCCGAAGTCGGTATAGAGTCGGGCCGTCTTGGGGTTGTAGTTGCCGGTGCCGATGTGCACGTACCGCCGGATCCCAGCCCCCTCACGCCGGACCACCAGGAGCACCTTCGCGTGGGTCTTGAGTCCGGCGACGCCGTAGCTCACGTGTACACCGGCGTCCTCCAGGCGGTTGGCCCAGGTGATGTTGTTCTCCTCGTCGAACCGCGCCTGGAGCTCGATCAGCACCGCCACCTGCTTCCCCCGCTCGGCCGCCTGCTGGAGGAGCCGCGCTACCGAGGCGTCCCCACCGGTGCGGTAGAGCGTCAGTTTGATGGCGAGGACGTCAGGATCGTCGGCTGCGGCCTGGATGAAACGTTCCACCGAGGTGGTGAAGCTCTCATACGGGTGGTGCAGGAGCACATCCCCCTCGCGCAACACCTCGAAGATGTTCCGGCTCCCGGTGAGCCGCGGGTGGGGCATGGTCTGGTGCGGCGGATCCTTGAGCGGCGGCAGGTCGAGGGCGTGGATGGCGAAGAGGTCGCTCGCGTCCATGAGTCCCGCTACTTCGTACACGTCCTCCGCCGTGAGCCAGCCCGGGGAAGCGTCCTGCTCCTCCGAGAACTCGCCCAGCAGCATCTGGCGCACCGCTTGGGGGGTGCGGGCGCTCACTTCGATCCGCGTGACCGCGCCGAATTTCCGGTTCCGCACCTCCTCCTGGATGAGCGAGAGGAGGTCCTCGGCCTCGTCGTGCTTGATCTCGAGGTCGGCATTCCGGGTGATGCGGAAGGTGGACCACCCGATGATCTCGACCCCGGGGAAGAGGGCTTCGAGGTTGGCGCCGATCACTTGCTCGAGAGGGACGAAGCTGTTGGGCTGGTCGAGCGGGATCCAGCGGGGGAGGATCTTCGGGACCTTCACCCGTGCAAAGCGTTCCTCGCCCCCGTCATCGCGCAGCGTCACCGCGAGCGAGAGGGAGAGGTTCGAGATGTAGGGGAAGGGGTGCGCTGGATCGACGGCGAGCGGGGTCAGCACCGGGAAGACGTTGGCCTGGAAATAGGCGTCGAGCGCGCGCCGGGACCGCTCGGGCACTGCCTGGATGTCGAGCAGCTCGACGCCCTGACCCGCCAGGCCGGGGACCAGCTCCCGCTCGAGCAGGGCGCTCGCCTGCGCCTGGAGGTCGCGCACCACCCGCCCGATGGCGCGGAGCTGCTCTTCCGGTGTCATCCCGTCGGAGGTCCGCTCGCCGTATCCCACCGCCACTTGCTGCTTGAGCCCCGCTACCCGGATCTGGAAGAACTCATCCAGATTGCTGGCGTAGATCGCCAGGAACTTGCACCGCTCCAGCAGCGGGGTGCGCGGATCCTGTGCCTCGTGCAGCACCCGGCGGTCGAATTCCAGCCAGGAGAGCTCGCGATTGAGGTACAGGGTCGGGTGGCGGAGATCCGCCGCCAATTCCTCGGCCCGGACTTGGAGTACGTCGGTCATGCCTGAAATCTACCGCCCCGTCCAGAGGTCTTGTAACAACAACGTAACATATGGTGTCGCAATGACTTAGCTGGTCAACTAGCGGGTGTCGTTGCGGGCGCCACACGCCCCCCGTTGGGAACCGTCCCGAGTGCAGCGAGGGACCTGCTCCCCCTCGAGAAGGTCCCTCGCTGCGATTGGGACGGTCCCTGATCTTCGCGGACCGCCCATCCGCCCCTTATGGCCCCACCTTCACCGGCACCGCCCAGAGATCGGAGCGATAGTCGTCGCCCGATTGGGTCGCGAGGGTCTGGGAGTCGAGGGCGTCGACCGCCACGACGGCGACACCCGCGCGCCGCACGACCCAGCGGGCCCGGAAGCTCCCATCCTCCTGGCGCTGCATCGGGAAGCGGCCCCAGGCGTCGGTGCCGGGCTGAAGATGCCGGACGTGGATGAACATCTGGGTCGGAGGCACCAGGTCCGTGCCGGTGGTGTTGGTGGTCTGCACCACCACCGTCAGGGTATCACCGACGACGGTGGAGGTGAGCGACTCCGGGGCCAGGAACGCCTCGGGATCGGTCAACACCTTCGGAGCGTTGCTGTTCCGGGTGATGGTCACGCTGGTGATGTTCACCGTGCGCTCGCCGGGCGCGGTGTTCTGCAGTCGACGCGGAGAGATGCCGACCAGTCGCCAGCCGCGCGGCGCGGCGGTGTCACGCACGAAGAGCGCCCGCTGGTTCGCGGTCTCGCGAAGCGGTTTGGTACCGGGATCGAGGAGCCCGTTGAACGTGGTGTCGACCTTCAGCACGCCGACGAAGGTCACGGCGAGCCGTACCCGCGCGGTGTCGCCTTCGATGACCACGATGCGGCTCCGGCTCGGGTGCTCGGTCCGGCGGAGGCGTCCCCAGAAGGCGGGGGGATGGAACGAGTCTCCCGGCGCGAAGCTGGGTGTCGCGAAGGGTGCGGCGGCGAAGTTGGTCACGGCACCGTCGGCGCCGGGGCTCTCATCGGTCCAGGCAGGCGCGTACTCGCCGAGGGTCTGCAGGACGGCCGATTGGTCGGCCTCGAGGCCGGACTCCTCCATCCCGCACGCGGCGACGCCGAGGGCGAGGGAGAGGACGGTACAGGCAAGATGACGGCGCATTGATCGCTCCGATGTCGGTAGGGCCAGTGAAGCTGAGAGGTGCTTGGCAGCGGCCAGCTGACAGGGAGGAGACGGGAAGGGAGCCGAAGTGTTAAGGAGGGGTCTGGGCCCGCGCCTTCGGAGGACCGGTCAGGGCGAAGAGCACCGTCGACGCGATGCTGACGACCAGTCCGCCCCAGAAGGCGGGCCAGAATCCAGCCACCGTGAATCCGAGTCCCAGCTTGAGGGAGGCCCAGCTGGTGATCATCAGCAGGAGCGCGTTCACCACCAGGAAGAAGAACCCGAAGGTGAGGAGGATGAGCGGGCAGGAGAGCAGGGTGAGCAACGGCTTGAGCAGGGCGTTCACACCACCGAACACCAGTGCCACCAGGACAAGCCGCCACGACCCCTGCGCCGAGTCAAAGGCGATCCCCGGCACCACCAGCACGGCGACGTACAGTGCCAGTGTGGTCACGAGCCAACGGACCAGGAGCTCGCGCATCAGTCGAAGAGCGCGGCGAGACCGGGGAGCGCCTCGCGGAGCTGACCCACCGCTTCGGGGCCGGCACTGTCCTGCACCTGTCCGAGGAAGGCCCCGGCGAAGGCCGCCAGCTTGTCGGCCGGGACGCCGTGCTTAGTGAGCTCCTTGGCGAGGTGCCCCGCGCCCATCGCCGTGCGGAGCTCGGAGCGCACCGCAAAGATCTCGCCGGTCCGGCCGCCGAGGACAGCACCCGAGCCGCTCATCAGCTCGTTGTAGTCGGGTACCGCCTTGGCGATCGGCTCGAAGGACTTGGCGTCGAGCGAGAGGCGCAGGGCCGCGAGCAGGCTGCCGACCGCCTTGGCGGCGGTCTCGGCTGAAAGCCCGGTGGCCTCCTGCACCCGCGTGATGAGCGTCACCGGTCCCCCCGCCTCATGCGATGACCCCGCCGCCGAGGACCTGCGCGTCGGCGGCGTAGAGGACGCCCGACTGCCCCGGGGTCACCGCCCGGACCGGCTCGGTGAGCGAGAGGGTCACCGTGTCGTCACTCCGCCCGGCCACGACGGCAGGGGAGAGGGTGCCCCGGTGGCGCACCCGGATGAAGCAGTCGTCCCCCGGCCGGAGTGGATCGGCGAGCCAATTGAAGGTCTCGAGAGTGGCACTATTGCCGGCGAGCTCCGGCTCGGTCCCGATCACCACTTCGCGCGTCTCGGGACGGATCTCCACCACGTAGCGCGGCTCACCCATGCCGCCGGGGATCCCCTTGCGCTGGCCGATGGTGTAGCGCGCAAAGCCGTCGTGCGTCCCGACGACCTCGCCCGACCGGGTCACGATCGGACCCTGCGCGAGGGCGGGAGAGAACACCGGGAGGCGGCGTTCGAGCACGCTGACGTAGTTGCCGTCGGGGACGAAGCAGATCTCCACCGATTCCGGCTTCTCCGCGGTGACGAGACCGAGCTGGCGCGCCAGGGCGCGGGTCTCGGCCTTGGTCATCTCACCGACCGGGGTGAGCATCCGCGACACCACCCGGCGATCGATGCCCCAGAGGAAGTAGCTCTGGTCCTTGTTGGCGTCGTGCCCGCGATAGAGCCTGCCCTCCCGCGCCACGGCGTAATGGCCGGTGGCCAGGTACTCGCAGTCGAGCGCGTTGGCATGCGCCAGCAGGTCGCGGAATTTGGTGAACGAGTTGCAGCGGACGCAGGGGATGGGGGTGCGCCCCTTGGCGTACTCGGAGACGAAATCGCCGATCACGTCCTGCGAGAAGCGGTCCTCGAGATTGAGGACGTAGTGGGGGATGCCCAAGGTATGGGCCACCGACTTGGCGTCGGCGATGGAATCCATCGAGCAGCAGGGCCGGTCGGTGACCTCGTCCCCGTAGCAGAAGAGCTTGAGCGTGGCGCCGATCACGTCGTGGCCCTGCTCCACGAGGCGGGCGGCCGCGACGGAACTGTCCACTCCGCCCGACATCGCGACCAGAACGCGCTTACGCACGCCCGAGCACCACGGAGAGCTTTCGCACCTTCTCGACCACCTTGGGGAACACCTCGACCACCCGGGCCACATCGGCCGCCGAGCTGCCGTGCCCCAGGGAGAAGCGCAGGGCGCCCAGCGCCAGCTCACGCGAAACGCCCATCGCCGTCATCACGTGGGAGGGCTCGACCGTGCCCGTGGCACAGGCGCTGCCGCTCGAAGCGCACACCCCCTGCAGGTCCAGATGCATGAGGAGCGCCTCGCTGTCGGCACCCGGCACCGAGAAGCTGAGGATATGTGGCGCGTGCGGGCCTCCCGCGGCGTGTCGGACCAGGTCGGGCACGGCCGCCTGAAGCTGATTCCAGAGATCGTCCCGGAGCGTCGCGAGCGTCCTGGCCTCGGTGGCATGTCCCGCCGCCGCCAGCTGTGCCGCGCGGCCGAGCGCCACGGCCCCGGCCACGTTCTCGGTGCCGGGCCGGATCCCGAACTGCTGGCCACCACCGTGGATGATCGCCTCGGTGACGTGACGGTCGCGCACCACCAGAGCGGCGATCCCCTTGGGAGCGCCGACCTTGTGGCCGCTGATCGTGAGCATCGCCACCGGGAGGTCGCGGAACACGATGGGAAGCTTGCCGAAGGCCTGCACGGCGTCGACATGGAAAGTGGTGCCCGCGTTGCCACACCGGCGACCGATCTGGACCACATCCTGCAGCGCCCCGGTCTCATTGTTGACCCACATCACCGAGACCACCCCGGGACGACGACCGAGCGCGGCGTCGAGCGCTTCGAGATCGAGCTGTCCCTGGGCGTCGACCGGGAGGATCTCCTCCTCGCCGCCGAGGTGCACCACCGCGTGCGCCGCGGCGAGGACCGCCTTGTGGCCCGATCCCTCGACCGCGGCGCGCATCTTGGCCCCCCGGTCGCGGGCGGCGAGCGCTCCTCCCACGATCGCGAGGTTATCGGCCTCGGTCCCGCCGGAGGTGAAGATCACCTGATTCGGTTCGCTCCCGACCGACTCGGCCACCTCTCGGCGCGCCTGCTCGAGACCCGCCCGGGCCGTCCGGCCGAAGCGGTGTGCGCTCGACGGGTTCCCGAACGCCTCGGCGCCCAGGTAGGGGAGCATCGCCTCCAGGACCTCCGGGCGGACGGGGGTCGTGGCGGCGTGATCGAGGTAGACCGGCGGGTGCTTGGACATGGACGGAAAATA
>JBDSIR010000121.1:0-3168 GCA_039917855.1 Gemmatimonadales bacterium | reverse complement strand
CCTCGCGCGAAAACGCTAAATCGCGAAGTCACGCGAAACAAGACTATGAGGGCCCACGGTCGAGATCCCGGCCGTGGGTTACCAAAGTTTTCTTTCGCGCAACTTCGTGCTCTCGTGTTTTCGCGCGAGGTTCACGGAGTCCGACGTACCCGGACCGACCTGGACGGCGGCGGCGGCGCGGTGAAGGAGCCGTCGGTCGCGAAGACCGCCCCGGTGCGGGGGAAGTCGAGGCGGGTGAGCCGGCGCACCTGTGCCAGGGCGGCGCGGGTCCGATCCGGCACGGCGCCGACCCACTTCACCTGCCTGAGGGGTACGAACCGCCCCGACGCGAAGCTCCCATCCCTGTTCAGCTCGAGCTGCAGCACCCCGGTGAGCCCATTGACCCCGGTCATGTTGAACCCGTGCCAGGTGACGAAGTTCCCCAGCGAGTAGGCGATCGGCCGCCCCTGGTAGAACTCGATCCCCCGGAGCACGTGGGGGCCGTGCCCCACCACCGCGTCGGCGCCGGCATCGATCACCGCCCGAGAAAAACGCCGCAAGTCTCCCCGCCGCTCTCCACCCATCCGCTCCATCCCCGTCCCGACCCGCACCGCCGCCTTTCCCTCGGTACCACCGTGGAAGGTCACCACCACCACGTCGGCCAGGCGCGCGATCGAATCCACCACAATCTTGGCCCGCTCGATCTGCAGGAGATCGTAGGCGAAGTCGTAGGTGGTGAATCCGATGAGGGCCACGACTGAGTTACAGGGTGCGAAGTGCGAGGTGCGAAGTGAGGTGTCGGTCGATGCGTCGAGGAACTCCGCGCTTCGGACTTCGCACTCCGCACGTACAGTGTCGATCGTGATCTCACCCAGGATCCCGTAGTGCTGGAGACCGAGGGTGTCGAGGAGGGCACTCGTCTCAATGCGGCCCTGAAGTCCGAGGTCGCTGGCGTGATTGTTGGCGAGGTTCAGGTGGGTGAAGCCCGCCTCCACCAGTCGCCGCGCCATCCAGCGCGGGGTGCGGAACTCGTAGCAGTTGGTCTTCGTTCCGCATTTGCCGGCAGGGAGGGTGTCGCTGAAGGCCCCCTCGAAGTTTCCGACCACCAGGTCGCCGGAGAAGAGTGAATCGACCCGTGCGAAGGCCGACGGCATCGTATCGCTCGGCACACCACCCTTGATGAAGGAGGTGCCGAGGTTGATGTCGCCGGTGAATGTGAGGCGGAGGCGCTGGGGCGCCGGGGCGCTGGGGCGGTGGGTCGAGTCGGCCTGGAGCCGTGCGTGGGCCTCGATGAGCGCGCTGGTGGGCGGGGGAAGGGAGTCCTGGGCGCGCAGGACCGATGGGGCGCTGATCAGCAGCGCCCCGATCACTACACGACCCACGACCCACGACCCACGACCCGTCACCCCGCCACCTCGCGCAACCGCTTCAGCGCCACATCCCGGCCCACGACCGCCAGAAGCTCATTCACCGGCTCGGAAACCGTCCCGCCGGTGAGCGCCACCCTGACTGGCTGCATCAGGTCGCCCAGCTTCATCCCTTTCGACTCCGCCAGCGCCTTGAGGGGGTCGGTCAGCTTCTCGGCGTGCCAATCGGAAGCCGAGACCCCATCGAGCACACCGATAGCGAGCTTGAGGTTCTCCTGGAAGGCGGGCCCGAGCTTCTTCTGCAGGGCTGCGCCTTTCTCATCCACCACCGAGCGCGAGGGGTCGAGCCGCACCGCCGCCTGCTGGGCGATATCGGTGATCAGGCGTGAGCGCGCCTTCACCGCATCGATGATCGGAGCCAAGAGTCGAGAGTCGAGAGTGATCCCCATCGAGCCGAGTTCTCTCCGCACTTCGGGCTCCAGTTCCGCGCCCGGGATCGCCGAGAGGTACTGCCCGTTCATCCATTCGAGCTTGTCGGTGTCGAACACCGCCGGCTTCGACTGGATCCGCTCCAGCGAGAAGGCCTCGATCATCTCCGTCTCCGGCATGATCTCCCGGTCGCCGCCGGGGCTCCAGCCGAGGAGAGCGAGGAAGTTACGCATCGCGGCGGGGAGGATCCCCTTGGCCTGGTAGTCGCCCACAGCGGTGGCGCCGTGACGCTTGGAGAGCTTCTTCCCGTCGTTCCCCAGGATCATCGGCACGTGGGCGAAGGTCGGCACCGCGGCGCCGAGGGCGCGGTAGATGGCGATCTGCTTGGGGGTGTTGGAGATGTGGTCGTCGCCCCGGATGACGTGGGTGATCCGCATCGCGATGTCGTCCGACACCACCGCGAGATTGTAGATCGGGGTCCCGTCGCTCCGCAGGACGATGAAGTCGTCGAGGTCGTGCCCCTGGAAGGTGATGGTGGCGTGGACCGCGTCGTCCCAGGCCAGCTCTTCCTGCGGCATCCTGAGTCGGATCGAGGCGGGGAGCCCCGCCTTCAGCTTCTGCTCCACCTCAGGCGCCGAGAGCTTGCTGCAGCGCCGGTCATACTTGAAGCCGGTCTTGGACTTGTCGGCGACGGCGCGCTGGGCGTCGAGCTCCTCCTTGGTGCAGAAGCAGCGATACGCCTTGCCGGCGTCCAACAGCTTTTTCGCGTCGGCCTGATGGCGCGCCACCTCGGCGCCCTGGAAGACCGGTCCCTCGTCCCAGGAGACGCCGAGCCACTTGAGGCCATCGAGGATGACCTGGGTGTGACTGTCGGTGCTCCGCTCCTTGTCGGTATCCTCGATCCGGAGAATGAAGGTGCCGCCGGTCTTCCGGGCGTAGAGCCAGTTGAAAAGGGCCGTGCGGGCACCGCCGACGTGGAGGTATCCGGTAGGGGAGGGGGCGAAGCGGACACGGGGTGCGGTCATCGGGCCTGAGGGTTGTGCGAGTTCACAGCATCGATCCGGGAGAGGCTCGGAACCGTCCCGAGCGGAGCGAGGGACCTGGCCAGCGACCGATCGACGGGTGACGACCGTCGGGGCACGCGGATCAGGTCCCTCACCTTCGGCTCGGGACGGCCCCACCTCAGGCCTGCCTCTTCGCCGGCATGCAACCACGGAGCGGGGGGGATTCGAACCCCCGATAAGAGCTTTAGACCCCTATAACGGTTTAGCAAACCGCCGCCTTCAGCCACTCGGCCACCGCTCCCGAACGGCGGGTAAACTAGCCAGCCCGACGGTCAGACGGTAGGGCGGTAAGGCGATAGGTCGGTCTACTTTGTGTCGCTGGGAGTCCT
>JBDSIR010000120.1:0-17933 GCA_039917855.1 Gemmatimonadales bacterium | reverse complement strand
TCCTGACCGCCTCGCAGCTCGTCCTGATCAGCGGCGACGCCCAGAGCGACACCGTGACCCGTGTGCTCGTTCCGATGGTCGTCGAGGCCCAGGCGAGCGACACGCGCGTGGTCGACAGCACGACGATCCAGTGGGTGATCGCCTCGGGGAGCGGCTTCCTGGTCGCCCCGTCCACGCTCACCGACTCGACCGGCCGCACTTCCAACACCTTGACCCTCCCGGTCGCGCCGGGGAGCACCACCGTCCTCGCCATCCTGCCGGGGCTCGACACGGTCGTCTTTACCGCCACAGCGACCCCCGACGCGCCGACCAGCTTCACGATCCAGTCCGGTGGTGGGGCGCAGTCGGACACCATCGACGCTGCCCTGGGCCAGTACGTGGTGCAGGTGACGGACTCCTTCGGCAACCCGCGCTTCGGCTTCGACGTGGTCTGGAGCCGGATCGCCGGGAGCGGCAACCCGGTGCTCGACACCAATGTCACCGACGGCGGGGGCCTCGCCTTCTTCACCTACATCCTCGGGCCCACGGCGGGCGCCGATACGGTGCAGGCGCAACTCTCGGCCACCGGCGCGACCATCGCGTTCACCGCCACGACCCTCCCCGGGCTCGCGGATTCGATCATCGTCCTTGGCGGCGACCTGCAGACCGACACCGTGGCGCAGCTCCTGCCGGTGAACGTCCAGGTCCGGCTCGTCGACCGGCACGGGAACGTGGTGCCGACCACGCCGGTGGCGTTCGTGACCACGCTCGGCAATGGGGCCCCCGGGCTGGACACCTCGTTCACCGATCTGACCGGCTTCTCGGCCACCGGCTTCACCTTGGGCACCGTCGCCGGGCCGCAGAGCGTGGAGGCCCGTGCTCGCGGCGGTGCGGTGGTGGCCGCGTTCACCTTTACCGCGCTCCCCGACGCCGCGACCGTCATCGCCAAGACCGGCGGCGACCTGCAAGCCGACACCGCCAACGCGCCCCTCCCGACACCGCTGGCGGTGCATGTCACGGACGCGTTCGGGAACCCGATCGACAATACCGCGATCGCCTTCGCGGTCATCTCGGGCGGAGGGCTCCTCTCGGCGGACACCGTCTTCACCGATCCCTTCGGCAACGCGTCGACGACGTTGACGTTGGGCGCGATCCCGGGGATCGACTCGGTGACCGTGACGGTGGTGAGCACCAGCGCCTCGGTGACCTTCACCGCCACGACGCTCGCGGCGGCGCCGGCCGCGCTCAGCTACGTGAGCGGCGACGCGCAGACCGACACGGTGGCCCGCACCCTCACCGCCCCCTTCGTGGTCCGCTTGATCGACGCCGGGAGCAACGGCGTGCCCGGGGTCACGGTCGTGTTCGCGGTCGCCTCCGGCGCCGCGGGCCCGACGCTCTCGAACGACACGCTGGTCACCGACTCCCTCGGCTTCGCCTCGACGTCGCTCACCCTCGGCACGGCCGCGGGGAGCGTGACGGTGCGCGCCACCTCGCCGTCGGTGACCGATACGGTGGTGTTCTCGGCCTTCGGTGCCAACGACCTCCCGTCGTCCATCGCCGTCACCGGCGGGACGGGTCAGGCCGTGAGCGTCCTGCAGCAGGTCGCCAACTCCCTCTTCGTGAGCGTCACCGACGCCTACGGCAACGCCGTCGATGGCGCTGCGGTCCTTTGGACCGTCGGCAACGGGAGCGGCACCGCGTCGCCGGACACCGCGTTCACGGCGGGGGGTGGCGTCGGGGTCGGCACCTACCTCGCCGGCGTTTCCATCGGCAGTGACTCGGTGGTGGCGACCATCGCCGGGACCAGCGCCTTCGTGACGATCGGGATCGACGTCGTGGCGGCGCCCCCGGTGGCCCTCAGCTATGTGAGCGGGGACAGCCAGAGCACCGCCGTCTCCACTCCGTTCGCGGCCCCGCTCGTCGTCCTCGTGACCGACTCGCTCGGGAATCCGGCGGCGGGCGCCCTGGTGACGTGGCAGGACAGTTCGGGCACGGGCGCCGGGACCTTCGCCCCCGACACCTCGGTGGCCGACGTCAACGGCCACGCGAGCACCAGCTACACGCCGCTCGCGACCGCCGGGCCCCGGGCGCTCCAGGCGGTCCTGGTGGCGGCGCCCTCGACCGCGACATTCCACGGCACCGCCACCGCCGGCGCGCCGACCAACATCTTCACCAGCGCCGGCGACCTCCAGAGCGACACCGTCCTCGCCACGCTCGCCACCCCCCTCGAGGTGCTGGTGACCGACGCGACCTCCAACCCGGTCGGCGGCGCGGCCGTCACCTGGGAAGTGGCAAGCGGCGATGTCGTGTTCAACGACTCGAGCACCGTCACCGACTCACTGGGCCACAGCGCAGTGACCGCCAGCTTCGGCACCCTCGCCGGCTCCGCTTCGATCCGGGCGATCCTCGGCGCCGGGGTCGATACCGCCACCTTCACTGCCGTCGCCCTCCCGGGCACACCGGCGACCTTCCTCAAGGTCAGCGGCGACGCGCAGACCGCGATCGTGAGCACGCCGGTCGCGCTCCCGCTCGTCGTCCAGGTGCAGGACGTCTACTCGAACGGAGTGCCGGGGGAGACCGTGGGGATGGTCATCGCCTCCGGCAGCGGCACCCTCGACTCGGTGCAGACCATCACAGACTCGCTGGGCTTCGCCCAGGCGGTGACCTGGACCCTGGGCGCCACCGTCGGCACCAACGGGGTCCAGATGAGTTGGAGCTCCCCGTCCGCGTCGACCTTCTTCCAGGACTTCACGGCGACCTCGCTGCCGATCGGCACCAGCAAGAGCTGGGCGGGCACCACCAGCACCAATTGGAACGACCCCACCAACTGGTCGCCCACCGGGGTCCCGTTGGCGTCCGAAGGGGTGTTCATCCCCGCCGCCACGCCCTTCCAGCCCGCGCTGACCGGACCCGCGACGGTCGCCGCGTTCACCGTCCAGACTGGCGCGTCGGTCGAGACCGATGGCTTCACCCTCACCGCCAGCGGCGATGTCCGTGCCGGCAACACCGTCACAGGTCTCGGCACCCTCGAGGTGAGCGGCGTCGGCGTCACCGTCGAAGGGAGCGTCCCGAACCTCCTGGTGACCGGCACCGCCACCCTGAGCGCCCAGACCACCGTAGGGGGGAACCTCACGATCGACGGCGGTCAGCTCGACTTCGACTCGCTCGACGCGACCGTGGGCGGGGCGGTGACGACCCAGAACGGCGGCACGATCAAGATGACGCAGAGCCCGAGCTCCATCACGATCGCGAACGGCGCGACCTTCGCGGGCGGTAACGAGGCCGGGCTCCTCACGGCGGGCTTGCTGTACTTGAATGGTGGCAACTTCACCGTGAGCGGGGGCGCGAGCGGGGCGTTCGATGCAGGGACGGGACTCACCGTTGTCCTCAACGGCGCGACCTTGCAGTCCATCAGCATCCAGACCCCCTCCGTCTCCCGGTTCGGCATCCTCTCGTTCCTGGGCACCGGCGGCGCCCAGTTCCTGACCGACGCCGAGGTCCAGGGAAGTGTCCTGGCCGTCGGCGGGACCGTCACCGGGGTGGGGCGCACCGTGACAGTGGGCAGTTCCGGTGTCAGCGATGGCGGCACCCGGTGGTTCGTGGAGAACACCATTTTCACCGGCTCTCCCGTCCTCGCGGACTCGGTGCACAGCAATGTGACACTTCTGGGCTCCACGACCCCGGCATTCAACACCCTGATCACCGGTAACCTGACGGTCCGTGGTGCCGGCGTGGTCTTCCCGCTCGGCGGCAGGACCCTCAACGTGCTCGGCGACTTCGTGATCGATTCTGGGGCTCTGCTCCGGATGACCGTTCCCGCCGACTCCCTCCTGGTGGCGGGGAACGCGACCTTCGCGGGGATGTCGACGAGCGGGCAGCTGATCGACGGCGTGCTCCGGGTGGGTCACGCCTTCATCCAGGCCGGAGATCCTCAGGCGTTCGCGCCTTCCGGAGGACACACGACCGTCTTCCCGATCCCGGTGGCGTACGACACCATCGTGTTCACCGACCCCGGGCTCGCCGCCTCCTACTTCCACCATGTGCGGTTCATCGGCGACCCGCCCATCTACATCATCGTCCAAGGCGGCAGTGCGCCGGTGGGCGGCCCGCAATTCACGGTCCCGAGCGCCACTCCGTACTATCGCACCATCACGACCAGCGCCGCGGCGACCGGCATCACCGAGGTCACGGCCGGGGGCAACGTGTTCGTCCTCGGCAGCAAGTACTCGGTCTCGAGCGCACTGCCGCGCGGCGCCGGATTCATCGGCATCAACATGCTCGAGATCGCCGGTAACGTCGTGGCCGACACGACGAGCTCGATCTCCGCGACGGTCACCCGCATCACCGGGGCGACCTCGACGCTCGACGTGAACGGCCAGTCCATCTATCTCGACGGCGACCTCGACATCCGGAACAGCGGACTCCTCCGCATGGTCACGCCGGGGGCCTTCCTCACCGTCAACAAGAACGCCATCTTCGGCGGCCGGAGTACCCTCGGCCAGCTCACCGACGGCACGCTGATCCTCTACGGCGACCTGACCCAGAGCGCGCTCACCAATACCAGATCGTTCCAGGCCAGCGGGAACCACCGCACCGGATTCTACGGCAACGGCCAGCAGCTGGTGGTGTTCGGGAGCCCGGGTGGCACGTCGTCGCGGTTCCAGGATGTCACCATCGCCAACTCCGGGATCGGCGTGGTGTTCGGTAGCCTCGCCATCGTGAATGGCGATGTCGACGCTCAATACGGCCAGGTCAGCGGCGTGGTGGGCGTCACCATCGCCGGCAGCCTCAGCGACCCGAGCTCCAATTGGCGGCCCGCCATCACGACGTTCACGGGCTCGCCGACCCTGCCCGATT
This sequence comes from Gemmatimonadales bacterium, assembly GCA_039917855.1. GTDB lineage: Bacteria > Gemmatimonadota > Gemmatimonadetes > Gemmatimonadales > GWC2-71-9 > CAMLHU01. Next base: position 13,097 of record JBDSIR010000120.1, on the reverse strand, counting down.
CGCTCTTCGGGAGCATCGTCTTCACCGGGCCGCATTTCCTGCAGGCACCCCTGAAGGTCATCGGCTCGGTGACCCTGAGCGGTCCCTTCGCCGACCTCTCGCCCAACGGATTCGCGCTGACCATCACCGACAGTCTGGTGACCGAGATCCTCGGCACCCTCCGGATGAACGGCGCGACCGACAGCATCGACGTGGGTGGTGACGCATACTTCACCGGGGCCACATCCCTTACGGCCGGGACCCTGGTCCTCCGAGGCAACGTGGAGCAGGCCGGCGCGGCCGCGGCCTTCGACCCGCAGCCGGGGCACCTGACCGTGCTGGCGCCGAGCGGGACCGATACGGTGCGGTTCGCCAACCCCGACTCGACCGCGAGCGGCTCCGGGTTCAGCGGCCTACGGATCGATGCGGATGGCCGGCGGATCGTCCTCGCCACCCCGGTCGAGGTGCGTGGCCTCTTCCAGGTGCTGTCGAGCGCCGGGACCGACCCGGTGATCGAAGGGAACGGGAACCCGCTCATCGTCCGGGACATCGAGATCGACGGGGTGACCTTCGAGCGGACCCCGCTCCAGATCCACCAGACCAGCACCGGACAGACCCTGATCGTGCTGAACAGCGCCTTCACCTCGTTCCTCCCGAGCGACACCCAGCTCGAGGTCGCGAACCCCGGCACCGGGAGCTTCCAGGGCAATTTCAACAGCCTGACCTTCACACCCCTCACGACCGGCGACACCGGGTTCTACGTGGTGGTCAACAACTCCGACGTGGTGGGCCCGAACTTCCTCATCGGCATCGTCGGCAGCAACGTCGGGAACGGCCCTGCCTTCTCGGGGTCGGTGAACAGCGGCTCCGCCAGCTGGTTCTGACCTCTCCATGCCCCTGAGCGTCCGAGCTTCGGTTCCCCGTTCCCTGTGATGTGACGCACGCTCCAGCCACACTCCCATCCTCCCATAGATTCACCCTACCCCCCGACTCCCGCCGCAGCGTGACCGGGATCACACCTCCGTTCCGCACCTCTCGTCCCTGGCGAAATCGATGCCGACTGGCCCCTTCCAGAGCCCCTCCCGTGCCATGCGGGCCCTCCCGTGACTGCTCGTCCTTGCCGTTGCGACCTGCACCACCGACTAGAACTGCCCCGCCACATCCCGGGTCGGGTACTTCTCGTTCCGCCCGCAGTACCAGCTGGCCGGGGGGAGCTCACTGAGCCAGTTCGGGATCGTGGCCGACAGCGTGCACATCCAGATCACCCGCCCGGTGGCCCAGTTGGTCTTGGACACCACGGTCTGCTTCCCCGCCGACAGCACCATCCTCCACCTGGCCCTGCCGGTGGTGCTGGAGCAGTCCCCCGAGACCCTCCTGGCCGTCATCGAGATCAGCGCCGGTGGAGTCGTGATCTTCCGCGACTCGATGCAGGCCAAGGTGGGTGCTGAACATCTTTGCCGGGCCGTGACGCCGGTCACCGGGTGACACCGGTCGCTTGACCTCCGTCCCCGGACCCTCTAATAAGAAGGGCGGCTCTGAGCCGCCCTTTTTCACGTCCTGCCATCCACAACCCGGGGCACTCCCGCCCGCCGGTCGAAACGAGCCCCCTATGTCGTTGACACGCCGCCACTTCGTCACCGCCTTTCTGGCCCTTGCCGCAGCCTGTGCCGACTCTCCGACGGAACCGGGGCAGCTGCACGAGCTACCCGCCATCACGGCGCGGCTCGTCCTCCCCCCAGGGACCACTCCAGCATCCTTCGGGCTGGTGATCGACAGCATCTCGCTCATCGTCGAGCAGCTGGACTCCACCTTCTGTGACTGTACCCCGGTCGTGGACACGATCTTCGCCGACACCACGATCGCCTGGCCGGCCGCCCAGGAGTCACTCCAGCTCCGGGTCCAGATCCCCGAGGCCCCGCCGGCGGGACACGTGATCTTCGTGTACCTCTCGTATTACAGTGGCGGGGTCGTGATGTTTCAGGGGAGCACCCTGGTCGATTTCCGCCGGGGCGACATCCGCGTCCCGGAGATCCGGATGTACTACTTCGGCCCCGGCTACCTCTCCGACGACGTTCAGCTCTTCCCCGGCGACACCGCCATGGCGCCCGGCGACACCCTCCAGTTCGTCGCCACCGCCTTCCAGCTCGCCCTCCCCCTCGACACCGCCTACATCTCCTGGCGGGTCAGCGACAGCACCAAGGCCAAGATCGACCACCTCGGCCGCCTGACCCTCCGCCCGGGCGCCCTGGGGAGCACGTTCAACGTCCTGGCCGGCATCCCGAACGGGGTGATGAGCTCGAGCCGCGTCTCGGTGCCCAATGTCGTGACCGCGCTCCAGAAGGTCTCGGGAGACAGCCAGAGCGTCCCGGTCGGTCAGCGAACGCCGAAGTCGCTCACCGTACGGGCCGTGGATGCCGCCGGGAAGCCGGTGCCCGGGGCCCGCATCCAGTTCTTCCCCACCGTCGTGTCGCCGGTGGACGTGCCCGACAGCGTGGTCTTCACCGATGCTCAGGGCCTGGCCCGGAGCGGTCCGATCCCGATCATCCTCGGCGCCTCGACCGTGCGGGCGCGCCTCACCGGGACGACCCAGACCGTCGACTTCACCGTCACCGGCGCCAACGGCGCCAGCGCCCCGATCCTCTTCGCCAGTGACAGCGGGGCATCCGGCTGGCAACTGCACCGGGCCGACAGTCTCGGCCTCGGTCGGGTCGTCCTGGGCTACCTGGGCAGCTACGGCCTGGAATGGACCTCCCCGCGCTGGAATCCAGGGCGGACCCGCGTGGCGTACACCAGCTACAACAACGTCACCACGAATTTCGACCTGCGGCTCACCACCGCCATCGGCGATACTACCGCCACCCTGGTGAGCGACACCTACGGCTCGGGAGCGCGCTTCAGCCCGGCCGGCAAGATCCTCGCCTTCGCCTGCGGGAACCTGGCGAGCGACTTCTCCGGGTATGTCTGCACCTACAATGGGGCCGACGGCACCCTGACGAGTCTCAACGGCGCCGGCAATGGCACGGGCCGCACCGAGGTGAGCGCGGTAGTGCCGGGCCGCCCCAATGGCCCCATCGCCTTCGCGTGGCGCCCCGATGCCAGCACCCGCATCGCCTTCGTGCGCGACACGGCGAGCGCCGACTCACTGAGCAGCTGGCAGACCAGCCGGATCTACCAGACCAACGCCGACGGGACTGCCCTGACCGCGCTCTCGCCGAAGGTGATGGACCTCGGCAACGGCCCGCTCCAGATCCACAACACGATGGACTGGTCGCCCGACGGCTCGACGATCGCCTTCTCGGCGACCGACACCAGCTTCAATTACGGCTACACCGCATCGCTCTACCTGCTCGACGTGGCGAGCGGTGCGGTCCGCCGCCTGACGACGCCCGCCGCCGGCTGGATCGGGGACCGCCATCCTCACTTCTCGCCCGATGGTCAACGGATCCTCTTCTACCGGACGTACTACGGGGGTTCGGACTACTTCGTCGTCCGGGCGACCGGCGGGAGTCCCAGCCGCATCACCTGGGCCGGCAACACCTGGGGCGGGGGCGACCCCTACTACCTCGGCGGCGACTGGGCGCCGGACGGTCGCTCGGTGGCGGTCGCGGCCCCGAACGGCCTCGGCGGCCTTGCGGCGTATCGCATCCCGCTCGATACCGATAGCCAGGCCGACTACCTGTTGCGCCGAGTGCTCGTGGGTACCGCGGGGATCACGGGACTGAGGGACATGGCGGTGAGCTGGGGACCGTAAGCGGTCGGGCGGTCGGGCGGTCGGGCGGTCAAAATGGAGTAATCCCGAGTGGAACGAGGGATCTACTATGACTTGAGTAGATCCCTCGCTCTTCCTTCGCTGCGCTCAGGACAAGGCTCGGGATGACAGCATTGCTATAGCGGACCGCCGGACCGCCGGACCGCCTACGCCATCGCCCGCACCGCCCCTGAATCCCCTGCCCGTCCCGCCAGAAGTTCGACCTGATCGAGGGCCTCGGAGAACTCGGCCGCGCTCTTCCAGCGCGCCTCGCGGGTCTTCTCGAGCGCCTTGAGGACGATCAGCGCCAGGTCGTGCGGGATGGCGGGGTTGAGCGTCCGGGGATCCGGCGCCTCCTGTTCGACCTGCGCCAGGATGAGCGCGGTGACGGTCGGCGCTTCAAAGACCACGCGGCCGGTGAGGCACTCGAAGATCACGGCGCCGGCGGCGTAGAGATCGCTCCGAGCATCGAGATCGCTCGCCATGAGCTGTTCAGGGCTCATGTACTGCGGCGTCCCGATAACGCTGCCGACCGCCGTGAGCCCCTTGGTGTCGTGCTGTTTCGATTCCGCCAGCCGGGCGATGCCGAAATCCATCACCTTCACCAGGCCGGTGGGTTCCACCACGATGTTCTGCGGCTTGATGTCGCGGTGGATCACTCCCATCTCGTGGGCGGCCTCGAGGGCACGGAGGAGCTGCTTGCCCACCGTGAGCGCCACGCTCACCGGGAGCTTGCCGCGCTGGCGCAGGAGCTTCTCGAGGCTGGTCCCCTCGACGTACTCCATCGTAATGAAGAGCATCCCGTCCGACTCGCCCAGGTCGTAGTTCCGGACCACGTTACGGTGGGCGATCTTCCGCGCGAGGCGGATCTCCTGTTTGAACCGCTCGATGCTCTGCGGATCCATCACCTCGGGCTTCAAGGTCTTGATCGCGACCGACTCCTGCAGGTCACGGTCCCAGGCACGGAACACCACTCCCATCCCGCCGGCACCAAGGACCTCCTTGATGTCGTACCGGTTGGCGAGCGTCTGCCCCGGCATGAGCGAGATGCCCAGGGTCGAGGGGCGCGGAGTGGGGGCGCCACTGGCGACCAGGCGCAGGTCTCCCGCACCCATCTGTACCGTGGCTCCCGCGCCACCGGCGCTGAGGAGGTCGACGAGGCCCTGCTTCTCCTTCAACTCCCCCACCATGCGGCGGAAGGCGTCGGCCAGCTCGCCGATCTCGTCACGGGTGCCGACCACGATCTCGCCGCTGAATTTGCCTTCGCGCACGTCACGGGTGGCCTGGACCAGGCGATTCACCGGGCCGGTGACGGTGCGCGCGATGGCGAGCGATGACACGAGGGCGATCGTGAGGCCTACGAGGAACGCGAGCGGGAAGCTGTCGCGAAGGGCAGTGAAAGCGGCCAGCTCGACATCCCGGGAGCGCAGCCCCACGTAGCCGCCGAGGGGCTCGCCATCGGCGTTGACCAGCGAGCCGATCGTGCCGATCCAGCTCTGGCCCCCGGCGATCAGCTCGATGTGGGTCGAGTCCATCATGCTGCCGGAGTCGGCGGGCCCCATCCCGGCGATCGCCCCCGCCACATCCACCCCCGCCGGCAGGGTGGTGAGTGCCGGCTGCGGCCGCCCCGCCGTGTCGAGGGTGTAGAACACCATTTCCGAGTTGGTCTGGGTCTTCAGCGTATCGGCGAAGGCGGCATCGATCGGCCGGGCGGCGATCGTCACCGCGACCACGTTGCCGCTCTGATGCGGTGTGACCGGCACGGCGACCGCCTGATACAACACGTCCTTCCCTGTCGCCGAGTCGACCTCGATCCACAGTCCCTGCGCCGCCGCGCCGCTGAGCGCGCTCTGCACCAGGGAGCCGTCGCCGAGGGAATCACCGAACTGATCCACGTGCAGGGTCCAGGCCTGGAGCACCCCGTTCCCATCAAGGATCATGACCCACCCCGCCTTGGTCTGGTCCTGGAATTCCTGGGCCTGCGCCAAGAGGTCGCCCCGACGCTTCCCGGCGATCGCCTTCTGGATATACGCGATGTACGACGGTTGGGTGGCGAGGATCCCCAGCATCTGGCGCAGCGACGCCTCGCGCGAATCGAGGGTCCCCTGGATCGCCAGGCGGGTCGCCCCGAGCGCGCGGGTGATCGATTGGTCCGCCGCCGCGTCGGCTTTCCGCTTGGTGAGGAAGAGCGCGCCGCCGAGGGCCACGACCACCACGAAGGCGGTCGCGACGAAGACCTTCACCCCCAGCTTGTTCAGGGCGGCGAACATCAGTAGCGGCGTCCCGTGCGGGCGTAGGGACGCCCGAACTTGTTGAGGTGCTCGCGCTGCACGAATCCGCGCGCGTCGAGCTGCAGGTCAGGGAGCTGGAGCCCGGTCGCTGTCACCGTCACCGGCTGGGTCGATTCCTGGGCCCGTTCGTGCCACGTGTGCAGCACGTACTCGCCGGGCGGGACGTTCCCGATGGTGAAGCTCCCGTCCACCGAGGGCTGGGCGAACCAGGGGGTGCTCCGTACGACGATGATCGCGCTCATCGTCGAATGCACGTTGCAGAACACGTTCACGACCCCCGGGGTCGCAAAGACCGTGGTCCTGCCCTCGCCGCGCTCGTACAGCCCCAGGTCGAAGGAATTCCCATCGGCCAGGGAAAAGACGTTGTGGTTGAATCCGTCGCGATTGGGGAATCGCACGGTCGACCCCGCGGGCACGATCGTGATGTGGGGGCTGAACGCCCGCTTCTCGGTCGTGATGTCGGCCCGCGCCGCGGCGACGCTCGGTCCGGTGCCCCGCGCGGGGACCAGCCAGAGCACCGCCTGCCCCACGTCCGTGGCGGTCTGGCCGCCGCGATCGATGACCTTCAGGCGCCCCGAAACGGCCGCCACCGGGGCGGGATGGGGATCGAGGAGGGTGATGGCGCCGAGGAGCGCGGTGAACGCTAGATTGGTGGGTAGGAGCATCCTCCGAAGTTAGCGGTCGGCAGGACCCCCGTCCAACGTCGTCAGGAGCCCCCCGTGAGCCAAGTCACCCGCCGTTCCCTCGCTCTGTTGGGCGCCCTCTTCGCTCTTCACGCCAGCTCGGCCGCCTCCCAGGAGGTCAAGCCTGCCGGCTGGGAGTGGGGGGTCCACGGCACCCTCCTGATGAACGGCTTCTACAACGACAACGAGGTCAACACCAGCGATCTCCCCACCACCGCCTCCCCCGCCCTCCCCGCCGGCAGCCTTCCGCAACACTCCCTCGGCGCCGAGATCCGCCAGACGAGGATCGTGGGTACCGGCGACCTGCCGGGGTTCGCGGGCGGGGCGCTGCACACCGAGCTCGATGTCGACTTCTTCGGCGCCCAAACCGGGGGAGCGAGGTCAGGTCCTGCGCTGCGGGTCCGTCGTCTCTTCGGCGAGGTCCACTGGGACCGCTGGAGCCTCTTGATGGGGCAGGAAGGGCCTCTGGCGGCCGATGTGAACCCCACCAGCCTCGCCACCCTCGGCGTTCCTGGCTATGCCGCCGCCGGAAATCTCTGGCTCTGGATCCCGCAGATCCGCGCTGGTGTCGACCTGAATGGCGGCGACGGTGTCATCTTCGGAATGGACGTCGCCGCCCTCGCCTCGACGACCCCCGAGGGTCAGTCCACCGGGCTCGCGGCCCCCAACAGCGGGGAGCGAAGCGGTCGCCCGATGTTCGAAGGACGCCTGCGGGCCCGATGGGGAGGGGGAGCGGAGATCGGCATCGGCGGGCACACCGGATGGTTCGCGACGACCGGCGACTCCCTCCTTAGCTCGAACGCCGTCATCGTGAGTGGGATCATCCCCCTCGGCGGCGCACTCGAACTTCGCGGGGAATGGTTCACCGGTCAGGCGCTCGGTCCACTTGGTGGCGGTGGGATCGGGCAGAACTTCGACAGCAATGGCGAGCCGCTTCAGACCTCGGGGGGTTGGGGCCAACTCAACCTGAAGGCGGGGGCCCGCTGGGAATTCGGAGCGGGGTATGGCTATGACGACCCCCGGGGCACCGCCACCGACCAGGCCAATGTCGCCTTCCGCGACAAGAACACCCAGTATGGCGGCCGAGCCCAATGGCGGATGGCACCGGCAGTGATCGCCCTCGAGTACCGCCACCTCGCCACGGAGTGGGGGGGCGCCGTCGGACTACGAACGGCGACGCATCTTAACTTGGCGTTCGGAGTGGACTTCTAGGGGAGTTGAGAGTTGAGAGTTGAGAGTTGAGAGGGGTGCGAGGACGGATCCGTCCCTGCACCCCTCTCATACCAACCTTACCCACCGACCCCCATTCACCACCGCAACACCTCTAGACTCTCAACTCTCAACTCTCAACCCTCAACCCTCAACTCTCAACTCTCAACTCTCAACTCTAGACTCTCAACTCAGTAGTGCATCTTGTACGGCGCGATCGGATGCGCCAGGCCGAAGAGGAACTCCAGTTCTCTGTTGTTGCCGTTGAGCACGCGGCCCACCTGGACGAACGGGGCGATGTCGTGGATCGGCCCGCGATACGCCAGGGTGGCCTGGGCCCAGGGCGAGAAACCGTTCTCGCCAGCGTTCTGCTCGCGCCCCGCGATGAGCCCGAGGCCGGCGCTCGCATACCATCGCTTGCGCTGGTCGAGCGGCTCGTACTGGGCCACGATGGTGAAGTTGTCGGGGCTCACCTTGGTGAGCTTGGGCACCCAGAGCAGGTCCACAGCCAGCGCCACGTGGCGGATCCCCGTTCCGAACTGGGTGTGGAGCCGGAGCGCGATCTCCGAGACATCCTCGACCACGTCCCCGGTGCGCTGGTACAGGCCGGCGTTGAAGTCGATCGCCGGTTCGCAGAACCAGCACCCGACCGGCTCCCGCCGGGTCCAGAAGGTGACGCCGTGCGGGAACTCCTCCCCGAACGTGGCCGCGCCGTCAGAGCTCGTCTCGTGCATCTGGGCCGTCAGCTGACCCGGGAGAAGGGCCAACAAAAAGGCGGCGAAGGCCGCGAACAGGGTCCGACGGGTGGTCGACATCAGCTTCTCCATCTGGGGTGAGTACACAAAACTAGTTTCCCCGTCCGACCGCTTCCAGTATCGGGCGAAGCGCCCGCCAGACATTGGCGGCGACGCGCCGGTGACCCGCGGCCGTCGGGTGGATCCCGTCGCCCTGATTGAGCGAGTCGACGCCCGCCACCCCTTCCAGCAGGAACGGGACGAGCACCACCCGCTCGGTCCTTGCGATCGCAGGGTAGATGCCCCGGAACTGTTCCACGTACCGGCGACCGAGGTTCGGCATCGCTTCCATCGCCACGAGGGCGATGCGAGTGGTGCTGTCGCGCGCGCGGGTACGATCGATGATCGCCAGGATGGTGGCGCGGATCGAATCGGGGTCCTGGCCCCGCAGCCCGTCGTTGGCGCCGGTCTCGATCACCAGCACCGCCGGCGGTGTCTGCAGGATCCAATCGAGCCGAGCGAGGGCGCCGGCGGAGGTCTCGCCGCTGTTGCCTCTGTTCTCGACCAGCAGGGTGAGACCGGCGGAGTCGGCCATTTTCTGGATCAGCGCCGGATACGCCTGCCCGGGATCGACACCGAGGCCGGCAGTGAGGGAGGTGCCGAGGAAGACGACGGTGGGGCGCTGAGGCGCTGGGGCGCTGGGGCGCTGAGAGTCGACCGCCGCCATGGTGGACTGCTGTGGGGCCGCGGGTCGGCACCCAGCGAGCGCCAGGACCAATACTCCAACGATGTACCTAGATTGCATCCCTATGCTCCGAGCCAACGCCCTCACCAAGACCTACGCTTCCGGCGGCCGCGACCTCACGGTCCTGAAGGATATCACCTTCACCCTCGAGCCCGGAGGGTTCCTCGCCGTCGTCGGTCCTTCCGGCAGCGGGAAGACGACCCTGCTCGGCCTCCTCGCCGGCCTCGACAGCCCGACCAGCGGTACTGTCCACCTCGACGGCCAGGATCTCGGCGCCCTGGGCGAGGACGCGCGCGCCCAGCTCCGTGGCAAGAAGGTCGGGTTCGTCTTCCAGTCGTTCCAGTTGATCCCGACCCTCACCGCGCGGGAGAACATCGAGGTCCCCCTCGAACTCCTGGGCCAGAACGCCGGTGAGCGCGCCGACGAGCTCCTTGCGCGGGTGGGGCTCGCCGACCGGGGGCACCACTATCCGGTCCAGCTCTCCGGGGGTGAGCAGCAGCGGGTCGCGATGGCCCGCGCCTTCGCCAACCGGCCCAGGATCCTCTTCGCCGACGAGCCGACCGGTAACCTCGACCGCGCCAACGGTCACACGGTCGTCGAGCTCCTCAAGGAGCTCAACCGTGACCTCGGCACCACGCTCGTGCTGGTGACGCACGACGTCGAACTCGCCGGGACCGCCAAGCGGATGCTCCGCCTCGCCGACGGCCTCGTGGTCGAGGATCGCACGTCGTGAAACGCCTCCGCTGGATCCTGTTGATGGCGTGGCGCGAGAGCCGTGCCGCGCCGCGCCGGCTCGCCCTGATGACCGCCGCGGTGGCCGTGGGGGTCGGTGCGCTGGTGGCGATCAACGGCTTCGCCGATAACCTCCGCGCCTCGGTGCAGGAGCAGGCGCGCGCGCTCCTCGGCGGTGACCTCGGCCTCGCGTCGCGCCAGGCATTCACCCCCGAAGCGCGCCGCCTCATCAAGGAACTTCAAGGGGGTGGCGACTCCACCCGCGCTTCGGCCGGCCGGTCGGCCGAAGTGACCGGCTTTGCGGGGATGGCGTATGTCCTCCGGACGAGCGGGGCCCGCCTGGTCCAGGTGAGCGCGCTCCGCGGCGGGTGGCCGTTCTACGGCACGGTGAAGACCGAGCCGGCGGGGATCTGGGATCAGCTCCAGACGGGACGCTACGTGATCGTCGATCCGGCGCTTCTCACCACCCTCGATGCCCGCGTGGGCGACACCCTCGCGCTGGGTGAGTCGCGCTTCGTGATCCTCGGTGCCGCGATCCAGGTGCCTGGCGATGTCGGCGTGCGCTCCGCGTTCGCGCCCCGGGTCTTCATCCCGGCTGCCTACCTGGAGGAGAGCAAGCTCCTCACCTTCGGAGCCCGCGCCTTCCACGACATTTACGTGAGGCTTCCTGACCCGGCGCGCGCTGAGATCCTGAGCGGGAGGTACGAGCAGCAGCTCCGCGCGGAGAAGGTGCGGATCCGCACCGTATCGGATGACGAACAGGACCTCAACGACGCCCTCGGCACGATGACCCGGTACCTCGGGCTCGTGGCGTTGATCGCGCTGCTCCTCGGCGGCATCGGGGTGGCCAGTGCCACGCATGAGTTCATCAACCGGAAGCTCGAGACCGTCGCGGTGCTCCGTTGTCTCGGTGCCACCGCGCCCCAGGTGTTCGGGGTCTACGTGACCCAGGCGCTGGGCGTAGGGCTGATCGGGAGTGCGATGGGGGTGGCACTCGGCGTGGCCCTCCAGCTGGTGCTCCCGCAGGTGCTGCAGGGGGTGCTCCCGGTCGAGGTGGCGGTGGCGCTCGCGCCGGAGGCGGTGTGGTTGGGGCTCCTGGTGGGGCTCTGGACCTCCTTCGTCTTCGCACTCCGGCCGCTCCTCTCGGTGCGGCGGATCTCTCCGCTGGTGGCGCTCCGTCGCGATTATGACGATGCCGCGCGCCGCCAACGGGATCCGTTGCGTTGGGTCGCCTGGGCGCTGCTGGCGCTCAGCGTGGTAGGACTCGCCACCCTGCAGGTACGGGACATCCGCCCCGCGCTGGCCTTCAGTGGCGGCGTGGGGGTGGCACTGGGGGTGCTGGCGTTCGCCGCATCCCTGCTGGTGAAGGGGGTGCGGCGGTGGTTTCCGAGCCGGCTCCCGTATCTCTGGCGCCAGGGGCTCGCCAACCTCTATCGTCCCGCCAATCAGACCGTAGTGGTGGTCCTCGCCCTCGGTTTCGGCGCCTTCCTGCTGGGGACGCTCTACGTAGTGCAGTACAGCCTCGTGCAGCAGTTCGCCATCGACGCCTCCCCCGACCGTCCCAACCTGATCCTCTTCGACATCCAGCCGAGCCAGCGGCTGGGGGTCGATTCGATCCTGCACGAGGCGGGGGTGGGGAGCAGCGGGCTCACGCCGATCGTGCCGATGCGGATCTCGAGCATCAAGGGAATGCCGGTGGCGCAGTTCACCGGGGAGTCGCGCGCGGACACCCTTGATGAAGAGGGGCGCCCCAGGCGGGGTGAGCGCTCGAATGCCTGGGCATTCCGGCGGGAGTACCGAAGCACCTATCGCACCGAGCAGGCCGCGTCGGAGGTGGTGGTCAAAGGGAGCTGGGTCCGGACCGCCGGACCGCCCGACCGACCGACCGGAATCTCCGTCGAGGTCGATCTCGCCGGCGAACTCGGCGTCACCGTCGGTGACACCATCGTCTGGGATGTGCAGGGAGTGAAGATCCCGAGCGTGGTCGCGAACCTCAGGGAGGTCAACTGGGCGCGGTTCGAGCCGAATTTCTTCGTGGTCTTCCCTCCCGGACCCTTGGACGCGGCCCCCCAGACCTGGGTCACCCTCGCCCGGCTCGATTCTGCCAGCGCTCGCGGCCTGGTGCAGCGACGGGTGGTGGAGCGCTACTCCAACGTCTCGACGATCGACCTCTCGGTGGTGCAGCAGGCGGTGGACGACGTACTCTCACGCGTGACCCTGGGGGTGCGCTTCATGGCGCTCTTTTCCCTGGCGGCCGGCGGGATGGTGCTGATCGGGGCCGTGGCAGGCACCCGCCGCCAGCGGATCCGCGAAGGAGTGCTCCTCAAGACCCTCGGCGCCACCCGGAAACAGGTGATGCGGATCGCGCTGGCCGAGTATGTGTCGCTCGGGCTGCTGTCGGCGTTCGCGTCGTTGGGGCTCGCCACGATCGCGGGCTGGGCGGTGGTGGACCGGTTCTTCGAGCTCACCTTCCGCTTCCCCGCCGGGGGGATCGTGGGGTTTGGCGTGGGGATCATCGGGCTCACCGTCGCCGTGGGGCTCTGGACCAGCCGCGAGGTCTTCGCGCGGACGCCGCTCGAGATCCTCCGCGCGGAGTGACGACTATTCCCCACGCCGTTGGAGATCATCCGCGCGAGTGACAGCTTTTTCACCACGGAGGGTCGGAGGGACACGGAGACACACGGAGGAGGCATGTAGTCGTCTCAAGGGGAGCTCCACTCTGAGACCACAACGATTTCGGTTCTCCGTGCCGCTCCGTGTCCCTCCGGTCCTCCGTGGTGAATACGGGCCGCCCCCAAGCTCGATCCAGCCCAGATGGCGGTGGGGCTCTGGACCAGCCGCGAAGTCTTTGCCCGGACGCCATTGGAGATCCTCCGCGCGGAGTGACGACTATTCCCCACGCCGTTGGAGATCCTCCGCGCGGAGTGACAGCTCGTTCACCACGGAGGACCGGAGGTGTACGGAGACTCACGGAGG
>JBDSIR010000119.1:0-5701 GCA_039917855.1 Gemmatimonadales bacterium | reverse complement strand
GCTCCGGTCGGTGGATACGACCGTCGCGCCGCGTGCGGCGAGGAGACGTGCCGAGGCGGCGCCGATCCCGCTCGCAGCGCCGGTGACGAGTACGATCCTCCCCTGCATCAGACCCTCATTCAAGCGTTGCGGTCCATACATCTCCTTCATACCGCGCCATGGTGAACCAGAGCTTCTGTCCATCGGTCCACCAATCCCAGCGCGCACCCGCCCGGCTCGCGTCGGCCGGGCGCACCCGGATGGTCGACGCTCCGCCGTTCGGGGGGATCCCGATGAGGGTCAGGCGTCCGTCGGGTTCGCGGACCCGGAAGTAGATGGTGCGGCCGTCGCGGCTCCAGACCAGGACCCGGCTGGGGATGTATCCCAGGGGCGTGCGGTAGAGGGTCGTCGTCGGTCCGGCGGGCAGGGCGTGCACCACCACTTCGCCGTTCAGCACGACCGCGATCCGCCTGCCATCGGGTGCGAAGGCGCCGGCCGAAGTCGCGCCGGACAGGAACAGAGGAGCTCGTGTCCATCCGCCATCGTCGCGGCGGGTGGCAAGCCCCACCCAGGTGGACCCGGCGGAGTCGGCGAAGTAGCCCACGGAACGGCCGTCAGGTGCCCACGACCCTGAGTACTCGTCGTAGGGTGTCCCAGTGATGTTCCGGGGATCGCTCCCATCCGCCCCCGCGATCCAGAGGTCGCGGTTGCCGCTCCGCATCGAATGGAAGATCACCGACCGGCCATCGGGGGAGACGCGAGGGGCGAAGTCGTTCGCGGGGTCCGTGGTGAGGGCCTCGGGCTCCGCGCCGGCGGTCGTGAGCGACATCCGATAGAGGTCGCTGTTCCCCTTGCGGTCGGAGTCGAAGAAGATCCACTGCCCATCGGCGCTGGCCGAGAGCTGTTCGATGACCTGACTGCCGCTGGTCACCGGTCGGGCGGCGTCATCGTTCTGGAGGCCACTGGTGAGGGACAGCTGCCAGATGTTCGACTCGCGGGTGAGGGTGGCGTAGGCGATGGTCTTTCCGTCGGCGGCGAGAGCGACGCTGTGGGCGTTGAGCCCGGTGGTCAGCCGGAGGGGAGTGCCCCGGAGGCGGCCGTCGCTGCCGAGCGGCGCCCGCCACACATCTTTGCTCCCTTCCCGGTCCGAGATGAAGAAGAGGGTGCGCCCATCCTTCGACCAGCTCGGGCTCAGGTCGATCGCGGTGCGCGGCGCGACGGTATCCACCCCCCCGCTCCCGTCGGCCAGCACGGTCAGGATGGCGCTGACGGAGTTGTTCGCCAGCCCCGTGGCCCCGTGCCAGAGGCGGTTCCCCCCCTCGACGAACGCCACCCGTCGGCCATCGGGGGACCAGGCGACCGAGTGCGGGTCGGTCCCGCGATACAACTCGGTCGGGGTGCCTCCGGGATCGCCGACGTTGATGACGCTACCGAGGTCATAGACCACCCGCTTTCCGTCGGGGGACCAGTCGGCGCTGGTGATGGCTTCGTCGCCGATCATTTCGACCATCGTGCGGACCGGTCCACCGAGCGCCGAGACTCGGCTCACCCGGTGCTGACGCCCATCACTGGTGACGAAGAGCAGTTCGGAGCCGTCGGGCGACCAGCGGGGTCGGATGTGACGCCCCGGCGCGTGCGCCGTGAGGTCGATCGCGGGACCACCGCTGCGCTGGCGGACGAAGATGTGGGAGCCGAAGTAGGGTCCCGCCGCGTAGGCGATGAGTCGGCCGTCGGGGGAGATCTGCGGCTCGCTCTCGAGCCCGGCGGCGTCGGTGATGCGGGTCTGCCGGCCGAGCGCGAGCGGCTCGAGGCCGGCGGGGCGCAATGCCCACCAGAGCCCCGCGATGACCACCGCCACCCCGAGCCCGGCGACGATCGGGAGTGGACGCCTGCGCGATATCACGGCCGAACTCGGGCGGGTGTCGGTCGGGGTGATCCCACCGCTCGTGGTGGTGAAACTCTCCAGCGGGACGAGCAGCTCGTCGGCCGACTGCGGCCGGTCGGAGGGCATCTTGGCCAGGCACTTCATCACAATGGCCGCGAGCCCGGGGGGGCAGGCCGGCCGGAGCCGGTCGACCGGCTCCGGCACCCGTGTCACGTGGGCCGCGAGTACCTCCTGCGGCGTCGGCGCGACGAACGGCGGCCGGCCGGTGAGGAGCTCGTACCCCATCGCGCCGAGGGCGTAGATGTCGGTGCGGTGGTCGGTGTGCGGGTCGGCGGTGGCCTGTTCCGGCGACATGTAGCTCGGCGTGCCGAGGGCCACTCCGGCGGTCGTGAGGGACTGGCGGCCGGTGGCCTCGCTCACGGCCTTGGCGACCCCGAAGTCGGTGACGAGGGCGTGGCGGCCGGAAATGAGGACGTTGTCGGGCTTGATGTCGCGATGCACCACGCCCCGCGAGTGGGCGTACGCCAGGGCGTCGGCCACCTCGCGGAGGATCCGCGCCGCTTCGGGGATGGTCAGCTTGCCCTGTGAGGAGAGTCGGGTACGCAGCGACTCGCCTTCGATGTAGGGCATGATGTAGTAAAGGAATCCGTCGCTGTCGCCCGAATCGAGGAGCGGCAGGATATGCGGGTGCTGCAGTTGGGCGGCGATCTCGATCTCGCGCAGGAAGCGCTCGGGGCCGAGCGAGGCGGCGAGCTCGGGGCGGAGCACCTTGACCGCCACCTTGCGACGATGGCGCAGATCCTCGGCCAGATAGACCGTGGCCATCCCGCCCTGCCCGACCTCGCGGTCGAGCACGTAGCGTTCACGAAGGGCGGCGGCCAGGCGGGCGAACGGGCTCGCGGCGTCCAGAATGCCTCGGCTGTAGCTGAAGGAGGGGATGGCGCGAAAGTTACCTGCGCCTGGTCATCCCGCAACGGCCCTGTTCAGTCAGTCGAGCCCGAGGATGAACATGGCCATGATCGCGAGACCGGGGATGAACAGGAATGGGAGCGCGACCGACGCCAAGGCGCCGGTCGCGTTGCCATCGAACTTCGGCACCCGGACCGAGTCGACCGCGCTCCGCGCCAAAGTCACCCTACAGGAGTCGCAGGCGGGATCGTTCCACCAGGGCACGCCCTGGATCGAATCACCGACGACCTTGACCGCGTGGAGTTGGTGCGCCTTACCAGCGGACCAGAATTCGAACCGCTCGCGTTCGCCGACCGGCATCGGGATCGCCTCGAGCGGCTGGCCGGTCTGGAATGAGGTGCAGCCGATCAGGCCGAGGAGCAGGAGGACCGGCCTTACCTGGTACAGGACGTGTTCGCCTGCTGATGAGTGTACACCACGCGGTCACCGTGACGCCGGTGGGCAGCGACAGCGGGCGAAGCGACCTTCTTCCACTTTGGATGGCGACCCCCGTGGCAGATCCAGATCTCCGTCGGTGCGTCGCTGGAGGGCGCGATGCCCAGCACGAGCGCCGGCTGTGAGCCCGTGCCGGTGGTGGTGGCCGCGCAGGCGCTGAGGGCTATCAGGGCGAATATCGAGAACAGGCGAGACATGATGGTCTCCTGCCGTGAAGGTGTGGTTCGGATCAGTGCGGTCCGGGCGAGCCGGTAGAGCGCGACCGGCCGCGTACGATCTCGACCCGAAGCTCGACCCAGCCGTCCACCTGAAGATAGCGCACCCGGAGGTCGTGGACGCCTGGGGCGATGGCCACGGCGTCCACCAGCGATTTGTGGGGGGTCCAGTGGTCGATCACGAGCCGCCCATCGACCCAGACCCGGATCGCGTCATCGCTGATGGTCCGGAGGGTGTACTCGCCGGGTGAGAGATCGACGGTGGTGGTGGCCTCGAGCGCCCAGTTCTCTTGTGGCAGTCCGGGAATGGTCGGGCGGGACCACATCGCGTCGAGCCGGGGCTCACGACGGGCGAGCAAGGGGGTGCCGGCCCAGCTGGTGGAGTCGGTCCAGGTGAAGTAGCGGGCATTCCACCCCGTGATGGGCTCGAACCGCTCGTACCCGAAGCGCCGTCCGCGCTCATCTTCGAGCTCGATCCGCCAGTGGCCGACCGAATCAGGAGCGGGAGTGACGATAAGGGTATCACCGATGCGACCCGATGCGTCCGAAAGGACTATGACGCCCCGCAGGTCCCGCACTTGCCAGACGCCCAGCGGACCGAGGATGCGGAGTCGGGGCCGACCATTTGGTGCGTTGGCGATCGGGAAGAGCTTGGGAGTGGACCAGTCATAGGGGCCCCACTCGTCGACCACGATGGCGGAGCGATCCATGCTCGCCACCGGGGAGGTCGGTACCTCGCGGGCATCGACGGCGGGAGCGCGCGCGGACCACGCGGTCGGGATGGCGGGCATCGCCCGACACGGCGGTACGGTGGGCCCCGCGCGATCGATCCGGTAGCCCAGGGAGACGTTGCTCGTGTCGCGCATCACGGTCACGGTGTCCACGTCGAGAAATACGTCGCGCCCCTCGCGGAGGTCGCTGGTCTGCCGGATCCGGAGCCCCACGCGATGGTGAAGGAAGTCGTTCCCCTCGAACGTCCAGCCTCGGCTCCTGGTGTCGCGGTGCTTGGGATAGCCCCAGTCGGAGGGTTCGACCGGATCGGCCCAGAGTTGGATCGCGGTCGAGTCGCCGGTGAAGGTGTTCCCCTCGATGACGTTGTCCTGCCCATGTTCGATGGCGATCCCGACGCGGTTCCGCGCGAAGCAGTTGGCGATGATCCGGGAATTGTAGCTGTACCCGCCCCAGAGACCGTGGTCGCTCCCCATCACCCGGTTCGCGACGAAGGAATTGCGGCTGAAGGTCGCTTCCATCGCGTTGGTCGGCGCGTGGCTGAAGTCGTTGGCGAGGAAAAGGTTGTCGTTGGAGCCTCCTTCGCCGGTGTCCATCGTCTGCTGCCCCGCCCAGAGGAACAGACCGTCGCCGCCGTGGGTCATCGAGTTCCAGGCGACCACGTTGCGGGAGCTCTGCTCGAACATCAGGAGGTTGGCGGAGTCCTGGCCTCGGCGGTAGAAGCCATTGCTGAAGCCGCGGACGTTGTAGTCCACCCGGTTCCGCACGATCACGTTGTCGGTGGAACGATAGAGCCCGATGCCGAGGCCGGAGTTGAACGAAAGGTCGTTGTGCTCGATGCGGAGGGAGTCGGAGCGGGTGAGGAGGAGCCCGTTCATCCCCTGACGCACGGTATTGCCGCGTACGACGCCGCGGTGCACCCGCTCGAGCGCGATCCCGGCACCGAAGCGCCGCCACTCGCCCGCCTCGTTGTGGTGGAAGGAGAGCCAGTCCACCAGGCTCTCATGTCCCACCAGCGAGAAGAGGCGCGGCTTCCAGTTGTGGCTGAGGTCGTTATCGAGCAGGGAGAGGTCGCTGGTGCCGACGGCGCGGATGGCGGTCCGGTAGCCGCGGATGCGGGCGTTCTTGAGGGTGACCGCTCGGCCGCCGTCGATCAGGATGGCGAGGCCGGTGGCCCGATCGGGATCGACGGCGGGGTCCTGGCCCTGAAGGGTCGCGCCGGCGAAGTCGACGGTGATGCCCTCGCCGCGGATGGTGATGAGGGCGGAATCGGGAGAGGCGCTGGCGGCGAGCCGGTAGATCCCGGGCGTGATGCGGACGCTCCGGGTGATGACCATCCCGGGGACCAGGCGGACGGTGGCGGGGCGCTGGGCCGCCGCAGCCGTTGTCGTCACTACGATCAGCGATCCCACCATCAGAGCAGCGCGGCAGCCTCCGTGAACCTCTCGCGAGATCGCGAAAGCACGATGTTTCACGAAATCAAGCGTTG
>JBDSIR010000118.1:0-8357 GCA_039917855.1 Gemmatimonadales bacterium | reverse complement strand
CGATACGGTCGTGAGTTTGGAGTTCGAAGCGGTGCGGGGTGCCGACACCGCGCAGGCGATCTACCTGGTCCGACGGACCGTCAAGTTCGTGCCGCCGACCTTCGGCCCCTGGCTGGACACGATGAGCGTCACGCCGCGCGGCCGAGTCTGGTGGCCCCGGGACGAACCCCTCCCCGTCACGCTGCGCGCCTCACCGGGTGTGATCGTGCAGGTGCGCTTTCCGGATAGGACCGTCATCGCGTTCAGCAACGATCCTCGCTGGGCGGAGTTGCCGTGGGGGACCCGCGCGTTCGAGACCGACACGACCAAGCTGGGACGCGCCGTCGCCTCCGACCGGTACGCCGGGGTGCTCAACGCCACGCCGATCGGCGATCCCGGCCTCCTCCTCGGGCCGCTCCCCGTTCCGCCGATGACCTGCTGCCTGAACGGAGCGCCCCCTCGTCCTACCGCCGGACCGGTCATCGAGGTCATCCTCGGCGCCGACACTACCCGCTGGAACTGGCCGATCCAGATCGCGGCGCTCAATGGTCCACCGCGGCTGGTCACTTTCGACGACGACACCGCCGCCAAGGGTGACACCGACCGCATCACCGTCGGTCGCACGGTACCGAGCGGCACGTACTACTACTTCTTCCCGACGGGGACGCGTGTCCAGGTGTCGGGACGGGTCAACACCGATCTCCGCGTGCGCCTGTCATCCGAGTCGACCGCGTGGGTCAATGCCGCCGAGGCGATGCCGCTCCTGGCAGGACTCCCCGCGACCGGCGCCTCGGTCGGCTCGGTGCGCCTCACCCGCGCCGAGACCCAAGTCTCCATCCGGATCCCCGTTTCCTGGCGGGTGCCGTTCAAGGTGATCGAAGAGGAGCGCCGCCTCATCGTCACCTTCTTCGGCGCCCAGGGGAACATCAACTGGATCCAGTACGGCCCCGCCGATCCCCTCGTGTCGCAGGTCGCATGGTCGCAGGTCGCAGGTGACGAAGTGGCGTTGAAGATCGATCTCTCCGATCGGGTCTGGGGCTATCGCACCCGCTGGGATGGCACCGACCTGATCCTCGAGGTGAAGCGCCCCCCGCGCATCAACGCCGCGCGCCCGCTCGCCGGGATCAAGGTCGTCATCGACGCTGGCCACCCTCCCACCGGCGCCACCGGGCCCACCGGTTACCGCGAGGCCGAAGCGAACCTGGGCGTGGCGCTCCAGCTCGAACGGATGTACCAGGCGGCCGGGGCCACGGTCCTCATGACCCGTCGCGAAGATGTGCCGGTCGATCTCTGGCCCCGGGTCCGCTTCGCCGACAGCGCCAACGCGGACCTCCTGGTCTCGATCCACAACAACGCCCTCCCCGATGGGGTGAACCCGTTCACCAACCAGGGGGCGAGCGTCTACTACAATCAGCCCCGCTCCCTCGCCTGGGCCCGACCGGTCGAAGCGGCGCTGGTCCGCCGGCTCGGCATCCCCGAACTCGGCGTCGGTCGCGGCGATCTGGCGTTGGTGCGGCCCACCTGGATGCCGTCGATCCTGACCGAGGGGATGTTCATGATGATCCCCGAGCAGGAGAATGCCCTCCGTTCCCTCGTCGGCCAGCGGCTCTACGCCCAGGCGGTCTATGACGGGACCCTCGCCTTCCTCCGCGAGCGGGCCCGGACCCAAACCGGAACGCCCCTCCGTCCGTAGTGCGGGGGGACCGCCTCGGAGCGTCTCCAATACCGTGACAAGCGTGCGTGGTGCGTGGTGCGTGGTGCGTGAGTCCCTCCCCGCAGGGGGATTGGCCTTGGCGTGCCTGCTGCTCGCTCCTTGCTCCTCGCTTCTCGCTCAATCTCCCGAGCAACGCGACTCCCTGGACCGGCTGCAGGACTCCTTGGCGCAGGTGACCGACTCGAGCGCCCTTGCCCAGTTGGAGCGGGACCAGATCGGCCTCGCGCGGACCCGCCGAGACGACCCGATGCTGCACCTCCGGATCGGGCTGATCGACCTCCGCCTGGCGAGCCTTGGCCGCCGCGACGGCAACGAGGACGCCGGCAGCGAGTTCCAGTGGGCCGCCGACCTCCAGCCCCGATGGCCCTGGCCCTGGTACGGGCTCGGGCTTGCCGAATACGGGATCCTCGACTCGGAGGTCGCCGTCGTCGCCGGGATCCAGGCGATGTTCGGCAAGGACCGACTCACCCGGGCGGCGGGGATGTTCGCCAAGTCGGCCGACGTGGACCCCGCCTTCACCCGCGGCCTCACCGAGCTCGTCAACACCGCTCTTGAGCAGCGGATCAACCTCCGGCTCGCGGTAGCACTCGAAGCGCTCCGGCGTTCGGCGGGCACAACGGCGGCGCTGCAACCGCCGGTGCTCCTGGCGCGCGGCCGGATCGAGCGCGAGGTGGGAGACGCCGACTCCAGTGCCGCGGCCTTTCGTGCCTATCTCGCCGCCGGCGGCGATCCCGACCTCGGCCGGTTCGAGCTGTCCCGCACCGAGTTGAGCGCCGGCAACTTGCGCGGGGCGGCACCGTATTTCGAGGCGGCCGGGGCCGGCGACTCGATGGTGGACCGGATGGTCCGGGCCGATCTCCACGAGCTGGTCGATGACAGCGCGCTCACCGAGCTCGACACCCTCCAGGGCGCCGCGCGCGGGCGCTGGCTGGCCCAATTCTGGGCCACGCGCGATCAGGGCGACCTCCGCCGCTCGGGCGAACGGCTCGCGGAGCACTACCGCCGGATGTGGTATGCGCGGCGCAACTTCCGCCTGGTGAGCGCCAAGCGGCAGTATCGCATCGAGGAACGATTCCGTTCCTACAGCCGCGACTACGACGACCGCGGGCTCATCTACATCCGCCACGGCGAGCCGACCGACCGGGTCACCGTCACGTCGCAGACGCTGCCGCTCAACCTGTCATGGCGGTACGCGCGCCCGGAGGGGGACCTCCTCTTCCACTTCGTCGCCCGCGAGGACGTGCAGGATTACAAGCTGGTCGAGAGCGTCTACGACATCCTCGGCTTCGATGCCGCCGTCTCGCTCCGCGGCGGTGCCGCGACGCCGACAGTGCGGGATGCGGCGTCCGACCTGCTCCAATCGCGCGAACGCCTCTCGCCGCTCTATGGCCGCCTCCTCGCCGGCGGCAGGGCGGGGACCATCGGGATGATGGACCGCGAACGGATGTCGGGACGCCGGAGCATCGTGATCGGGACCCGGAGCGACAGCTACGGGCTCCGTTTCCCCTCTGCACTCGACGACGCCCGCTGGGAGGTCCTCGCGGCAGGTGAGCGTGAAGGGAGCTCCCTCGTCCACCTGACTTGGGCGGTGCCGGGGAAGAGCCTCCGCCCGGTGGCGTCGAGCCGGGGGACGCTCTACCCGGTGCGGATCCGCTTTGCGCTCACGGAGGTCGGTACCGGTCGCATCATCGCGACAGTGGATTCCACCACCCTGTTCGTCAGCAACGCGGCGGTGCCGCGGGGCGAATGGCTGGTGGGGCGGATCGCGGTCGTGGCGCCACCGGGGCGCTACCTCTGGCGGGTGGCGGTGCAGGAGGGAGAGGCGGGGCTCGTGTCGCCGCCCGATACCGTCGAGGTCGGCTCGGCCGCGCAGCTGGGGTTGAGCGACCTGGTCCTCGGCGCCCGCAACGCCAACCTGCGCTGGTCCCGGAGTGTCGCGGACACCGTGTTCTTCAACCCGTCGGGTGGGCATCGGGCCGACGTGCCGCTCGAACTCTTCTTCGAAGTGCTCGGCGTCCCCTCGGGAGAGCACTACCGGTCCGAGATCAAGGTCTCCCGCCCCGGCGGGCTGGGGCCGATCGGCCGGATATTCGGTGGCGGCGGCTCCGCGATCAGCGTCCGGTTCGACGAAGAGTCGCACGGGACCCGGAACCCGATCCAGCGGACCCTCGACATCGCGCGGCTCCGGCCGGGGAGCTACACCCTCGAGGTGACTGCGGAGCAGGGGGGTCGGAGGGTGCGACGCCGGTCGGTCTTCCAGGTGCTCGGGGCGCCCTCACCTTGACGCCCCCCCGTAGGAGCCCGTAGCCTTCAGTAATGTACTGTTCCCGCTGCGGCACCCAGTTCCCCGAACAATCGAAATATTGTCCTTCCTGCGGCCTCGAGGTCGGGGGAGCGGCCACCACGCCGGTCAAGGCCATCGCCGGCGGCGAGATGACCGAAATGGACATGGTCAAGGACGCGCTCGCCTCCGAGTATGACATCTCGGAGGAGCTCGGCCGGGGCGGGATGGCCATCGTGTACCGGGCCAAGGACAAGCAGCTGGAGCGCGAGGTGGCCGTGAAGGTGCTCCCCTTCTCGCTGGCCTTCGACGCCGAGTTCGTCGAGCGCTTCCAGCGGGAAGCGCGCACCGCCGCCCAGCTCGAGCACCCGAGCATCATCCCCATCTACCGGGTCGGCAAGTCGGGGCGGGTCATCTTCTTCGTGATGAAGTTCCTGCGGGGGAAGTCGCTCTCCACCGTGCTCCGCGACCGCGGCCGGATGAGCCCTCCGGAGATCCGTCGCCTCCTGCTCGAGGCGGGGGGCGCGCTCGGGCACGCGGCCAAGCACGGGATCGTGCACCGCGACATCAAGCCCGACAACATCATGTTCGACGAGTTCGGGCAGTGCATCGTGACCGACTTCGGCATCGCCAAGGCGGCCAGCGGGCAGAAGCTCACCGGCACCGGGATGTCGATCGGGACGCCGCACTATATGAGCCCCGAGCAGGCCCGGGCCCAGCCCATCGACGGCCGCAGCGACATCTATTCGCTCGGCATCGTGGCGTACCAGGCGCTGGTGGGGCAGGTGCCCTACGATGGCGACGACAGCTTCTCGATCGGTTACAAGCACATCATGGAGCCGATCCCCGAGCCGTCGCTCCAGTCGGCCGATGAGCGCCAGCTCTTCGAGGTCGTCAAGCGGATGATCGCGAAGGACCCCAACGAGCGTTTCCAGTCGAGTGACGAGCTGGTGACCGCGCTCGAAGGGGGGGCGATCGCCGGCCCCGCCACCGGAGTGGGGCGCGGAGCGACCATCAGCCGCAACGCCGCCACGACCACACCGCTCCCCAAGTTCGCCGATCCTCTCCCGCCGGTGAAGGGTGGGAAGGTCGGACCGACCGAACGGCGACCTCTCGCGACTCGGCCGCAGGCCGCGAAGAAGTCGTCGGCGGGGATGGTGATCGGGTTGCTGCTCCTCCTCGCCGGCGGTGGAGGGGGCGCGTACTACTGGTTCGTGCTGCGCCCCCAGGCGGCTGGGGTCGTGCTTCCGGGGCCGGTCGCGATCGACAGCACTGCCCGCGCCAATCCGGCGGTGGGAGTCGACACCGGCTACGCGGCGCTGATCAACACGCCGAGTGCGACCCCCAACCGGCCTGACACGTCCGCCCCGGCGCCCACCCCGACCCCCGGCGTCGCCGCGGCGCCGGGGGACAGCGGCTCCCTCCGGATCGGTCAGCTCCCGCGCGGTTCGGTGGTGATGCTTGACGGACGCCAGATGCGGACCAACCCTGTGCGCATCCCGGTCGGCGACCACGAGGTGCTGATCACTTCCGCCGGGTACGACAACCTCCGGTCTCGGGTGCGGATCACGAAGGACCAGCAATTCACGCTGGCCCCCGAACTGCGGCGTTTCGGTCAGACCGGCGCCGCCGGGCCGGCGGGCCGTGAGACCCCGCCGGTCGTCCCGGGGCCCGGACGCACCGCCAGCACCAATTGCACCGAGCCGGGCGCGACGTACAACATCAACAACGCCTGCTGGGACCGGCGTCCGCGGCCGAGTGATGCCACCCCGCCGGCAGTGCCGGTGACCGACCCGAATCTCCAGGGGGCTCGGCCCACGATCCTCAACGTGCACGTCTCGGCGCAGGGGACCACGATCGAGGTCCGCTCGGTGCGGCCGTCGAACGACCCCGCCTTCGAGGAGGCGGCCAAGCGGTATGCCCGCGCGATGCAGTGGACCCCGGCGTCGAAGAACGGCACCTCGGTCGATTCCTGGGTGCAGCAGCAGCTGGTCCCGACAGCACCTTGAGGCCGCCCGAGGCGGGCGGCCCTACATACTGGATCGCCCCCAATGCCACGGTCCTCGGCGACGTGACGCTGGGCGCCGAGTCGAGCATCTGGTATGGGTGCGTGGTGCGGGGGGATACCGCCAGGATCGTCATCGGGGCACAGACCAATATCCAGGATCTCACGATGGTGCATGTGGACGAAGGGGTCCCGTGCACCATCGGCGCGCGGGTGGGAGTAGGGCACCGCGCCATCCTGCACGGCTGCACCGTGGAGGACGAGTGCCTGATCGGAATGGGTGCGGTGGTGCTGAACCGGGCGGTGATCGGGACCGGGAGCGTGGTGGCCGCTGGTGCCGTGGTGCCGGAAGGGATGATCGTCCCGCCCGGGAGTCTGGTGATGGGGGTGCCGGGGCGGGTGATCCGCCCGGTGGACGAGGTGCTCCGGGCACGGATCACCGAGACCTGGCGGCACTATGTGGCGCAGGCCGAACTGCATAGAGCTCGGAATTACCCGAGAGTGGGTGGATAGAGCCGCCCTCCGTTCCTCCTCCCTCCAACCCCCCTCCGCAAATCGGAGGGGGGCTATTCGTCGAGCCCCCTCCCCAACCCCTCCCCAACCCCTCCCCCTGTCGGGGGAGGGGCTTCTTGCTTCTCACTCAAGGAGCCTTGCCGAGGGCGGCGCGCCCCCGCGCCGCCGTGACGTGGAACCCTCCCGTGCGGGCTCGGCGGGGCGTGGTCGCCCCGCCCTCGGCTGGCCGCAGGAGTCAAAAGCCGCTTCGCGGGATGAGCGTGTGGTGCAACTACTATCACCTTTGTGATGTTAAGACCCCAGCGCCGCGCCATTGCTGGGCTATCCCAAGCGTTGTGTCGGCCCCCCAACTTCCCTAGTTTTCTAATCCACTTCTGCAGTCGCTTGTCGCAGGGTTCTGACACCCAGAATCGCCACAATTGACGTAAAGAAGCACCCAGGTTTCCGGACCCCCCTGAGTCCGGTCGTTTTCATCGACCCGTGCCGCCCGAGGGATCGCTTACGATGGCCAAGTCCGCCCCGAAGCCCGCCGCATCCGCCTCCGCGCGGATCGAGCCGCAGCTCTCGCCCAACGCCACCACCGTCCTCAAGAAGCGATACCTGATCAAGGACGAGACCGGGAAGCCGGTCGAAGGGTCGGCCGACCTGTTCTGGCGCGTGGCGCGGACCGTGGCCGATCCCGACAAGCAGTTCGGCGCGAGCGACGGGGCGATCGAGGCGCTGGGCGAGGCCTTCTACGACATGATGGCGCGGCGGTACTTCGTGCCGAACTCCCCCACCCTCATGAACGCCGGCCGCCCCCTGGGGCAGCTCTCGGCCTGCTTCGTGTTGCCGGTCGAGGACGCCCTCTCCAACGGCAAGAGCGGCATCTACGACACCCTCCGCGCGATGGCGCTGGTGCACCAGTCGGGCGGCGGCACCGGGTTCTCCTTCTCCCGGCTCCGCCCCTCCAACGACGTGGTCCGCTCCACGATGGGTGTGGCCAGCGGCCCCGTCTCCTTCATGACCCTGTACGACGCCTCGACCGAGGTGGTCAAGCAGGGGGGCACCCGCCGCGGCGCCAACATGGGGATCCTCCGGGTCGATCACCCCGACATCCTGGGGTTCATTCACTGCAAGGATGACACGACCAAGATCACCAACTTCAACATCTCGGTCGGGGTCACCGACGCTTTCATGGATGCGGTCGCGTCGGACGGTGAATACGACCTGATCCACCCCAAGACCGGCGCCGCTACTGGCACGCTCAAAGCGCGCGAGGTCTGGAGCCAGATCATCCACGGCGCCTGGAAGACCGGCGAGCCGGGGGTCTTCTTCATCGACAAGGCCAACTACTACAACCCGGTGCCGCACCTCGGCGCCTACGAGGCCACCAACCCGTGCGGTGAGCAGCCCCTCCTCCCGTACGACGTCTGCAACCTCGGCTCGGTCAACGTCGGCGCCTTCGTCAAGGATGGCGCGGTCGACTGGGACGGGATGCGCCAGGTGATCCACCTCTCGACCCATTTCCTCGAGAACGTCATCGACGCCAACAACTACCCGCTCCCCGAGATTACCGATCTCGCCCAGCGGATCCGGCGCATCGGCCTCGGCGTGATGGGTTTCGCCGACCTCCTCATCCGCCTCGGCATCCCCTACGACTCCGAAGAGGCTGTGGCGATGGGTCGGCGGGTCCAGCAGTTCCTGGACGACGAGGCCAAGATCGAGTCGGAACGGCTGGCCGGGATCCGCGGGCCGTTCCCCGAGTGGGAGAAGAGCATCTGGGGTCCCGACAAGACCGCCGCGCGCGGCCCCCAGGGCGAGCGCGTCCGCCCGATGAAGAAGCTCCGCAACTGCAACGTCACCACCGTGGCGCCGACCGGCAC
>JBDSIR010000117.1:0-4086 GCA_039917855.1 Gemmatimonadales bacterium | reverse complement strand
TCGGCGACCGTGGCGAGCGCGACGTAGTCGAGGAAGTGGAGCGGCAGGTTGGCCGGGAGACCGAGGGCGGGGACCAGCGCCTGAGCGAGCTTGAAGGCGATCCCGGTGCCGCAGAGGGTCTTGAGATCGGAGGTGTCGTCGAGACGCTGGGGATCGACCACCGCATCGGCCTCGGGCAACTCGGCCGGCGGCAAGTGGTGGTCCGTCACCACGCAGCGGACCCCGAGCGCCTTGAGCGCCTTCACCGCCTCTATCGCTGTAATGCCGCAGTCACAGGTGATGACGAGCGCCGCACCGATCTCTTTGGCGTACGCCACACCGGCCGCCCCGAAATCGTACCCGTCGCGCAGACGATGGGGCACGAACGGACGCGCGTCGGCCCCCGCCTGCCGGAGCACGCGGGTCAGCAGCGCCGTCGCACACTGGCCATCGACGTCGTAGTCGCCATGCACGAGGATGACGCCCCCGCCGCGCACGACCCCGACGATCACCTCCACCGCGCGGTCCATCCCCGCGAGCGTCATCGGGTCGCTCAGCGAATCGAGCTCCGGCCGCAGGAACTTGCGCGCCACGCTCTCGTCCCCCGATCCGCGCTGCACCAGGAGCGCCGCCAGCGGCACCGGCACCTTGAGCACCTCTGCCAGCACGCGCGCAGCCGCCGGGTCGGCAGCAGCAGCCACCGACCAGCGGAGGGGAGGAATGGGAAAGGTGCGCGTCATCACCCCTACCCTAACACCCACACCCCCGACTTCCCGCATCTTTCTTCACTCGGCGCTGTACAGGATAACGCCGCAGTTCTCGCAGGCGTCGATGACCGCGCCTGCCTTGACCGCGGCCCGGCGGTTCATGGGGATCTGGGTATTGCAGGCCCCGCAGGCCGGCCCCTTGAGCGCCACGAGCACGGATGGCCGGCGCGGCGAACGGAGCCGCTCGTACCGGGTGCGGAGTCCCTTCTCGACCAGCTTGCCCGAGTCCTCGCGCAACTTGGCCCCGACCGAGCGCTCGTGCTCGACATCGCTCCTTCGCGCGGCGAGCGCGGTGCGCACCTCGCTCTGCCCCTCACGCACGAGGTCGACCTCGGCCTCGACCTGGGTGGCGCGGAGCTCGCTCGCCTTCACCTGGTCGGCCAGTTTGATCCACTCCCCCTCCTCGCGCACCAGCACCCCGCGCGCCAAGTCGAGCTCGGCCATCAGGGTGCTGGCCTCCTTGGGATTCCGCACGAATTCGAGTCGAGCCTGCCGGCGCTCGTGCTGCTGCTTGAGGGTGTTGATCCGCTGCTCATACTCATCGCGGCGCGTGGCGGCGGCCGCCGCCGACTTCCGGGACTGCCGAGCGGCTTCGCCGGCACGCTCCACCATGGCATCGAGCGCGGCCTCCTCCTCGATCACCACGGCGAGGCGGTCGTCGATCTCGGCGAGGACGGCGTCTTTGGCCTGGAGGTCCAGGAGCTTCACAAGTTCGGGGTGCATTTGATCCCTTGGAGAGGTCGAGAGTAGAGAGTCTAGAGTCTAGGGTCGTGGGTCTAGGGTCTAGGGTGCGCTATCTAGGACCCCCGATATGTGTTCTACCTTGGTCGTGACTTACGATTGTCACGCGTCTTCCATGCCGTCGGGTACTTCATCCGCAGCTCGGCCCGGAGCTCTGCCTGCCGCTGTATCAGATCCCCGCGCTCGTCCGGGGGGGTGCGGTCCATCGCTGCCATAAGGCGTTCGTACTCTCGGAGGCGCGGACGAGCCTCAAGAACCTCGCGAAGCGCTTCGTACGTGTCACCGATTCGCTCGAGATTGAAACGAGTGGCCGCTTCCTTGAGTTCGCTCCACACGAGCTCCCCCTCGGGCGACAGCCCTCCAGGGAGCGACGATGCTCGACCCGTTTGAAGTGCCTCGAAGATCTCGCGGAGTTGCAGGCGGTCGAACCATTCAGGAGAAATGCGATCCTGGGTCGCGCGGGTCACCCAGTCCGGGTCAGCGATCAACAACCTCAGCATCTCCCACTCATCGGGAGCAGCCTGTCCCTGCGCCCCGCGGCGGGTGGGCGCTTGGGAGTTGGAGCGCTGAGGTGAGTAATCGGGAAAACTGGCGGTCGGGCGGTCGGACCCTGTGGGGCCAGCGTATCGGGACTCCCCACGCTTCAACTCCTCCTGCAGCACGGCGACGCTCACCTTGGCCCGATCGGCGACCGTGGAGAGATAGATCTCCCGCTGGATCGGATCTTTCGTCGCGCGGATGGTGGGCAGGAGCCGGTCGAGCGCCGAGCGTCGCTGCTCCACACCGCTGAACCAGCCCTTCTTCTCGAGCAGGTCGATCTTCCGCTCCAGGACGTCCATCGCGTCGGCCAGGATCTTCCGCATCGCGTCGGCGCCCTGAGCGCGCACCAGATCGTCGGGGTCGAGTCCGTCGGGGAGGGTCGCCACGCGGACGCGGAGCCCCGCGCGCAGGCACTCATCCGCCGCGCGGAAGGCCGCCTTGAGCCCGGGACCGTCGCTGTCGTAACAGATGATGACCTGCCTGGTGAATCGGGTCAGCATCTGCGCTTGATCCGGGGTGAGCGAGGTGCCGAGCGGGGCGACGACGTGCTCGATCCCGGCAAGGACCATCCGGATGGTGCCGAAGTATCCCTCGACCACGACCGCGATCTCTTCCTTCCGGATCGCGTTCTTGGCGGCGTGCAGGTTGTAGAGCTGCTGCCCCTTGTGGAAGACCGGCGACTCGGGGGAGTTGAGGTACTTCGGTTCCCCCGCGCCCAGGATCCGGCCTCCGAAGGCCACGACGCGTCCGCGCGGATCGTGGATCGGGATGATGAGCCGCTGGCGGAAGCGCGCTACGATCTTGCCGTCGTCCCGCTCGACGATGAGCCCCGCCTCCTTGAGCACCGGCGCGGGAACACCGAGCTTCTTCATCTCTTCGAGGAAGGCGGTACCACCGGGAGCCCAGCCGAAGCCGAGTTCTCCCGCGGTCTCCAGAGGGATGTCTCGGCCCAGCAGATACTTCCGTGCCGACTCCGCATCGGGCGACTCGCGCAACTGGCGCTGGAACCAGTCGTGGGCGGTCGAGAGCGCGCTATAGAGCGGCTCGCGCGGGTCGGGACCGGTGCGCTGGGTCTCCTCGGGGATGACGATGCCGACGCGCGACGCGACCTGCCGCACCGCGGTGGGATAGTCCATCCCGTAGCGCTTCATCAGGTAGGTGAAGATGTCGCCGGCGGCGTGGCACACATAGCAGTAGTACATCCCCTTCCGCGGGATGACCGCGAAGTTGCGGTGGGCGCCGCCGTGGAAGGGACAGGCGCCACGGTAATCGGTACCGGTGCGCTTGAGCTCCACCGATTCGCCGATGATGGCGATGAGGTCGGCTGCGTCGCGGACCTGTTCGATGGTCTCATCGGGGATCCGGCTCACGCGTCGAACTCCGCGATGGTGACGCCGGTGCCGCCCTGGGCCGACGGGGCGAAGGCGAAGGTCTTGACCCGTCGGTCGGCCTTGAGAACGCGCTGGACCCGCTCGCGCACCACGCCGGTCCCCATCCCGTGGATGATGCGGAGGAGAGGGCGCTCGCCGATGATCGCGGCGTCGAGGGCCTGTTCGACCACGGTCTGGGCCTCATCGCCGGTCATTCCCCGCAAGTCGACCTCCGAAGGGCCGGATGCGGATGCGGATGCGTATGCGTTCTGCTTGCGGCGCTCCTTGCGCTTCTCCGTGCCGGCCAACTTCTCGAGTGTGCCAGCATCGACCGTCAACTTCGCCGCCCCGGCCCTGACGACCACGCGTCCGTCCTTCCGGATCTGCTCGACCTGGGCGGTCTGGCCGGTCGCCATGCGGACTTCGTCGCCCGAGACGAGAGTTGAGAGACTAGAGTCTAGAGTTGAGAGACTAGAGTCTAGAGCACCAGCCCGACCACCTCGGACCCGGCGTCCTGACTCTAGACTCTCTGCTCTAGACTCTCGCCCCTCTTGGATCGCAGCTTCCAGCACCCGCCGCGCCTCCTTGGCCTTCTCCTCGTCCGCCGCTTCCCGGGCCAGCGCGATCGCCGCCTCGACCTGCTTGCGCGCCTCCATCAGGAGTTCGCGCGCTTCCTTCTTGGCGTCCCG
>JBDSIR010000116.1:0-3045 GCA_039917855.1 Gemmatimonadales bacterium | reverse complement strand
CCCGTTGCGGCGCGGCTTGCCGCGCCTGATCGTTCCGCCGAGGTCGCGTTGTGGCGCAGCTTGCTGCGCATTTTGTCGCTCCGGCCCGCGTTCTTCAGGTGAACGGTCGCCACCTGTTGCGGCGCGGCTTGTGGGGCCTGATCGTCCCGCCGAGGTCGCGTTGTGGCGCAGCTTGCTGCGCATTTTGTCGCTCCGGCCCGCGTTCTTCGGGTGAACGGTCGCCACCTGTTGCGGTGCGGCTTGCCGCGCCTGATCGTCCCGCCGAGGTCGCGTTGTGGCGCAGCTTGCTGCGCATTTTGTCGCTCCGGCCCGCGTTCTTCAGGTGAACGGTCGCCACCTGTTGCGGCGCGGCTTGTGGGGCCGTTGCGGCGCGTTTTGCCGCGCGTTCTCCCGCCCCGGCCCGCGTTGTTCGGGTGACGACCATCGACCCGTCCTGCGCTAGCGTGGCGCATGCGACGTCACGACGTCAGACTCAAGACCTTTGATTACCGCTCTCCGGGAATCTACCTCGTCACGCTTGTCACTGACCTGAGGGCGAGGTGCCTCGGGCGAGTCGCAGCGGACGAGGTCGTGCTCTCGCCATTCGGCGAAGTCGTTCAACGACACTTGAAGTTGCTCCCGATCTGGCGGCCTCAGGTCGCAGTCATCGACCACGTGGTGATGCCTGACCACGTACACGTGCTGCTTGAGTTCAATGCACATGTCCCGGCAGGACTTGGCGGTGTCGTCGGCTGCCTGAAAGGTGGGATCACAAGGGACGTCAACCTTCTGCGCGGAACGGAGGCTGCCGCCTTCTGGCAGCACAATTACTGGGAGCGCGTGGTACGGTCCGACTTTGAGGTCCAGAAGATCAGGGAGTACTTCGCGAACAACCCGCGGCGGTGGCTCGCGAAGCACTGTCCCACGTGAACGATGCGCGGCGAGCCGCGCCACAACAGGATCAGCCACTCTCCTCCAGCGCGGCAAGCCGCGCCACAACGGCCGCGGGCGGTTTCTTACGGGGAAGCGCGCTTCGCGCGGGGTCTCGCAGCCGATCCACCCTCTTCACGTCCAGCACCGTCAACGACAGCGCCCCGAACTCCTCCTCCACCTTCCCCCGCAGCAGGAAGGGCCCCTGGTCGAAGAGGATATGCGCGCGGGCGCGGTAGACGTCGGGGAAGAGCACCGACTCGATCAGACCGTGACCGTCGTCGAAGGTGGCGAACTCCATCGGCTCGTCCCTGACTGTGCTCACCGGCTTGGCGGTGGTGAGCATCCCCGCCATCACCACGGTCTGCCCAACGTGGGCCGCCATCTCGGTGCTCTTCACGGTGTGCCATCGAACGAGCTGATCTTCATACAGCGCCATCGGGTGATGATCGATGACGAAGCCGAGGAGCTCGTATTCCATCCTGCGGCGACGGTCGTCGGTGTATTCCGGGAGCGGAGGGGCGGTCGGGCGGTCGGGCGGTCCGGCGGTCAACTGCTCCCTCGGACCACGTTCGGAGCTTTCGGCGTCGATCGACCACAACATCTGGGGGCGTGTACGACCGTTTGCGATGCTGTCACAGGCGCCGACCTTGATCAAGGTCCGGATGTCATCACGGGACAGCCGCACCTCACGAGAGAGGTCCTCGATGGAGCGGACCGCCCCTTCCTCGCGGCCGAGTCGCGCTGCACGCTCCTGTGGGTCGCTTCGGTCGCCGCCCGATCCTTCGCTGCCGCTCAGGACAGGCCGCCCGACTGCCTCCAGCCGTGCGGCCGCATCCTGCGACAGTCCTTTCACAAATTGGAACCCGATCCGCATCCAGTCATCACGCCCATGGGTCTCCCACCGCCCGGCATTCACATCCGGTGGCAGTATCCTGAGCCCCATCCGCCGCGCCTCGGCCACATACGCAAAGGGCCGATAGAACCCCCCGCCGTTGGCCAGCACCGCCGAGATGAACTCCGCCGGGTAGTGGGCCCGGAGATAGCAGCTGTGTTGGGCCACCTTGATGTACGAACAGGAGTGCCCCTTGCAGAAGGAGTACCCCGCGAAGCTCAGCACCATATGCCAGACGGTCTCGATCGTCGCAGGGTCGCGCCCCAGCTTGAGCGCCCCTTCGGCGAACTCCTTGGCATATGCCGCGAGTGCCTTGGTGGGGCGCTTCTTGCTGAGCGCCTTCCGTACCCCATCACCGACCGAGAGCGGCATCCCCGCGAACGCCGCACACACATTCACCACGTCCTCCTGATACACCATCACCCCGAAGGTCTCGGCCAGCGCATCGCGCAGGCACTCGTGCAGCGGCTCCCACGGCTTGCCGTGGAGCCTCTCGAGATAGATGCGGATGTACTTGTTCGACGCGGGGCGGATGATGCTGGTATTGAGAACCAATAGATCGAAGGTGTCGGCCTTGCTCTTGGCGCAAAGCTGTCGCGATGCGGGGCTCTCGGTGTAGAACACCCCCATCGTGCTCCCCGCAGCGAAAAGCGCCCGGGTCTTGGGGTCACTGTCGGGATCATCCGAGGTGTAGTCGATCTGCCTGCCGGTATGCGCGGCCACCGCACGGATCCCGTCGCGGATCACCGCCAAGGACCGGTTGCCGAGGAGGTCGATCTTCACGAGCCCCGCATCCTCGGCGCCGTCCTTCTCGAACTGGATGACGGGGACCGGCAGGTCGGGAAAGCCGTCGAGCTGCTTGGCCGCGATCTGGGTCGGCACGAAGTCGTGGAGCGAGCCGGGTGCCAGCACCACGCCTCCCGGATGGAGCGACAGGTGTCGCGGCACGCCGATGATCTTCTGCGCCTCCCGGGCGAACTCGATCCAGCTCGGCGCGATATCCATCGCCTTGAAGTTGGGATGCTCCTTGAGGAGCGACGTCAGCTCGCTCTCGGCCGCGAACCAGGGGAAGCGACGCGTCACCTCGGTGACCTCGCCCGGTGGGCGCCCGTGGGCGATGGCCACCGCGCGGAGTGCGCCGCGGGGCTGGAAGGTGTTGTGATTGGCCACCATCGCGGCGCGGGGATGGGGATACTTCTTGAAGACGTAGGCCAGCACCTGGTCACGCTCGTCCCAGGGGA
>JBDSIR010000115.1:0-6394 GCA_039917855.1 Gemmatimonadales bacterium | reverse complement strand
TGCCGTTGACGTATTATCTCGATGTGCTCCGCGGGGTGCTGATCAAGGGGGTGGCGTTCACCCAGCTGCTCGACGAAGGGGCGATCCTCTCGGCGTTCGGCGTGATCCTCATCGCACTCGCGGTGGGCAGGTTCCATAAGACGGTGGAGTAGCGGGCCTTGCCGGAAGCCCGGCGGCGGTTAACCTCCCTGCAGCATCCCTCCCACATCCGGACCGGCCATGCCCTGCATTCGACGCTTCGTCGCGGCCTGTGTCTTGTGCGCCGCCCTTGCCGCCGTGGTCCCCGCACCGGTCCCGGCCCAGACCCCGCTCACCGCGGCCCCGGCCATCGCACCGGTCCTGGCCGAGCTGGACCGGCTCCAACCGATCGAGGACAGCTCTTTCCGGGTCAGGAACTTCATCATCACCCGCGACGCCGCGACCCTGTCGCTGCAGGATGGCCGGATGTGGCCGCTCACCACGGTCAACGGGCGAACCATCGGCGCGATCTTCATGGGCCAGGGTCGACTGCTGTTCAAGGCCCCGACGCCGGTCGAGCGCGAGCGGATGCGGCACTACCTTGGCGTCGAGGAGCTCGATGCCCCGCTCACGAGCGTGGTGCTCTTCTTCACCGATGGGACCCTCGACGACATCTACCGGACCGGATTCACTGCGGAGCATGCCGAAGCGCCCGGCCCGCTCCGGCAGCAGCTGGCCCGGGCGCGCGACTATCTGAAGACCTACAAGGACCGGACCTGGGACCCGAGCTTCCTCGAGCCGATCCTGAACGGGCGCGAGAATGGGATGTTCTTCGCCATGATCCAGCGTGAACGTGGCGAGGAACTGATCCTCCAGCTCGATCCGGATGATCCCGAGCCGGTCCGTCTTGGCGTCAAGGACCAGGCCCCCGGTGCGGACGTGGATCCCGAGTGGGTCACCCAGTTCGCCTGGACCGATCGACCCGCTCCGCCCCGGGACGCCCGGCGTCGCCAGGTGAGCGTGGCGCGCTATGTGCTGGATGTGAGGATGCCGCAAGCACTCGATGGCGGCGTGTCATTCGCCGCGACCGCCGATGCGCACCTGCAGGTCCCGGACGACGGGTACGGCCCCTGGATCCCCTTCTTTCTCTATCCCGAACTCGATGTCGACTCCGCCCGCTGGAATGGGGCGCAGATCGAGGTCTACAAGAACAACGACGCCTACTATATGTGGGTCCGGGCACCGACACGCCTGGAGCGGGGTGACACCCCCGTGCTGCGGCTCAACTATCACGGCGATCTCCTCGAGCGCTATGGCGACTGGTTCGTCCTCAAGTCCTCCATCGGCTGGTACCCGAGCCCGGTGGACGGCCTCGCGAAGGCGAGCTTCGACATCACCTATCACACACCGGTGGGGCATCCGATCGGGAGCATCGGCGTGCTCACCGACAGCAGCACCTCCGGACGCATGGTCACCACCCACTGGGTGCACGCGGCCCCGATGCGGAACGCGTCGTTCAACATCGGCCGGTTCCAGAGCTACGATATCAGCACCCCGGGCTCACCCCCCGTGACACTGCTCTGGTCCGAGGCCGGGCACCGCGCCTTCGCGACCGGCGACCGGATCGCGACCGAGCGCAACGTGAAGGGGGTCATCACCGACGAGGTCGCCTCGGCGATGCGCTTCTTCACCTCGGTGTATGGCCCACCCCAGGAGCCACGATTCTTCGCGACTGAGATCCCCGGAGGGCACGGCGAGGCGTTCCCCGGACTTGTCCATCTCTCCTACTTCACCTTCATGGGGACCGATCAGACCGGATACAACCAGTCCTTCCGTGCCCACGAGGTGGCCCACCAGTGGTGGGGCATCGGGGTCGATTTTGCCAGCTACCGCGACCGCTGGCTCAGCGAAGGGATCGCGGACTTCTCGGGGCTCTGGTACATGCAGACCCGCCGAGGCGAGATGGACAAGTACCTGGGCATGCTCCGGGAATGGCGGGGGAACATTCTGGCGGCCCGGGGGCGGCTCGGCGCCGTGTCATTGGGAGGGCGTACCGGGACCGGACGCGATCCCCAGTACTACAGCTATGCCGTGTACCAGAAGGGCGCGTGGACGATGCACATGCTGCGCATCCTGTTGCTGCAGCTCTCGACGATGAACGAGGACCGCTTCACCAACGCGATGCGGGAGTTCTACTCGACGTACAACGGCCGGTCGGCAAGCACCGACGATCTGCGGCAGGTCATGGAGAAGCACGCTGGCGCCGACCTCGGCTGGTTCTTCGACCAGTGGATCGACGGCACCCAGATCCCGACCTATACCTGGGCCTGGCACGCCGAGCCGGCCGATGGTGGGCGCTTCCGAGTCAAACTCCGCGTCAAGCAGACCAACGTGCCCCCGGCCTTCCAGATGTGGGTGCCCGTCACGGTCGAGCTCAATGACGGACGGATGCTCCGCACCCGCATCCTGGTCACCGGTCCCGTCACCGAAACGGAACTGCCGCTCCTGCCAGGAGCGGTGAAGTCGGTGAAGTTCAATGATCTCGAAGGGGTGCTGGCGGACGTCAAATCAGAGGGATGGTAGTGGGAGGCTAGAGTCTAGAGTCTAGAGTTTGGAGTTGGGGGGTTCCGACGCTCAGCGATCAGGGCCCCCCTCCATGCTTCGGCGAAGACCTTCCAACATCGCGCGCACTTCCTTCGCGGAAGCTTCCAACGGGGGATAAATATCACCTGAGATCCATCCGAGGTCCCGCGCCAGGAGGAATTGGTACTGGAGCTCGTGCGTCGAGCCTAGAGAGAGCCTGACGAAATAGGCCATCTCACGCTTGCTGCCACGACCAGTACCTTCGGCGAGGTTGGAACCGATCGAGACCGCGGCACGCCTGAGCTGGGAAACGAGACCGTAAGTCTCGGCCTTGGGGAAGGTCCCAGTCACCTGATACGTGCGCAACACAAGCGCGTGCGCCTTCTCCCATACCTTCAGCTTGCGAAAGTCTCCCACGGCTGCCTCCTTGCTCAGCCCAAGATCGCCACTCAGCCGTCCAAGGTGGTAACCATTACTCCGCCTGCGCGGTCCATACCCATGCAGGCTGTCGGGATCCTTCCTCCTCTGAACTCTGAACTCTAGCCTCTAGACTCTAGACTCTGATAGGCAACCTCCGCACCGTCCTCCCGGTCAACGCATAGACTGCATTCGCCACCGCCGGCGCGATGGGCGGGGTCCCCACCTCTCCCACGCCGCCCGGAAGCCCGATGCTCGGCAGAAGGTGGACCTCGATCCGGGGCGAGTCGCTCATCCGCGCCACCTGGTAGTCGTGGAAGTTCGACTGCTTCACCTTCCCTCCCTCCACATTCACCTCGCCGAACAGCGCCGCGCTCAGCCCGAAGATGATGGCCCCTTCGAGCTGGGCGGTCACCAGGTCGGGGTGCACCACCGTCCCGCAGTCCGCGGCGCAGACCACCCGGTGCACCCGCACCCGCCCTCGCTCCAGCGACACCTCCGCCACCTCCGCGACCCGGCTCCCGAACGACTCGTGGAACGCCACTCCCCGGGCATGTCCGGCCGGCAGCGGTGTGCCCCACCCCGCCCGTTCGGCCGCGAGGTCGAGCACCGCACGGTAGCGCGGCAGGTGTGACAGGAGCTGGCGGCGGAACTCCACCGGGTCGGTGCCCGCCTTCCGGGCCAGTTCGTCGACGAAACACTCGACCGCGAAGGCGGTGTGCGAGTGCCCCACCGATCGCCAGTAGCCCACCGGCACACCGACGTTCGCCATCAGGCTGGTCACCCGGAGGTTGGGGATCTTGTATGGGGTGTCGGCGGCCCCCTCCACGGTGCTCTGGTCCACCCCTCCCTTGAGCGGCCCGCCCAGCTTCACCACCAGGTCGGGCACCATGCGCGGCACGTACTTCCGTGCGATCGAGGGCGCCACGATCTGCTGCTGCCACGCCAGCAACCGTCCGGAGTCGTCGACCGAGGCTTTCAAGCGGTGCAACACGCGGGGACGGTAGACGTCGTGCCGCATGTCGTCCTCGCGGGTCCAGACCACCTGCACCGGCACTCCCGCGCGCCGCGCCACCTCCGTCGCCTCGATGACATAGTCGATCTCCAACCGGCGCCCGAAGCCGCCGCCGAGCCGAGTGGTGTGGACCTTGGCGTGATTGGGACCGCGCCCGAGACCGCTGGCGAGCCTGCCGCGCGCACCGCCGCCGTCGATCATCGCCGGGCCGTCCTGGAACTGGGTCGGCCCCCACATCTCGCCGCTCCGCGGATCGATGGTGCAGTTCATCGGCTCCATCGTGGCGTGGGCCAGAAAGGGTACCTCGTACTCCGCCTCGAGCACCGACCCGGTGGCGAGGACCGAGGGTGCGTCCCCTTCATTCCTCGCCACACCCCCCTCGGAGGCGTCCGCCAGCTCCCGCATCCGCGCGCCGATCGTGGCGTCGGAGAGCGACGCGAGCGGGCCGTCGTCCCAGGTGACCGCAAGCCTGCGCCGCGCCTGGAGCGCCTGCCAATGACGGTCCGCGACGACCGCCACACGGTCGCCGAGGTCGAAGACATGACGCACGCCGGGCAAAGCGAGCGCCGCGGTACTGTCGAGCGTCTTGACCGACCCACCCCAGACCGGTGCCCGTTCCACCGAGGCATACAGCATCCCGGGGACCCTGACGTCGAGCCCGAAGATGGCCCGCCCGGTGACCACGTCGGGCCCGTCGCGACGGGGAAGCGACCGGCCGATGAGCCGCCAATCCTTCGGGTCCTTGAGTGCCACCTTGTGCGGGATCGGTAGCCGAGCTGCCGCGGCGGCGAACTCGCCAAATCCGCCGCGCCGCTCGCTCCGGGTGTGGAGCACCGCCCCCTGTTCCGCACGACACTCTGCTACTGGCACACCCCATTCCGCGGCCGCGGCGGCGATGAGCAGGGTGCGCGCCGTGGCACCGGCACGACGGAGCGGTTCCCACGCCTCCCGCACCGAGCTGCTCCCCCCCGTCATCATCACGCCCGCCTGGAGCTCGGCATTGCCGTATGCCTCGTGCGCCGGCGCCTGCTCCACCCGGAGTGCTTCCCAGTCGGCCTCCAGCTCCTCGGCCACCAGCATCGGGAGAGCGGTGCTGACGCCCTGCCCCATCTCGCTCCGCGCGAGGACCACCGTCACCGTGCCATCGCCGGCGACGCGGATCCAGGCGTCGGGCGCGAAGACCGCACCCTCCGCCGGCGCGGCGCCATCATTGCGGCAGGCGGCCACGGAGACGGCGAGCGCCAGCCCACCCGTGGCGGTGGCGGTCAGGGAAAGGAACTCGCGACGTTGCATCGCTCAAAGGTCGGTCGAAGGCGGCAAGACGGCAAGGCGGCAAGACGGCAAGACGGCAAGACGGCAAGACGGCAACTTGAACCAGCCAATGGCCGCCGCTCCATTTTGCACGCTGTCATCCTGAGGGGCCTTCAGGCCCAGAAGGATCTCCGGGCTGCATGGCCGAGATCTGCCGTCTTCTGGGATGGGCCGAGCAGGGAAGCGCCGGTGCCGGGTTGGATCGCGCCGATACCGGCCGGAGATCCTTCGGGAGCTGAAGCTCCCTCAGGATGACGGCACATGAAGAAGGGGGAGCGGCCTTCGACCGGTCCCCCTCCCCATTTCACACCTTCCCCTCTCGCAGCCTAGGGCGCCGAGACGCTGATGCTGTACCCGACCGGGGAGCGCTGGGTGTTGGTGATGCGCACCGCCACCTGCTCCATGATCACCGAGTAGCTGGCGACGTCGCCGACATCGGCGACCTTGATCTGGGCCACGGCGCCATCGACGATGTTGCCGGCGACCACGATCCTGGTATAGGTCGGCTGGACGGTATACGAGCCGTCCTGGATCATCCCTGTGGCATACACCGAGTCGACGACCCCGCCGGTCACCCGGAAGAGGAGCGCCCCGTCGTCGGAATTGGGCGTATTGAGGGTGAGGGTGAGGAGGCCCGGCACCGGATCGTTGCCGCCACCACCGCCGCCACCGCAGTTGGCCACCAGACCGACCAGGGCCATAAGTCCGAGGATGCGAAGAGCGCGCATGATCACTGCTCCTTGATCGGCGTCAGGGTGTGGACACCCTGCACACGCTGGAGGATCCCGGGCGCAAGGACGAACCCATTCGCCTTGAGGAAGGCGAGGTAGTCGCCGAGGTCATAGGTGGCGTTGTTGTTCCCGATGGCGTCGAGATAAGTGGCCTGGGGGCCCGTGAGGGGGGTGATGCCGAGGATAGCGACGGTGGCCTGGTCGTAGGAAACGGCCACCGCACCGCTGAAATTGGCGGTGACGTTGAACGGCCGTCCCATCGGGAGTGCCAGTGCCGCGTTGTTCGAGGTGGTGTCGCCGGTCCAGTTGGTGAAGGTGGCGCCGCCCGTGGGGGTCGCGGTGAGGGTCACCGTCGTCCCCTGGCTCACGAAGGTGTTGG
>JBDSIR010000114.1:0-6953 GCA_039917855.1 Gemmatimonadales bacterium | reverse complement strand
CCTCGCTCTGCTCGGGATGACAACGTGAGGAGCAGCTCCCCTCACCCCTCACCCCTCACGCCCTTGGGTGCGCCTTCCGATAGACCTGCTTCAGCCGATCGACGCTGGTGTGGGTGTAGATCTGGGTAGTGCTGAGCGAGGCGTGCCCCAGCAGTTCCTGCACCGCCCGCAGGTCGGCACCCGCATCGAGGAGGTGGGTGGCGAAGGTGTGGCGGAGCGAGTGGACCTTGAGGCCGTCGACCCCGGCGACCTCGAGCAGCTTGTGCATCGCACGCTGCACGCTCCGCCCGGTGAGCCGCTGGCCCCGCAGGTTCAGGAACAGCGCCCGCCGATCGGCCCCTGGACGCGCTGCCAGCGTCTCGCGGTGGTCGAGCCAGCGGCGGAGCGCCCCATTGGCCTGCCGCCCCACCGGCACGATCCGTTCCTTGCGTCCCTTCCCTCGCACCTTTATCTGGTCGCCCAGGAGGTCGAGGTCGGGCAGGTCGGCGCCGGCCAGCTCCGATAAACGGAGTCCACTGGAGTAGAACAGCTCGAGCATCGCCAGGTCGCGCACCGCCGCGACGTCACCCCCCTCCGCGCGCACGCTGGCCCCCGCGAAGACCGCTTCGGTCTGGGTGATGTCCATGTGGCTCGGCAGGCGCCGCTCGAGCTTGGGCGCACGCGCGCTCCGCACCGCGGGCACGGCGAGGTCGTGATGGGTCTGCAGGTACCGGTAGAAACTCCGCACCGCCGAGAGCGCCCGGGCTGCCGACCTCTTCGACTGCCCCCGCCGCTGCAGTTCGCCGAGGAAGCCGCGCAGTCCCTGGCGGTCGAGCTTGGCCCAACTGAACCCCTCGCCGTAATGACCACCACAGAACTCGGTGAATACCGCCAGGTCGCGGGTGTATGCCTTGACCGTATTGGGCGACTGCTGCTTCTCGTCCGCGACGTGCCGGAGGAACTCTGCCACGTGGGCCAGTGGGCCAGTGGGCAAGTGGGCCCGCGCTGGGGCGCTGGGGCGCTGGGGCGCTGGACCGGCTCCCGGCCCACTGGCCGACCGGCCCACTGGCCGTCGCGGCGTCATAGCCGCGACCGCCACGCCGCGAAGTCGGCCCGGGCCCGCTCCACCAGGAGTTCCTTCTTCCGGTCCTTCTTGACCTTCCCCTCCAGCGGGTCGAGCAACCCGAAGTTCGCGTTCATCGGCTGGAAATGCTTCGGGTCGGCTTCGCGGAGATACCGATACAGCCCGCCGAGCATCGTGGTCGGCGGCGGGACCGCCACCGGCCTCCCCTGCAGCCGTCGCGCAAGGTTGATCCCCGCCATCAGTCCGGTGCCGAGCGACTCGGCGTACCCCTCCACTCCCGTAAGCTGGCCGGCGAAGAAGAGGGAGTCGTCGTCCTTGGCCGTGAGTCCTGGACCGAGGGCCGCGGGGCTGTTGAGATAGCTGTTCCGATGGATGCTGCCGTAGCGCAGGAACTCCGCCCCGGCCAGGCCGGGAATGGCGCGGAACACCTTCTGCTGCTCGGGGATCCGGAGCCGAGTCTGGAACCCGACCAGGTTCCACATCTGCCCCGCCTTGTCCTCGCGCCGGAGCTGCACCACCGCCCACGCTTCCTTCCCGGTCCGCGGATCGGCGAGGCCCACCGGCTTCATCGGGCCGAACCGCAGCGTCTCGCGCCCGCGGCGCGCCATCTCCTCCACCGGCAGGCACCCCTCGAAGTAAGGCACCTGGTCGAAGGCGTGCCCGCTGAACTGGTCGCCGGCGATCAGGGCGTTGAGGAAGGTCTCATACTGCTCCTGGTCCATCGCCGCATTCAGGTAGTCGTCCCCCTCCCCCTTGCCGTAGCGCGAGAGGGCATACAGGACCTCGTGATCGAGCGAGTCGACGCTCACGATCGGCGCGATGGCGTCGTAGAACGCGAGCGAGCCGGTCCCGAGCCGCGCGGTGATCGCATCGGCCAGCGCGGCAGAGGTGAGCGGGCCCGTGGCCACGACGGCATTGCTCGGCAGTGCCACCTGCTCGCCCCGGACGACGGTGATGTTGGGATGGGTCGTGACCTGGCCGTGCACGTCGGCGCTGAAGAGGTCGCGATCGACGGCGAGGGCGGTCCCGGCCGGTACCCGCGCGCGCTCCGCCGCCGGCAGCAGCAGGCTGCCGAGGTCGGCGAGTTCGGCCTTGAGGAGGCCGTGGGCGTTGGTGAGGTCGGTGGACTTGAAGGAGTTGGAGCAGACCAGCTCGGCCAGCCGGTCGGTCTGGTGCGCCGGCGTGGGGACTACCGGGCGCATCTCGTGCAGCGTGACCTTCACTCCGCGCTCGGCCAGGGCCCAGGCGGCCTCACAGCCCGCCAGTCCCCCGCCGATGACGGTGGCGTTCACGCCAATGCCGCCTCTTCCGGCTCCGCGACCACTTCCTTGTGGCCGCACTTGAGGCAGGTGCGCACGTCGCCCTCCGCCTTGGTGATCTTCCGCTCGCGGCCGACATAGCCGCAGGCGGGACAGGGCTCGACCAGGAGTTTGTTCCAGGCCACGAAGTCGCAGGCCGGGTAGCGCAGGCAGCCGTAGAAGATCTTCCCCCGCTTGCTGCGGCGCTCGGCGATGTCCCCCTCGGTGCACTTGGGGCACTTGATGCCGAGCGGGATGGAGCGCGTCCCCTTGCAGGTGGGATAGGTCGTACAGGCCAGGAATTCGCCGAACCGTCCGGTCTTGATGACCATCGCGCTGCCGCAGAGGTGGCACTTCTCGTCGGTCTCGCGGTCGGGGGCGCGTTGCTGCTTGAGCGGCTTGGTGTAGTCGCACCATTCGCTCTCGGGCTTCCCTTCCCGCTCCTTCTTCGACTTGTAGCGCACGCAGGCGAAGTACGGCCCGAACCGCCCGCTCTTGAATTCGAGTTTGGACCCGCACTTGGGACAGGGACCGGGGTCGCTGATGCCGAGGCGGCCGAGGACCAGCTCCTCGATGTTGATCGACTCGAGATCCTTGAGGAACGGACCGTAGAATTCCCCGACGACGTGCTGCCAGGTCACCGAACCCTCCTCGATCCGGTCGAGGTCGTCCTCCATCTGCGCCGTGAAGGTCACGTCGAAGATGTCGGGGAACTGCTGGACCATGGTCTGCTCGACCAGCTCGCCCAGTTCGGTCGGGAAGAAGCGACGGGTCTCGACCTTGACGTATTCACGCTGGGTGAGCGTGTACACGATCGCCGAATAGGTCGACGGCCGGCCGATGCCGAGGCGCTCGAGCTCCTTCACCAGGCTCGCCTCGGAGAAGCGGGGCGGCGGCTCCGTGAAGTGCTGGTCGGGGACGATCTCCTTCACATCGACCTTGTCCCCCTGCGCCAGGGGGGGGATGGGTGACAGGTCGTCCATCGTCTTCCCTTCCTCGGCCTCGCGCCCTTCGGTGTAGAGCCGGTGGTACCCGTCGAACCGCATGATCGAGCCGCTGGTGCGGAACAGGTACTTCCCGTCGGCGAGGTCGAAGTCCACGATCGTCATGTCGTAGACCGCCGGCATCATCTGCGAGGACACGAAGCGCTGCCAGATGAGCTGGTACACCCGTGCCTGGTCGGGCGACAGGAACTTGGCCACGTCCTCGGGCCGGCGGCGCACGTCGGTGGGGCGGATCGCCTCGTGGGCATCCTGGACCCGGGCGGCCTTCCCCTTCTTGTACACGATCGGCGCTTCCGGCAGGTACGGCTTGCCGTAATGCTGCACGATGAAGTCGCGCACCGCCGCGATGGCGGTGTCGGACACCCGGACGCTGTCGGTCCGCATGTAGGTGATGAGGCCGACCGGGCCCTCCACTCCGACGTCGATGCCTTCATACAGGTCCTGCGCCGCGCGCATGGTGCGTCTGGTGCTGAACCCGATCTTCTTGTTGGCTTCCTGCTGCAGTGTGCTGGTGGTGAACGGCGCGCTCGGCTGCTTGCGGCGCTGCCGCTGTTCCACCTTGGTGACCACGAAGGGCAGTTTCTGGAGTTCGCCCACCACCCGCTCGGCGGTCGCGGCATCGGGGAGATCAGGTTCCTTGCCGTCGATCTTCTTCAGTTCGGCCTCGAACTCCTGGCCATCCTTGGCGCAGAGCGCCCCGATGGACCAGTACTCCTCGGGCGTGAAGGCACGGATCTCGCGCTCGCGCTCCACGATGAGCCGGAGCGCCACCGTCTGCACCCGGCCG
This sequence comes from Gemmatimonadales bacterium, assembly GCA_039917855.1. Taxonomy (GTDB): domain Bacteria; phylum Gemmatimonadota; class Gemmatimonadetes; order Gemmatimonadales; family GWC2-71-9; genus CAMLHU01. The sequence continues at coordinate 2,801 of JBDSIR010000114.1, read as the reverse complement.
GCCGAGAGACCGGTCTTGATGGTGCGCCAGAGGATCGGGCTCGCCTTGTAGCCCACCAGGCGGTCGAGGATGCGGCGGGCCTGCTGGGCGTTGACCTTTTGCGGGTCGATCTCCCCCGGATTGGCCATCGCCTCCTTCACCGCGTCCTTGGTGATCTCCTGGAAGAGGACCCGGCGGGTCGGCACCTTGTCGCCGAGCTGGCCGGCCACGTGCCAGGCGATCGCCTCGCCTTCGCGGTCGGGGTCGGTCGCCAGGATCACTTCACGGGCCGCGCGCGCCGCCTTCTTGATCTCGCTGAGGGTCTTGGTCTTCCCCTTGATGACCACGTATTTCGGCGCGAAGCCGTTGTCCACGTCGACACCGAGCTCACGGGTCGGCAGGTCGATCAGGTGGCCGACCGTCGCCCTCACGTCGTACCCGGCGCCGAGGTATTTGCCGATAGTCTTCGCCTTGGTGGGCGACTCGACGATCACCAGCGTGGGGCCGCTGCGCGCGACAGGGCCCGCGGCCTTTTTCGGGCCGCGCGGTAGCTTGGCCGTCCCGGCCGAGACCTTGCCCGTCCCGGCCGAGACCTTGGTCGGGGTCTCGGAGGTGACCGCCAACTCCGGCGCCTTGGCCTTGACCTTTCCCTTCGCTTTTGCCGGGCTCTTCGCCACGCTCTTACCAGTCGTCATTTAGCTCCAACGTGCAGTGCTCGCTTCAACAGAACGTCAACCGGTTCCCGGACCAAAAAAGACCGGGTCGGGTCCCATTGCAAGCGCGAGCTGCTCAAGACCCTGCCTGGCAACGAGTTGATGGTCAGCTCCAGCCCGCCATTTCGCGGACCAGCTTCACCACTTCCTCCGCGGTCTGTTCCGCGGTCTTGGGCGAGTCGTTCCCGATGGTGGCGTCGGCCTTCATATAGAATGGCTCGCGCTCCTGGGTCAGCTGGCGCATCCGGGCCACCGGGTCGTCCCCCACCAGCATCGGCCGGGTGCCATCCCCTCCGGCCCGGCCCGCCGCCGCGCTCGGCAATACCCGGAGGTAGATCACGAAGCAGTTGACCTCACGGGCCCGTTCGAGATGTCCCGGCTGGGCCGACCACCCGCCCCCGGGGGCCAGCACACCGGGAGGGCCGCTCAGCGCGTTCTCCGCGACCTGGTGCTCCATCTCCCGGAACTTCTGCTCTCCGTGGAGCCCGAAGATCTGCGAGATCGGCATCCCCTCTTTCCGCACCAGGACCTGGTCGAAGTCCACGAAGCCGGTAGCGAGCTTCTGGGCCACGAGACGGCCCACGGTCGTCTTGCCGGCGCCGGGAAGTCCCACGAGCATGATGTGTCGCTGGGTCATCGGATCATTCCTCCGCGGGCAGACCCGTCAGAGTCGCCCACCGTGCACGCAGCTGGTCCTGGTAACCTGCGACGTTCCGCCGAAGCTCTACCAGCGAATCGCCGCCGAATTTTTCGAGCACTGCCTCCGCGAGCACCAGGCAGACCAGCGCCTCGGCGATGACACCCATCGCCGGCACCGCGGTCACATCGGAGCGTTCGCTCTGGGCCTGGGCCGCGGTACCGGTGGTCAGGTCGACCGTGGCGAGGGGACTCATCAGCGTGGCGATCGGCTTCATCGCCACCCGCACCACCAGCGGCTCGCCGGTGGTCATCCCGCCTTCGAGGCCGCCGGCATGGTTCGACAGCCGCCGGTAGCCACCCGCCGCGGGATCGGCCGGCGCCGCCACGATCGGGTCGTGCACCTGGGAGCCGGGCCGGCGCGCCGCCGTGAACCCCAGACCGATCTCCACCCCTTTCACCGCGGGAATGGACATCAGCATCCCGGCAAGGCGGCCGTCGAGCTTCCGATCCCAATGGACGTGGCTTCCGAGGCCCGGCATCACTCCGCGCGCCACCACTTCGACCTCCCCGCCCAAGGTGTCGCCGTCCTTCTGGGCCCGGTCGATCAGCGCCACCGCCTGCGACTCCGCCCCGGCGTCGAGCATCCGCACCCGCGAAGCGTCGCTCGCGGCGTTGAGCGGGACCGGCAGCTCGGCCGGCGGCGTAGCTGCAATGCCACCGAGCGATACCACGTGGCTCCCGACCTCGATGCCGAGCTCCTCCAGGAGCCGCCGGGCCAGTGCGCCCGCCGCCACCCGGGCCGCGGTCTCGCGGGCGCTGGCCCTCTCCAGGATGTCGCGGGCGTCCTCGCGGCCGTACTTGAGGACGCCGGTAAGGTCGGCGTGGCCGGGGCGCGGCCGGGTGAGCCGACGGCGGCGGGCCTCGCCCGGAGTGCCTTCCGCCGCCATCACGTCCTTCCAGTTGTCCCAGTCGCGATTCCACACCAGCATCGCGACCGGCGCGCCGAGGGTCTCCCCGGCGCGCACGCCGGCCAGCCACTCGATGCGGTCCTGCATAAGCTGTCACGCCGCGTCAAGTTCCCAACTTCCACCCTGCCGGTCAATCCGGTTGCCCTGCGGGGCCCGCTGCCCGGGAGAGCAGATTGCGGGCCTTGGTTATGGTTTAGCCCGCTTTTCCGGAGCAATAACTCCGAAGGCGGAGGCGCGCAACGCTTTATCCATTAACACCCAATTCACCTGTGATAGGGTTGTTCCAGTCACCCGGGAAAGCCCGAAGCGCCCGCGCCAGTCGTCCTTAAATCAGTGAGTTTGTTGATGATCTGTCGTCCAATCCGCCCGACCCAAGCGATTGCCATCGCTGCCATGCTGCTGACGGCCCCGCTCGCCGCGCAGGATCCCGTCGCTGCAGCGATGCCGCCTTCGCCGACTTATGCCGATCTCGCCGATCTGGCCGATTCGGCCCCGCTGGTGG
>JBDSIR010000113.1:0-31280 GCA_039917855.1 Gemmatimonadales bacterium | reverse complement strand
CCGGGCAACTGTACGGGCTCGGCGGACCTAGGCGAGGAGGGCCCTTGCTCTCCCACGGGCTCCTGCCCCAGAGGGTGACGGGCTCCTCCCCCCCGCAACTTACGGCGCGGGCAAGACACAAGGGGGTGCCTCGGGCAAGAAAAAGCCCCCTCTCCCGCAAGGGAGAGGGGGTTGGGGGTGAGGTCGTACTAAGCCCGCGCCTGCTTCACCGCCTCCGTCAGCGTCGGCATGATCTCGAAGAGGTCGCCCACGATGCCGTAGTCGGCGACCTTGAAGATCGGGGCGTCCTTGTCGCGGTTGATGGCGACGATGACCTTGCTGGTCCGCATCCCGGCGAGGTGCTGGATCGCGCCGCTGATGCCGACCGCGACGTAGAGCTCGGGGCTCACGATGCGGCCGGTCTGGCCGATCTGGGTCGAGGGATCGCGCCAGCCGTCATCGGTCACGGCGCGGGTGGCGCCGACCGCCGCGTTGCCGAACGCCGCGGCGAGATCCTCGACCAGCTTGAAGTTGGCCGCTTCCTTGAGGCCGCGGCCCCCGCTCACGATCACCGGCGCATCGCCCAGGTCGAGCTTGGTGCCCCCCTTGGCGCCCACGGCGGTGACCACGACCCTGGCGGCCGCAGGATCCATCGCCGGCTGCGCGTTCCGGACCGTGCCGGCCTTGACCACATCGACCACACGGGTGGCGCCGGGACGGAGCGTCGCGATGGCCGGAGTGTCGACGAGCGAGATCGACGTGATGATCTTGCCGGTGTGGGTGGGATGCTTGCCGGTGAGCGCGTCTCCCTCGATGGCGAAGCTGGTGAGGTCCGACGCCAGGCTCACGCCGAGCGTGGCGGCAACTCGGGGAGCAAGGTCGCGGCCCTGCGCCGACGCGGAGAAGAAGGCGACCCGATGTCCCCCCTGCTTGATCTGCTCGGCCGCGGTGGCTGCGAAGACCTCGGGGCTGTAGCGCTCGAGCCCCGCGTGTTCGACGACGATCACGACATCGGCACCGACCTTGGCAAGCCGCGGCGCCTGGGACGCGATGCCGGGAGCCCCGATCAAGAGGGCGGTGACCTCACCGCCCCCGGTGCTGTCGGCCGCCTGGCGGGCGGCCGCGACCATCTCGAAGGCGACCTTGCGGAGCTCCCCGCCCCGCGACTCCGCGAACGCGAATGTGTTGGCCATCAGAGCACCTTCGCTTCTTCGTGGAGGAGACGGATCAATTCGGGCACCGCGGCGGCACCCTCTCCCACGATCCTGCCGGGGGGTCGGTCGGCGGGGAGCTCCATCCTGCTGATGGTGAGTCGTGCCGTGCCGAGCTGGGCCGGCCGTACCTCGAGCGGCTTCTTCTTCGACGCCATGATCCCCTTGAGCGACGGGAGCCGGGGACGCGCCACCCCCTCATCGATCGAGATCACCGCCGGGAGGGGGAACTCGACCGACTCGCTGGCCCCTTCGAGCTGGCGTTCCGCCGTGCCGCGTCCGCCGCTGATCTCGAGCTTCGAGACCGCGGTGACACAGGGGAGGCCGAGCATCTGGGCCGTCATCGGTGCCACGCTCTGGTTGGCGCTGTCGGTGGCCATCCGGCCGAAGAGGATAAGGTCGTACCCCCCCTCCTTGAGCTCCGCCGCGAGTGCGGACGCGATGGCGCTCCCATCGAACGGCACCTCGGCGGCCTGGAGCTGGATGGCGCGGTCGACTCCCATGCCGAGGGCCTTCCGGAGGGTCTCCTGCACGCCGTCGGGACCGAGGGAGATCACGACCGACTCGCCGGGACCCTGCTTCTCGTTCAATTGAAGGGCGACCTCGACGGCGTACCCGTCGAAGTCGGCGATATCGTACTTGAGGCCGGCGGCGTCGAGCCCCTTGCCGTCGGCGGCGATGGTGAAGCGGCCGTCCATATCCGGCACGCGCTTGATGCAGACTGCGATCTTCACGGGTTCCCCGGTGGTCGAATGCGGGGGGAAAATAGGCGGTAAGGCGGTATGGCGGTATGGCGGTATGGCGGTCAGGCGGCGCTGGGGCGCTGGGAAGATGGAACCGTCCCGAGCCTTGTCCTGAGCGCAGCGAAGGAAGAGCGAGGGACCTACCCAGGATCGAGTAGGTCCCTCACTCCGTTCGGGACGGCTCCTGTCCTGTCAGCGCCCAAGCGCCCCAGCGCCGGACCGCCTACCGGAACGCCTGCTCCCCCGTGATGGCCTGGCCCAGGATCAGCGAGTGCATGTCGTGCGTCCCCTCGTAGGTGTACACCGACTCGAGGTTGGCCATATGCCGCATCGAGTGGTACTCCACCAGGATCCCGTTGGCGCCGAGGAGGCGGCGCGATTCGCGGGCGCACTCGGTGGCCATGTTCACGTTGTTCCGCTTGGCGAGCGACACCTGGTCGGAGGTCATCGTCCCCTTGTCCTTGAGCCGGCCGAGCTGGAGGCAGAGGAACTGCGCCTTGGTGATCTCGGTGAGCATGTCGGCCAGGCGCACCTGCTGGATCTGAGTGGCGGCGATGGTCTTGTCGAACATCTTCCGCTGCTTGGCGTAGCGCACCGCCTCGTCGAAGCAGGCCATCGCCGCGCCAATGGCCCCCCAGGAGATCCCGTAGCGCGCCTGCGTGAGGCACATCAGCGGGCTCTTGAGGCCCCCGGTCTTCGGAAGGATCGCGTCCTTGGGGACGAGGACGTCCTGGAGGACGATCTCGCTGGTGTCGCTGGCGCGGAGCGAGAGCTTCCCCTTCTGGTCCTTGGCGGTGAACCCCTTGGTCTTGGTCGGGACGATGAAGCCGCGGATGCCCTTGATGTCGTCGATGGCACCGGTCTTGGCCCAGATGATGCTCACCGTGGCCTGCGAGCCATTGGTGATCCACATCTTGGCGCCATTCAAGAGCCAGCCGTCCTTGGTCTCCTTGGCGGTAGTGATCATCCCACCGGGGTTGGAGCCGAAGTCGGGCTCGGTCAGGCCGAAACAGCCGATCTCCTCACCCTTGGCGAGCCGCGGCAGCCAATGCTTCTTCTGCTCCTCGGAGCCGAAGGCGTAGATCGGGTACATCACCAACGCACCCTGCACCGAAGCGAAGGAGCGGATGCCGCTGTCCCCCCGCTCGAGCTCCTGCATGATGAGCCCGTAGGCGACGTTGTTGACCCCCGCGCAGCCGTATTCCTCCGGCAGGTTGGCGCCGTACATCCCCAGATCGGCCATCCCCTTGATGAGCTGCTTGGGGAACTTCCCTTCGATGTAGGCGTCGCCGATGACCGGCATCAGGTTCTCGTCCACCCAGGCGCGGACGGCATCGCGGATGGCGCGCTCCTCCTCGCTCAGGAGTGAGTCGATGTCGTAGAAGTCGACGCCGGTGAATGCGGTGGCTACGCTGGCCATCTGTGCCTTCTTTGTGCGTTTGAGTATTGGCTACTGACCAAAGGCTGCTGGCTACTGGCTACTGGCTGCTCCTAATGGGGGCGCGAGCACTTGTTGGGATCAGCCAGAAGCCAATAGCCAGCAGCCTCTGTGCCTTGCCGTTCATCCCGCCTTCCGCCGCCCCAGATCACGCACCGCGCTCGGCACGATCCCCACCGCACGCGCCTTCTGCCGGAAGCCGGGGCCGTGGTCCACCTCCACCCCGGTCTCGGCCTGCCACTGGTGCACCATCTCGTGCAGCACGGTGTGCTCCACCTCGCTCCATCCGTGCGCCCGGAGGTGCCGGCGGGCGAGTGCGATCTCCGTCGGCTTCCCGCTCTTCCGGTCGATGGTCAGTTCGCCGAGGCGGGTCCGCATCCTGCCGCTCAATCGGAATCGGATCGGTCCCAGCTGGCCCCCAAAATACTCGGCATTGAGCCTCCGGTGCATCTCCTCGAGCCGGTGGAGCAACGCCACGTCCCCCGGCTGGGGGTGTTCACTGACCTTTCGCCGGGCCGGCGCTTCGGCGTGATCGAAGACCGGGAAGGCGAGGAACTCCTTCTCCGCCTCCCGGCGTTCCGAGCGCGGTACCCTAGGCATGAGAAAGCGGATGATCGCCTCGAGTACTCGGTCGGGAGCCTGGGCGAAGCCGGCGTGGAGCCGGAGCACCCCGCGGCCGTTATAGCTGAGCATCACAGTCCGGTTGTGATGCACCACGAGGCCGCGGATGCCGAGGATGCGGTGCACGCCGAGACGCTCGAGGCGCCGCGCCAGGAGCTCGCGCGCGGGCATCGAGAGGCGGGGGGTCTCCCCGACCTCCTGGAGGTCAGCCGCCGACCGGAACGGGAGCATCCGTGGGACCCCGGTGGCGGGCGTAGACCGATTCAGTAGAGGGATGGAACAGCCCTTCGGCGGCATCCCATCGGTAGTGCACGATGTGCACCGCCTGCTTGTCGACGTGGATCACGTTGAACGCGGACGGGCGTTTGCCGCGGGTGCGACCGGTGTGGGTGCCGGTGGTACTCACCGGGAGGACACCATCGATCTGGCCGGCCCCTTCCTGATGGTCGTGGGCGCAGAGGATCACGTCGGCGCCGATGGTGAGGAGTCGCTTCTGAGCGGTGCGCCAGCGCGAAAGCCCCATCCGCCTGGAGATCTGGCCGCGGAGCACATTGTGATGCAGGGTCACGACCCGCACCGCTGCGGGCGGCGCGCCCATCAGGAGATTCTTGACCCGGGCCACCTCCTTCTTGGGGAGGTGCCCCTTCACCGTGAGGTCGCGGAGGTTGAAGGTCAGCGACTTCCAGGTGATCCCGTAACTCGTCAGGAGCCCGGCGACCACGACCCGCGGGGTGGAAAGGACGGGAGCGAGGTCGTCGCCGAAATACTGGCTGAACTTGCGCCACCGGACCCGCGCCTTGCCGAACGGGAAGATCGCCCGCCACCACTGCACGTCGTGGTTGCCGGGAATCACGTGTACCGGGGCGTAGCGCCCCAGCGATTGCGCGAAGGCCAGCCCGCGCTGGAGCTCGCCGTGTCGCGCGCGCTGGGTCAGGTCGCCAGTGAGGCAGACAACATCGGGGCGGAGCTCGCTCACGAACTTCTCGATCGCCGCGACCTGCGCCAGGTCGGCGTCCCGACCGAAGTGCAGGTCGGCGACGTGGACGATGATGACGTCGCTCACCAGGTGGCCCTGATCCGGTAGGTCACCACGGCCTCACCCCGCGCCGGGACCTTGACCCGGAAGCGCGCCCGGGTGCTGGTGAGCCGTTCGGCAGGCTGCGAGCTCTCGATGATGCGCCAGTCTCCTCCCCGCTCGACGAGGACGTCGATAAGCGCCTCCGTGTCCCCCTGATTGCGGAGGGTGTCGGCGTAGGCTGAGTTGACGAATGTGCGAGTCCGGCGCGGCGCGGCGGGCACCGGTTCGGTCCCCTGCTGCCAGTCGGTCTGGATCCGCTTGGCGACCAGGTCAAAGGCGCTGCCGGCGTTGATCCGGAGCTCTTCGCCGGGGGCGGTGTGACCGAGCCCCGCCTCTCCTATCAACTGGAGGCGGCCGGCGCTGTCGGGCTGAAAGATCCGCACGGCCCCTCCCGGGAGGGGCGCATCGCCGAAAGGAGTGCGGCGGGCGCGGGTGAGGGTGTAGTACACCGCCACCGGCGTCTCTCCTTCGTCACCGGTCTGGCCCCAGTATCCGTAGAAGGGGACCGACGAGTGCACTTCGTAGCTCCTGGCCACCGGCGCGGTGGCGGGCTCGAAGAGGGCGACGCTGGTCATCGTGCCGGGACGGAGCTGGTGGCGGCCGCCGAGGGTGTAGAGATGGAACTCTCCCACCTTCTGCTGACCGGCGACGTCGCTGGATTGAGCCTCCATCGCGCGCGCAGCCATTCCGACGACCTGGCGCATCTGTGGTGCCTGCTGCGCCTGGTTCACCTGCCCGGCCAGGAGCTGCACCTCGGCGTCCTCAGCGGTGAAGGGCGCCGTGAAGCTCGCGAGTCCGCTCACCTGCCCCGTGGCACCGCGGAGCACGACCGCATACATCGCGTTCCATCCTCCGCCCGGCGCGAAGCCGCCCAGCCGCAGCTGGTCTGCCGCTCGGCGCGCCTGCACCCGCACGTCGGCGGTCGCTTGGGCGGGGATCTGGTCGGCCGGAAAGGTCGGCTGGCCGGGGAGACCGAAGAAGATCGTCCCGTCGGCGAAGCGCACGCGCGCCGGGTCGACACCGACGAGAGTGGCGCTCACCGTATCCCGGAACGCGATCCCCGAGCGGAAGGTGAGGAGCTTTCCGACCGCGGCACGGAGGGCGCCATCAGGATCGGCACCCGGAGAGGTGAAGGCCCCGGTGATCGAAACGCTCGAATCGAGGCTCACCAGGCTTGACGGGTCGACCGGTCCGAGGGCGACACGCTGCACCGAGGCACCGAGAGGGATGCGCATCGGGAAGGCGCGGCGGACGAGCACCCGGCCGTCCTGGTAGAGCGTGACAGAGGTCGAGGCCGCTTCCGGGCCCCGTTGTGGCGCAGCTTGCTGCGCCGACAAGGAGGTGCTGACCAGGGCCGAGCCGAGGAACAGCGCAGCAAGCTGCGCCACAACGGACACCGAACGGGATTCAAACGGTGCGGCAAGCCGCGCGGCAGGAAGCGCAGCAAGCTGCGCCACAACGGACACCGAACGGGATTCAAACGGCGCGGCAAGCCGCGCGGCAACGGTCGTAGGCATATTTCTCCCTATTTCAAGAATTCCCGCGCGACGCGGAACGTCACCCGTCGCACGATGAGTAGTGTTGCGATGACGGCGATCCACCCATAGGCACGGGCCATGCCGTTGTTGGGAACGAAGAACACCACATACAGCACCACCAGCGCCGTCGTGCCCAGGGAGAGGAACCGGGCCAGTTTCAGGGCCCTCCCGTCGCGCTCGGCGGCGCACGACGGACAATACTCCCCGAAAGCGATGTCCCTGGTCCGTGCGCCGCACTTGGCGCAGGGGACCTCAGCCCACCCGGCGGGCGACGGCATCGCCGAATTCCCTGGTGGTGGCCTTCCCGCCGAGATCGCCGGTGCGGATGTTGTCGTCGACGATGACGCGGCGGATCGCCTCGCGGACCTTGTCGCCGTGGGCGCGGTGGCCCATGTGATCGAGCATCAGCGCGCCAGCGAGGATCTGGGCCGCGGGGTTGGCGATCCCCTTCCCGGCGATATCGGGGGCGGAACCGTGCACCGCCTCGAAGATCGCCGCCTTGGTCCCGATATTGGCGCCGGGAGCGAGCCCCAGGCCGCCCACGAGGCCGGAGATCAGGTCGCTCAGGATGTCGCCGAAGAGGTTGGTCGTCACGATGACGTCGAACTGCTGCGGCTTGAGGACGAGCTGCATCGCGCAGTTGTCGATGATCAGGTCGTTCATCGCCACTCGGCCGGCGTACTCCTTGGCGATCTTCTCTCCCGATTCGAGGAAGAGGCCGCCGGTGGTCTTGAGAATGTTCGCCTTGTGGACCACCGTGACCTTGTTCCGGCCGTGCGCCAGTGCGTACTCGAAGGCATAGCGGATGATCCGTTCGCAGCCGATGCGGGTCACGATCGCGGCGGACTGGGCCACCGCCTTGGGGTCGTCGCCGACCTGGATGAAGTGCTCCACCCCGATGTAGAGCCCTTCGATGTTCTCGCGCACGAGGACGATGTCGATGTCACCGTAGCGGCCGCCAGGGACGATGTCGAGGGCGGGACGGACGTTGGCGAAGAGCTCGAACTCCTTGCGGAGCGCGACGTTGACCGAGCGGAAGGCCCCCCCCTTGGGCGTTGTCAGTGGACCCTTGAGGGCGAGGCCGCTCTTCCGGATCGAATCGATCGTCGGGTCAGGGAGGGGGCTGCCGCGGCGTTCGACGGAACCCATCCCGGCGCTCTGCTCGTCCCAGCGGAACTTCAGCCCCGTCTTCTCGAGCACCTTGATCGTTTCGGCGGTGATCTCGGGCCCGATCCCGTCGCCGGGGATCACGGTCACGTCGTACGTCATCACTGGACTCCTGCCACGGGAAGGACGGCGGCGAGGGCGGCACGGAGCGCCATCGCGGGAGTGGTGGCGCTTCCGACCGCGATCGAGCGCCATGCCGGAACTCCGGTGCGGGCATCCACGATCACGAGCTTCAGCTCCACCTTCACGTTGCCATTCGCTTCCTTGAGGAAGACCGCGGAGGCGGGGACCAGGGCGTACCGCGCGTCGACCAGCGCCACGAGGGTGCGGATCTGCGAGCGGAGCGGGTCAGGGACCACCTTGAGCAGCGGATCGCGGAGGAGCGCGTGCCCCATATGGTCGGGATCGGTGGCGAGCCCGGTGGCGCGCCGAGCGGCGCGGCGGAGCTCCCGCGGCCCGACCCAGGTCACCTCGGGAGCGCGACCGGTGAGCGCCTCGAGCACCAACGAATCGGCCCAGGGGAGCACCTTCGCGCGCACGCTCAGCAGGGTGTCGCTGGAGAGGGCGAGGTCGGGGACGGCGAGTGTGAGCGGAAGCACGGCCACCTTCTGGCCGGAGAGCGCCGGCGTGGCCATCGGGATATTGAGGAAGGGAGAGGGCTTCGGTTGCTCCGGCCCTTGGGAGCTTCCGCCCCCGCACCCGGCCATGGCCGCCAACAGCAATAGCGACAAGGAGTTACGCACCGTTCCCCCGGGGTCGAAGAAGTTGCTTGGGGGGAAGCTAATGATGGTTAAGGGTGCGGGGTACTGGTGGCCGGGGGCTGGGGGCGCGGCGCGAGCCAACGATCGGCTCGGCCGAGTCGTGGTCAAGGCGTCCGGATCGTCCTCGAGGACCAGTGGATCGCGCGGATCCTCCAACCCTCGCCACTCCGGCTCAACACCACGAGCTCGGCGTTCGCGCTGTTGACCGCACGGTCCCCGAACATTCCCGAGGAGCGACTCGTCCCGACCACCCAGGCGACATCCCCAGCAACGATCACTTCGGGCTCGTCCCGCCGACTCGAGACCGATCGGGCGAAGGCGATATCTCCCGGAAGGTGATGGGCTCGGTACTCATCGCGGGACTCGAGCCCTCCCGCCTCCAGGATCAGCGCGCCAGGTGCGAGGAGACGGAGCGCCGCGGTCGAATCACCGCGCCCGAGCGCGTCGTGAAAGGCCTCCACGATGGCGACGACGGCCCGCTGTTCCGGCGACTGCGCCACGAGGGTGGCCGGAGCGAAGGTCAGGGCGAACACCAGGAACACCCGACCGAGGGGCGGCGAGACGACGCTCATGGGGAGGGACCCGGTGATCCGCCGGGAACAAGAATGGTCGCGCAACCGTGGTAGGTCGTCCCGCTCACCTGCACGCGAGCGGTGTGGGTCCAGACCCGGTCCGACATCCCGTCGGAGCACTGCCCGGGCCAGATCCGAGCGTCGATGGTCCCCCCTTCCTGCGCGCCCGCCCAGTGCAACGTGTCGCCGGAGTGGGTCATGGCGACCGGCGCGAACAGCGCCCCCACCTGGTCCTCGGGAGTCATGAAGCGGAGGCCCACGCTGTCGATCTGCAGCGCCCAGAACGGCTCGGTGCCGAGGGCGCGGAACGGCGGCCGGGGCGCCTCGACCGGCGTACAGCCGACCACGATCAGCAGGGCGAGGGTCGCGACGAAAGCCGCGCAGGGCGGACTATCTGGTGTGCGCATCGATGGTCTGTGCCGCGACCTCACCGTAGGTCTCGAGCAGGTGCAGCCCGTCGAGTGCCTGGTGATGCATCGCGCTCCACTTGTCATGGGGGAAGTCGACGTAATGGAATCCCTGGTCCTTCGACGAGCTCCTGATCTTCTCGGCCTGCGGGAGGATCCATTGCAGCGCCGCCTCGGCGCTCGCGATCGGCTCCTCGCAGAGCGAGAGGAGGAACGACGAACGGGGCCGGAGCTCGGTGACGTCGCTGGCCGACCAGAGCGGCGCTTCCCGCAGGCGCTTGTCCCCGCCCGGACCGAGCAGAGAGACCGGGAGCCCGTCGACCTTGGCGTAGAGGGCCCGGGCGCGCGCGGCGAGGAGCCGAGCCGCTTCCTTGTCCGTCGCCGCACCCGCCCTGCCGCCCCCACCTGAGGTCGCGCGGGTGGAGCGATAGATGAGAATGGCGGCCATCGCCTGCACGACTGCGGCGGCAACGAAGATCAGGATGGGGAGGTCGGACATGTTTGATGGCTTCCGGCGGTACGAGTAAGCTGGAAACGTAGGGGGCCGGGCGAGACGCCGCAAACGGGATCATCGGCTCGAGAGGGGGAGATGGACACACTATTCGGGGGCTGACGCCCCCACTCGGCTTCCTTCGCTACGCTCAGGACAGGCTATGGGGCTGACGCCCACCGGTGGCAGTTTCGTCTGCCGTGCGGGCTACCGCAGCTCTTCGTGTGAAGACCTATCCCCGTCCCACCCCTCGATCTGCTCAAGCGGGTGGTGCTGCGGCTGGGCTCGAAGATAGGCCCTGACTATTTCGACCTGCGTCCTACCCACCGTGGATAGGCCGTAGCCCTGCCCCCACCGCAAGGTCCAACCCTCTTCAGGGGCGTACTCCTTGTTCCAGATCGTTGCACTGCCACCCTTCAAGTGCCCGATCAGCTTGGGGAAGTCTGTCTGCGGATGTCCGGAGAGCAGGATGTGGATGTGTGAGCGGACAGCCACGACCGCGAGGATCCGCACCCGGTACTGCGCCGCCACGACCCGAAGGAACCGGCTGAGGAAGCGCGCGGCCGTAGCGTCAAGCAAGGGTTCACGGAGCTTCGTCGTCCAGATAAGATGGTAATAGAGGCGGTGCCACATGGAATGAATCTGGGCGCCCACGCCTAGATCACTGTCACCAGAATTACGCGTTGCACTGCTCTTTAACCGCCTCCGTCCGTCAGGACCGACGAGCCGAGTGCAGGCGTGAGCCTGCGAAACCAGGGCCATCCCGTGTCGACCAGCACCGTGACTGGACCGCACTTGGAGTACGCCGATCGGGTGATTGTGCCGAGGCGTCGCCTCGTGTAATCATCAGGGCAATGCCGCAATTCAACCCGAGGGGAACATGACCGACGTCAAAGTCGCCGAGGCCGAGGCCCGCCAGGCGGCACACAGTGCAGCGGTAGGATCGAAGGTCGAGAGCCGAGTGAACGCCGAGATCGCCAGCCAGGCTGCCACCGGCTCCGCCGCCGATCAGGCGCGGGTGGGCGCGGTCGCGGCACAGATGCGCGATCACGCGATCGATGAGACCGTGAAGGGCGAGCGCGTGGTGAGCCACGCCCGCACTGCCGCACGCGGCTCGCAGTTCATTGATTACGCCTTTTACCTCATCTATGCGCTGCTGGGGATCCGCCTGGTCCTGGCACTCATCGCCGCGAACTCATCCAGCGGGTTCGTCCAGTTCATCCGCACGATCACCGACCCGTTCTACGCGCCCTTCCGGGGGATCGTGGCGAGCCCGACCGGGGAGGGTGGGAGCACACTGGCCATTCCCATCATCATCGCCATGGTGGTGTACCTGATCGCGCACGTGGCGATCAACGGGCTGCTCCGGATGGTCGGCCACAGAAAGACCACTGTCTAGGCAGGACGGATCCGCCCCGCGGCCGGATGAGCCTCAACGGGGAGGCCACGGAAGGGCGACGCGACGGATGAAATGATTTGTGGTCCCAGGGGAAAGCTCCCCTGGGACCACAAAGTCATTCTGGCCGGCCTGACTCTACGCCTGCGCCACCCCGCCGAGGAGGTAGTCCAGCACGTCCTTGGCGCCGTAGGTGGTCCGCTCACCGAGGAAGCGGCCGAGCGACACGAGGTCATCACCGCTGGTGACGAGTGGCGGCTCCACTCGACCCTTGCCCCGCGCCTGCGGGTGGCCGACGTCGGCGAGCAACGCATTGCAGAGGCAGCGCCGGCCGACGGTGTCCTCCGCCTTCCCGCCCTTGGCGACGTAATCCTCCACCGGCTCGGCGGAACAGCGGTAGCCGATCCGGCCATCCTCCCGCACGTATGTGGAGCGGAGGTATCCCAAGTCGCAGAGTCGCTCCCGCGGTTCGGCGACGCCCGCAGTCGGGTCTCCCGGCCACTGCACCACCTTGAAGGGGTAGCCGGTCGGGGAAGCGCGCGGATCGGTCAGCACCTCGACCTCGTTCCGCGTGACGGCCGCCAGGATCGAACGCTTGAACTCCGGTGCGAGCCCCGACTCCTCACAGTACGCGAAGAGGGTCCCCACCTGGATCCCCGCGGCGCCCGCCTTGATCGCCGCCGCCAGCCCTTCCGGCGATCCCACGCCGCCGGCCACCCAGAACGGCAGCCCGAGCTCGGCGAGCTTGGCGAGATCCACCTCGTCGCGCGGACCATAGACCGGCTCGCCCTTCGCGTTGAGGACCGGTGCCCCGCGCGGGGGAGCATTGTGCCCGCCCGCGGTCGGCCCTTCCACCACGAACCCGTCCACCTTGCCGCTCGCCTTCCGGGCGAGCACCGTGGCCAGCAAGTTGCTCGCGATGACCGCCAGGAAGCGCGGTCGCTGGAGCGGCGGCAGCGTGATCCCGTGCCAGTGCTGCTGAGGATCGAAGGTGATCTCTTCGGTCCGGTCCGAGGGCAGGTCTTCCACTTCGAGCTTGAGCGCGGCGGGCTGATGGGTCGCGAAGGCATCGAGCACCGCGGGGATCTCGCGCGGGATCCCCGCACCCATCACCACGTAGCCCACCCCCGCGAGCATCGCGCCATAGAGCAACGCGAGGTTGGGGAATTGGACCTTGGTGAGGAGGTTGACGCCGATCGGGCCGGAATGCCCTTCGCGGGCGAGATCGACCTCGATGAAACTGGCGAGGACGGCGATCTCCTTGCGGGCCGCGCTCACCCGCTGGGTGAACATCGGGAGCAGCGCATACTTGGTCCCCGCGGGCAGTCCCTCGGGGCGGTAATAGCGCTTCAGCACCTCGGCGGCGATGCCGGGGATCGGGAAGCGCGCCATCGACCGCCGCATATGGCCGCCCGGATCGCCATCCTGCAACCGCCGCACCAGCAGGGTATCCATCGCCGTGCCCGACACGATGCCGAGCTGTCCGGCGCGCGATACCGTCTGCGCCAGTCGCCAATTGGAGATCCCGACACCCATCCCCCCTTGCAGGATCATGGGCCAAGCGTTCACATCCATCATTGTGCACTCACCATCTCAAGTCGACCCGCTGAGGACTGCCCGTACGAGGGCACAAGATGCACTCATGATGATTAAGGGACTATGAAGACTACCCCATAAAGGCGTTCAAGACGGGACCCCGCGTCTCCGCCATCGGCCTCGTGTCGGTGCTGCAGTACCTCTACAGAGAAGTTCGGGGGAGACGGTGCCACGGTAGGAACGATCTGTGGTCCCGGGGGAGAGCTCCCCTTGGGACCATAAAGCATTTCTTTCGCAGGGATTACGCTCGAGGCGATCCCTTCGCCCGCATCCACCGCTCCGCCTCGGCAACGGTGGTGAACACACCCAGGGACGCCCCCGGCTCCACCACCTGTCGGGCGAGCCGCTGCACCGAGTCGCTCTCGGCGTTCACATCGACGTAGGCGAGGACCTCGAAGGTCACCCCGACCTGGGCCGCCACATCCGACCGGATCGCTTTCACCACGGTGGTGCGGAGGCCGGCGCCCACCCAGTGGATCATCAGGGTGCCCCGGTCACCGTGAATGCGTTCGAGATCACGACCCCTTCGGCACCGCCATCGGGCGTGTAGGCCAGCAGATAGCGGTAGGTCCCGTTCCCCTCGACGGGGATGAGACGTGACACCTCGACCTCCGCGCCCGAAACAAGGATCTTCGCATAGCGGTTCGCGGGGTCGGCGCAATACGTCGGCAAGGAATCGGCGCTCCAGACGGTCGGGGATAGTTGCCTCTGGATGATGACCGCAGCGCTCGGATACGCGGCGTCGCCAATATCGCAGTATGGGACGGTGATCGCGCGCCCGGTGGAGTTATGGATGTAGGCCAGCACCGCCTGAGGCGCAGACGCAGACTCCAGGTACACGGTGGTGTCGGTGCGGAACACCACGTCGCCGGCCGCGGGAGAACCCTGATCGCATGCCCCAAGGGCGCCTGCGAGAGCCAAGAGGCCGGATAACATCGCCTTTCTGAACATTAGGACCTGACTTTGAAAATGGTGTGAATTCGGCGAAATGACGGGAGCCCGTCTGCCTGAACCTATCGTCAGAACCGGTCTTCACGAAAGTACGACTCCACCGCAGCCGGGCTACCGGATCCCCTGCACCACCGTGGTCTTCGACGCGCGCCAGGCGGGGAAGAAGCCGCCCACCATTGTGCACTCACCATCTCAAGTCGACCCGCTGAGGACTGTCCGTCACCAAGTCCGGTCACCTCCCGGCACCCCGCTTCACCCCACCTCGGCGTGGTCTACCGCCCACCGCGCAGTGGCGCCGCAGACCGAGCAGGCCGCCTTCCCTTCCCCATAGAGGACCATCTCGGCCTCCACGTCGCAGGAGGGACATTTCCCGGTGACGGTCTCCAAGGTCTGGAGGGGAATGCCGTTCCGGACGATCCGCCGCACCATCGCGCTGGGCGCGGCGGCCCCGAGCGGGCACATGCTGCCGGTACAGTGCGCCCCGATCTCGAGGCAGACGATCTCGGTATCGTGGATGCTCGCCTGGACCTCGCCAGCGGGGCCCTTTTCGATGAGGACGTTGACCAGCCGATCGCAGGCGCCGCAGTACAGCTTCAGGTTCTTCATGGTCTCCTCGACTCAGGTCAGTGGGATCACCACGGCATCGGTGATCATCCGGCGTACCAGCCGCTCGGCGGCATCGTGGGGCAGTCCGAAGGCGGCGGTCGCCGCCGCGTCGGTATGCATGCAGTTGTCGCCCTGTACCGTCACGCTGTGCAGCAAGGTCTCCCGGGGGGCGGCGGTGGTCGGGTCGATCAGGTGGTGGTAGCGCTTGCCGTGCCAGTCGAAGTAGCGCTCGTAGTCGCCCGAGGTGGCGACGGCGCGGTCGCGCACCTCCAGTCGAGCGGCCAAGGCGTCGAGCCGGTGCGGGTCGCGGATCCCCACCTGCCAGGGACCGCCGTCGGGGGCGCTGCCCAAGGCGTAGAGGTCGCCCCCCACGGTGACGATAGCGTGAGCGACTCCGCGCTCCCGGAGCGCCGTCGTGGCGCGGTCGATGCCGTACCCCTTGGCGATGGCGCCGAGGTCGAGATGGAGGTCGGGCTCGCCGTAGCGCAGGTGCGGCACGCCTCCGCGCCGCGAGAGATCCACTTTGCGCCAGAAGCCCCGCGAGGCAAGCCTCGACACCGCGCCGGCCGGCGGCGGCTCGTCCCGGTGCAACACGTCCCATAGCGCCGAGGCCGAGCCCAGCGCGGGATCGAAGCGCCCGTCGCTCACCGACGACCAGCGCAGTGCCGCCTCGACCACGGTCGCGGTCGCAGGGGTGATGGCGACCCCCTCGTGCCGGGCGCCGGTGTTGGCGCGCCCGATGTCGGAGGTCGGGACGAAGCGGGTCATGGTGCGCTCGACCCACTGCAGCTCACGGATGGCAGCGTCGATGGCGTCTTCGGCCAGGCGCGTGTCAGCGTGGACCACCTGCACCTCGGCGATCGTCCCCATCAGCGGATAGGTGCGCCTGACCAGCGGCACCCGGCGCCGCACGGACAGCGGCAGCGACAGGGCGACGAAGATCCCGGTGCCGATGGTGAGGAATTCCCGCCGCGTCGGGGGACGCCGGAAGAGATCAGCCGACATGATGTGCTCCTTGGTCATCTTCATGACGTCCGCACGACCCGGTACACCCCGCGCAATGTCCGGTGCAGCCGCGGTAGGGCACCAGGCCGAACAGGACGAAGAGCGCCGCCCCGAGCAGGATGGCGATGACAGTGGCGCTCACGGGACGCTCCCCATCCCGGCGAAGCCCATGAACGCCATCGACAGGCACGACGCGATCACCAGCACCAGTCCCATCCGGCGGGCGAGGGCAGGCACGTCGGCCACGTCGAGACGCTCGCGAATGGACGCCATGAGCGTGAGCGCCAGGGTGAGGCCCAGGCCGGCGCCGAGGGCGAAGACGATGCCCTCGATCAGATTGTAGTTGCGGGTCGTCTGGAAGAGCGCGAGTCCCAGGATGGCGCAATTCGTGGTGATCAGCGGCAGGTAGATCCCCAGTTCCCGGAAGAGCACCGGCAGGAACTTCTTGATGATCATCTCCACGATCTGCACCGTGGACGCGATGACGACGATGAAGGCGATGGTGCGCAGGAAGGGCGTGGTGGTCAGCACGTAGGTATTCAGCAGCCAGGTACTGACCGCGGTGATGACCAGCACGAACGTGTTGGCGGCACCCAGGCGCCAGGCGGTGTCGATCTTCGAGGTGACGCCGAAGAACGGGCAGAGCCCCAGGAACATCGCCAGCGTGAAATTGTTGACGAGCAGCGTCGAGAGGAAGATCCACGCCAGGTTGCTCATGTCCTGGCCTCCTTGGCGCGCCGGGCCTGCCGGGCCCCGTGCCACCCCATGACCAGGAAAATGATGCCGAGCGTCAGGAAGCCGCCCGGAGGCAACACCATGATGACCCACGGTTCGAAGTGGGGGCCCAGGACCTTGACGCCGAGCAGCGACCCGCTCCCCAGCAGTTCGCGGACCGCGCTGATGAGCGACATGACCAGCGTGAAGCCGAGCCCCATGCCGATGCCGTCCGCAAGGGCGCGGAGCGGCGCCACCTTGCCGGCGAACGCCTCGGCCCGGCCCAGGATGATGCAGTTCACCACGATCAGGGGGACGAATGGTCCCAGCGCCTTGGAGATGCCCGGAAAGCTCGCCGCCAACAGCAGGTCGGCGACCGTCACGAAGGTCGCGATGATCAGGATGTACGAGGTCAGCCGCACTTCGCCGGCGATGGACTTGCGGACCAGCGAGATGAGCAGGCTCGAGCCCGTGAGCACGAACATCGTGGCGATGCCCATGGCGATGCCGTTGGCCAGGCTGTTGCTGACCGCCATCGCCGGGCAGAGGCCGAGCATCTGCACCAGCACCGGGTTGTCCCGGGCCACGCCGCGCCAGAGGTCGAGCCAGGGCGGGGCCGGCGGCGGCGCGCCGGGAACGAAGGGCTCCACCTGGGGAGCGGTGGCGGTCGGGTCGGTCACCGGTGGGCCTCCCGATCGAAGACCGCCAGGCGCGGCTGCCAGAGCGCGACGGCGCGGTTGATGATCCCGATGACGGCGCGCGACGAAATGGTCGCGCCGGTGATGGTCTGCACCGTGCTGGTGCCGGTGGTGCTGTTCTTGGTGCCGGTGAGCGGGGCCACCTTGCCCCGGAACTGCCCGGTGAACAGCGTGTCCTGCTCGATCTTGCTGCCGAGCCCCGGGGTCTCCTTCTGGCCCAGGACGGCGAAGCCGGTCAGCGTGCCGGTCGCGGGGTCGAAACCGACCATCAGCCGCACGTCATCGACGAAACCCGGCGCCACCGCTTCGACCGCGACGCCGGTGCGGGTCCCTTGCTCGTCGTAGCCCACGAACGCCCGGGTGACGGCGCGCAGCTCCACCCCAGCCGGCGGGGTCCGGCTCAGTGTGTCGCCGATGAGATAGAGCGTATCCAGCCGGGCCGGCGCGGCCAGCACCTCGCGCACCGCCCCCGCGATCCTGGCATCGGCATAGCGCTGGATCGCCGGCAGCGTCCCCTGGTAGACGTACGCCACCAGCGCCCCGGCGAACGCGCCGCCGAACGCTAGGGTGACCAGCAGGCGCCACGCCGGGGAGGAGGACCTCCCAGCCGCCGGGTCGGGCGAGGCGTGGATGTGGGCGTGGTCGGTCATGGCACCTGCGCCGGGCCTGGAAGGGTCAGGGTGGGCGCCGTGGCCGGGAGCTGGATGCTCCTGGGCGTGCTTCCCGGATGGAATCCCAGCATCGCCAACATGACGAAGAAGCCCGCGACATACGCCACGGTCACGAACCATCCCTGACGCAGCCACTGACCCGCGGAGCGGGCTTCCGGGTACATGCTCGAGAGCGCCACGCCGGCCGACGAGCCGAACCAGATCATCGAACCGCCGAACCCGACCGCGTAGGCCAGGAAGCCCCAGTCGTAGCCGCCCTGGGCGAGCGCCAGCGCCGTCAGCGGGATGTTGTCGAACACCGCGGAGGCGAAGCCCAACCCCAAGGCCGCGTGCCACGACGCGTCCGGCAGCCGGTCCACCGGCATCATCGAGGCGGAGAGCACCAGGGAGAGAAGGAAGACCGAGCTCTTGACGGCTCCCGGCAGCAGGCTCCAATCCGGCCGACGGAGCCAGGCGGTCAGGAGCAGGGCACCCCATACGGCGGCTCCCAGGAAGGGAAAGCGGTCCGACACTTCGGTGAAGCGGGTGTTGACGGTGATGTTCACCACCACCGCTGCCGCCAGGATGGAGGCGACCACGCCGACCCGGACCCAGTCGATGCGGGCATCGGGGGCGGCATCCCTCTGGATGGGTGAGTACTTCTGCTGGACCAGCGAGGCCGGGATCCCGACGATCATCATCGCCACCGCCGCACCGGCGTAGGCCTCCAGCACCTCCGTCGGGTGGACGCCGGCGATCCACATCATCGTGGTGGTGGTATCGCCGATCACGCTGCCGGCGCCACCCGCATTCGCCGCCGCCACGATCGCCGCCAGATACCCGATGTGGACCTTGCCTTTGAACACCGTGTGTGCCACCGCGCCACCGATCAGGGCCGCGGCGATGTTGTCGAGGAAGCCCGACAGGACGAAGATCAGCCACAGCAGCACGAAGCACCCGAACCAGTTGTCGGGCAGGAACCGCGGCAGGACGGCGGGTACCTCACTCGATTCGAAGTGCTTGGCCAGGAGCGCGAACCCGACCAGCAGCATCAGGAGGTTCGTGAGGATCACCCACTCGTGCTCCAGGTGCAGGGCGAACCCCCCCACCCCGGCGCCGGTCCGGAACGGCGACGCGGTGATCTTGAAGACCGCGATGACGAGAGCGCCGGTGAGGGCGATACCCAGGGTGTGCTTGTGGAACAGCGCCACACCCGCCAGCACCAAGCCGAAGAGGATGAACTCGACCGGGACCGGCCCGAGAGAGGGCCCGGCGAAAGCGATGACGCTCGATGCCAGCATTCAATTCCTCGTCAGGTACAGGGTCCCGCTCACGCCGCGCTCCCGGGCCGCGAGCCGAACACCCGCGGTTGCGTGATACGGTTGATGAAAGGCACCAGGGCGTTCATGAACAGGATGGCGTACATCACACCCTCGGGCAGCCCGCCCCAGAGCCGGATCACCACCACCAGCGCGCCGATCCCGGCGCCGAACACCCAGCGGCCGCCGTTGGTCACGGGAGAGGTCACCAGGTCGGTGGCCATGTAGACCGCGCCGAGCATCAGCCCCCCGGAGAAGAGCATGAAGAGCGCGTCCGGCCGCCTCGCGTCGAGAAGATGGAGGAAGGTGCTGAGAAGGGCCACCGTGAGCAGGATGCTGACCGGGATCCGCCAATTGAGATAGCTCCGCCAGGCGAGGTAGAGCCCGCCCGCGAGGATCACCAGCGCCGCCGTCTCTCCCACCGAGCCCCCAGTGCGGCCGAGCACGAGGTCGACGATGGCCGTCGTCCCCCCTTCGAATTTGAGGAGGCCGAGGGGAGTGGCCGCCGTGACGGCGTCGGTGACGGGGTGCATGAACGGCAGGGCGAAGAGATCCCCTTTAAGTTGCCAGAACGGACCGCCGACCGTGGGCCAGGTGGTGATCGCCACCGGGAAAGCCGCCTGCAGGAAGGCCCGGCCGATGAGGGCGGGATTGAAGACGTTCTGGCCCAGCCCGCCCCAGACCAGCTTGCCGAAGCCGATCCCGAAGGCGCCGCCGAGGAAGGCCATCCAGAGCGGCAATCCGGGCGGCAGGGTGAGCCCGAGGAGGAGGCCGGTGATGACCGCCGAGCCGTCCGCGAGGGAGCCGCCCTTCCCGAAGGCGCGTTCGGTGAGGAGCGCCCCCGCCGCCGCGGCCGCGATCACGAGGAGCGCGCTGACGCCGAAGTACCATCCCGCGGCGGCGATGATCGGGACGAGGCTCCCCACCACATTCCACATGATGACCGGCGTCGAGTCGCCGCCGCGCACATGGGGCGAAGCGGTAACGAGGAGGTGCGGCGCGGACAGGTCGCTCATGCGGGCTTCGCCTGGGCACGGCGGAGGGCCACCTTGCTGGCCTGGAAGAGCTGGGAGAGCGGGATGTTGGACGGGCACACATACGCACACGAACCGCAGAGCATGCAGTCGGCCAGATGGTGCGCGGCCATGTCGTCGTAGCGGCCCACCCGGGCATAATCGCCGAGCAGCGAGGGGTTGAGGAACACCGGGCAGGCGTCGAGGCAACGACCGCAGTGGATGCAGGGGTACACCGTCCCAAGCCGGGTCTCCTCCTTCCGCAGCACCACAACGCCGGTGGTCCCCTTGATGACCGGCGCGTCGAGGTCGGCCTGCGCCTGCCCCATCATCGGCCCGCCGATGATCACCTCGGCGGCGTCCGGCATGACCCCGCCGCAGTAGGCCAGGAGGTCACGGAGCTTGGTGCCCACCGGGACGATGAGGTTCGCCGGCCGGCGCAGCCCGTGCCCCGAGACCGTGACGATCCGCTCGATCAGCGGGAGTCCCGTCTCAAACACCTCGGCGATCGCGGCGACCGAGCCGACGTTCTGCACCACTACCCCGACGGTCACGGGGAGCTTCCCCGAGGGGACCTCGATCCCGGTGACGGCCTGGATCAGCATCTTCTCCGCCCCCTGCGGATACTTCACCGTGAGCGGGAGGATCGTGATGTCGAGGTCCGAGGGAACGGCACTCTCCATGGCGCGGATGGCGTCGGGCTTGTTGCGCTCGATCCCCACCACGCACTTGGTCACGCCCAGGGCGCGCATCATCACCCGGATCCCGAACATGACGCGCGCAGGTTGTTCGGCCATCGTGCGATGGTCGGACGTAAGGTAGGGCTCGCACTCGGCGCCGTTGATGATCAGCGTGTGCACCACGTGGTCGCGCGGCGGCGCGAGCTTGACGTGGGTCGGGAAGGCCGCCCCGCCGAGTCCCACCACTCCCGCTTGCTGCACCGCGCGCACCACCTCGTCGGTGGTGAGGCCTTCCCAGCGCGGCACCAGCCGGGGCCGCGCCACCTGGGGGGCATAGCGGTCCACTTTGATGCGGACCGCCATCGCCATCGAACCGTCGGGATGGGGCCACCAGTCGATGGCGGTCACCGTGCCCGCGGCCGACGCGTGGATGGGGACGGAGATGAACCCGTCGGCGAGCCCGACCGGATCGCCGCGCTCGACGTGGTCGCCCACCTTGACGCAGAGCGTTGCCGGGTTTCCCGCGTGCTGCCTGAGCGGAAGAACGATCTCTTCGGGGAAGGGCATCCGGCGGATCGGGAGCTGACGGGTCAGCTCCTTCTCCTCAGCGGGATGGACCCCGTGGCGGAACCCGAACGACAGCCTCATCCGCGCCTCAATTGAACTTCGCGCCGCGCGCGACCCATTTGGCGAGGTCCTTCTCCTTCGGGTCGAGGGGCGTACCCGGATGGATGATCGCCACGGGGCAGCGCTCCGCGGCGAGGACCAGCTGCTGGAATGTCCCCCCCTTCGGGTCCTTGATGTACGCCTGCTTGTCGGCGTTGTAGGCGAACATCTTCTTATTCAGGTCGGTGCACTCATTGCACGTGGTGCAGCGGGCCGAATCGATCCATGCTTCGAGCGCGAGTTCCACCTCGTCTTCGACCACGGTGGCGGTCGCGGCGGTCGCGGCGGTCGCGGCAGGCGCGGCAGTCGCGGCAGTCGCGACGATCGGGACAGCCAGGGACGGGGGGAGGGGCGCTGCGACGGAAGTTGCTTCGGGTACAGCCGCTGCGTGGCCGTTGCTGGCCGGCAGATCGGCGAGGAATTCCGTCATCACCGACGTACCCCCGGCCCGGGCGAGCAGCGCGGTCGCCAGGCGGCGGGCCATCTGCGCCGGGAGCGAGGCCTTGAGTTCGCTCAGTTTCGCCTCGTATTCCGTGCGCAGGGCCGCGCTCCGCGTCTCGAACTGTGCCTCGAGGTCCCCCGCGACGGTATCGCGCACGCTGGGCGCGATCTCGAGCCCCGCCAGCTGCCGCAACTGCGACCAGAAGAGGAGCCGCTCTTCCGCCAGCCGCACGATCTCCACCGACACCGCGAGGCGACGGAGCTTCCGCGCCTTGTCGGTCGCGTGGATGAACGGGCTCCGACCCTCGCGCGCCTCGGGCCCGAGCGCCACGAATTCGCTGAACGGCGTCATCGCGTCGTCCCAGCGCTCGCGCGGCACTTCGGTGAAGTGCTGCTTGAAGCGCGCCTCGGTGGCGGCCCAATCGGCGATGGTGACCGGCACCTCGAGGAGCTGGTCCGCGCCCGCTTCGTCGAGATAGCGCAGCGAGTAGGTGGGCCACCGCTCGTCGACCGACGGATTCCCTTCGAGCGAAAGCGCGTCGGCGTACGTCGGGCCGGCATCGGGATCGAAGGTGAGGAAGGGGAAGGCGCGGCTCTCGAGGGCGAGACGCGCGGCATGCTGCGCCCAGTCGTCCGCCAGGCCGTGCTCGACCGGGCAGGGCGTGTAGACGTTGATCAGGACCGGCCGCCGCTTCTGGAGACCCTTCAGCACCCCGGCGATCAGGTGCGACGCCGAGGCCTGCGAGGTCTGATGCACGTACACGCCGCGATGCGCGATCGCGAGAAGCGCCAACTCCTTCCGGGTCTCGGTCTTGCCGTGCTGCACCTTGCCGTAGGCCGACATGTCGGCCACCTGGCCGGTGAAGCCGGACGTGCAGGCCTGCCCGCCGGTGTTCGAGTACACCTGGGTGTCGAGCACCACCACCCGGATCGGCTTCCCCGAGGCGAGCAGCCGCGAGAGGTTCTGGAACCCGATGTCGAGCATCGCCCCGTCACCGCCCATGGCGATGATCGGCGGACAGAGGGCGAACTCCGCATCGGTGAACTCGGCCCAAGTGAGCGTCGCGAGCTCCGGCTCGTGCCGTTCCGCGTCGTAGGTCCCGAGCCGCAGCAGCTCCGCGCGACGGATCGTCACGAAGTTGTCGGCCATCTTCCGCATCTGCGCTTCGAACAGCCCGATCGCGATCGAGGGGGCATCCTGGAAGAGGTGGTTGACCCACGGGAACGGGTACGGATTGTAGGGATAGGTGCTGGCCCAGACGGACGAGCACCCGGTGCTGTTGGCCATCGCTAGCGAAGCGCGCCCGGTGCCGCTCGGCCCCGTCTCGTGGCGCCACTTGAGATCGCGCAGCTCCTGGAGGGTCCGGTCGATCAGGGCGAGGCGCGCGTGTCCGGCGGCGTCCACCGGCACCGTCACGTCCCCCGGCGCCTTCGCCGCGGCCTGCAGGTCCACCCCGGCCGCCAGGACTGTGCGCGCATCGCCCTCGAGCCCGGTGATCAGCTCGTCCAGGTGCGCCACGTGCCGCCGCACCCGCGGCTGCATCGCCGCACTGATGGCCGAGACGATCAGGTGCACGGCGGTCTTCTCGCCGCACCCCATGCACGCCCCGTCGCCGCCCACCATCGAGCGGTAGGTCGCCTTCTTGAGGAGGAGCGAGGAGAGCACCCCGATCCCCTCGTCGACGTCGGAGACGTTGACGTAGCGGTCGTCGGTGTCGGGGAGCTTCTGCCACACCTTCCAATTGCGTCGCAACAGGGCGAGCGAGGGTTCGTCCTGCCGCACCGTGACCAGCGCTCCATCGGGACAGACCGCCACGCAGAGGTTGCACCCCTTGCACGCCTCGGGATTCACGGTGACCGAGAGCAATCCGCCGGTACCCTTCTCCTTGGCCTCGACCGCGTCGAAGAAGGGACGGGTGCGCGCCAGCGGGAACTCCGCCAGCCGTTCCTGCACCACAGTCCACTCGGCGTCCACCGCTGCTCGGCGCTCGGCGTCCCAGCCCATCTTCTCGGCCACCGCGCGGTAGCCGCGGGCGAACGCTTCGGGCACGGCAAGCGCCGGCTCCCGCGCGAGGAGGCGCTGCACCTCGCGGCCCCACGGCTTGGCGATCGGACGGAGACCGTCGACGGTCCGGTCGGCGCTCTCGGCGCGGATCACGGCCGAGATCACTTCCTCGGCCCGGTTGACGAGTCCAGGGATCGCCGCGTCGGGACACTGGGTCCAGCACTGGGCGCATCCGGTGCACTTCTCGGCGATGAACTGCGGGATCTCCATCCGCACGCCGCTCATGTCCCGCACGGCGCCGGTGGCGGCGGGAATGGCGCTGATCGCCGCGAACGGGTCGGCGATGCCGTCCTGTCCCATGGCGCTCAGCGAACAGACCTGCTCCCAGAAACGGCCCGGGTTGCCGATGCCCGGTCGCGCCTCCGCGACGTCGAGCTGGACCGGGATGCGGGGGACGTCGCCCAGGATCGCGTCGGCCGGCTCCAGGTCGACCACGGCCACCTCGTGCACCTGATCGAAGCCGCGCCGGATGACGCGGACATTGTCCTCCACGATGGCAGTACCGCGATGACCGAACTTCTTGGTGAGCTGGGTACGGATCCCCGCGAACAGCCGGTCCTCGCTGGTCTCCTCGCGCGCGAGCAGCGGCGACGTGCGGAAGAAGGCGCCCATGAACGCCGCACCCTGCATCCGGTAGCGCAGCTCGACGTCGCTCGCCTCCTCACGCGCGATGGCGAAGGCGTCGAGCACGAAGACCTTGATGCCGCGCTCCCGGATGATGGCGCGCGCGCGCGCCGGCACCGTGCGCCAGAATGCCTCGGGCCCGAGGTCGCTCTGGATCACGAAGACGCCCCCCGGCGCCAGCCCGCTCAGCGGATCGCTGTGGCGGAAGACGTTGGGGTCGGGCGAGAGCACGATGTCGACGTGTTTGAGCTCGCAGTTGAGCCGCACGGGCTCGTGCGCCAGCACGGCGTAGAAGGTGGTCGGCTGTCCCTTCTTCTCGGACCCGTACTTCGGGTTGGCCTTGATGTGCATCCCGAAGAGCTCGAACGCCGTCATCGCGAGGTTCTTCCCCATCGTGATCGCACCCCAGCCACCGACCGAGTGGATTCGGAGGGCGGTGGAATCGTCCGGGAGGAGATCGACGTCCCCGCTCGAACGCAGCGCAAGCTGGCGCAGGTGGGGGTAGCTCTCGAGCAGGCGTTCCTGCCAGATCTGGAGCTTCGGCACCCGGGTGTCGGTGCGGACGAAATCGATCCCGAGGTAGAATTGCCGCTGATGGGCCGCGCCGGGCAGCATGTTGTCGACTGCGGCCACGATGTCGCCCGGCTGGAGGTCACGACTGCCGAGCCCGAAGCAGCCGGAGTAGCAGTCCGGCACCTCATCGGGGCGGATCGCGGCGAGCCCTGCATAGGGCAGTGTTTCCCCATGCGGTACCCGACCGTTCTCGATCGCCTGCGACAGCGCCGCACGGATCTCGCGGAGGAGCGGCGGATCGACGGCCAGCGGCTGGTCGGTGCGCTCCAGCACCACCACGCCTTTCCGGCCCGCGAGGAGCTGCGAGACCAGGTCGGCCGGGAAGGGGCGGAACATGGTCATGTTCAGCACGCCGATCCGGAGCCCACGCGTTTCGCGCAGGTGATCTGCCACCGCTTCGGCGTTGGCGACCACCGACCCCTGCCCCACGATCACGTACTCCGCGTCATCGAGCCGGTACCCGCTGACCCGGGTGTAACGCCGGCCTGTGAGCACCGCGTATTCCTCGAACGCCCGGTCGGTCAGTTCCCGGATGTGATCGAAGTAGAACGGTCGCTGGGCCGCGACCCCCTGGGCGTAGCTGTCCTGGTTCTGCACCGTGCCGAGCATCGCGGGATAGTCGAGGTCGAACATCTCAGGGATGCGCCGCCGGAACTCCCCGAAGACCAGGCGTTGCGCCGGCGTCGGCGACTCGATCTTGTCGGCGGGGTCGCCGAGGTAGGCCTTCACCAGCGCCGGCTCCGGCAGTTGCAGCGACTCGATGACGTGGGAAGTGAGGAACCCGTCCTGGGCGCAGATGCCGGGATTGAGCGAGAGCTCCGCGATGCGGTGCGCGATCAGGGTCAGGTCCGCGACCTCCTGCACGTCCTTGGCGAAGATCTGGAAGAATCCGGTGTCGTCGACGGCGTGATAGTCGTCGTGGCCCGCGTGCACGTTGAGCGCGTGCTTCGTCATCGCGCGCGCCGCGACGTTGAGCACATAGGTGAGGCGCTTCCCGACGGCGGCGTAGAGCGACTCGTGCATGTAGGCGATGCCCTGCCCGCTCGAGAAATTGGTGGCCCGCAGGCCCGACATCGACATCCCTGCGGTGACCGCGGCGGCGGCGTGCTCCCCTTCGGGTTCGAAGAAGAGGAGGCGCCGCCCGTTGACGTTCCGCTTCCCTTCGGCGACCGCCGCGGCCCACCCCTCACCCATCTGGGTGGAGGGGGTGATCGGGTAGGCGCCGGCGGCCTCGCCCGCAGCGGTCTCCATCGCCACCACCGCCCCGCTGCCGTCGAGCGCCTCGAGGGTGCCCGGGAAGGCAGGTGCCGCGGGCGCCGGGGCGCCCCGCCTGGTCCACAGCTTGGATATCATGCGCTCTCACTCCCTGCCAAAGACAGCTCCTCGGCGAACTGTGACTCGCCGAGCCAGACGATGGCGCCGGTCGGGCATCGTGCGACGGCCCGCTGGTCCGCCAATTCATTGAGATCGTAGTCGATCACCGCCACGCCGGTCGTTACGCGGATCAAGCCCGGCGGCGCATCCTGCACACACTTCCCACAGGTGGTGCACGCCACCCGGCACTGGGCCAGCACCGCGTCGCCGGCGATGAGGTTCTTGCACTGGACGAAGAGATGGCGGTCGACCGGCTGCAGCGCGAAGAGCCCCTTGGGGCAGGCGTCGACGCAATCGCCGCAGGCGGTACACTTCACCGGATCGACCATCGGCAGCCCGGTCGGCCCCATCGCGATGGCGTCGAAATCGCAGACCCGCTCGCAGTCGGCGAGACCCAAGCATCCCCACGCGCACGCCTTCCCGCCCCCCGCCACCGCGGCCGCCGCCGCGCAGGTACCGAGGCCGCGATATTCCGCCCGTGTTTCGGCGACGTCGCACCCACCCGCGCATTGGAGCCGAGCGACCCGGCGCACCGCGGTGCCCGCCTCCACGCCGAGGAAGTCCGCGATCGAGCGCTGCGCCGCCTCGCTCCCGACGGTGCACTGGCTCGGCGTGATGCGTCCCTCGACCGCCTGCTCCGCGAAGGCCCGGCAGCCGGGCAGGCCGCAGGCGCCGCAATTGGAGTTGGGCAGCATCGAGGCCACGACGTCGATGCGGGGGTCCTCCCACACCCAGAGGCGGCGGTTGGCGAGCGCGATGAGTACCGCGAAGACCAGCCCCACGCCGCCGAGGATGAGGATCGCGTGCAGAGTCATGCGGTCTGGCCGAGCAACCAGGTGGCGAGACGGTCGACCGCGTCATCGGCGCCGATGGCGGGCACCGCACTGCCGCCGGCGACGGGAATGGCGAACGGAGTGCGCGCGAGGTCGCCGAGCATCCGCTGGTCCTCGCTCATCTGCCAGACGCTCACCCCTCCCACGGCGCGCTTCGGCGTGGTGCCGAGGGCGTGTACCGCCAGGCGCTGCCACGACTCGCGGCCTGCCGTCGGGTCGTGCAGGAATGCCGCCGCCCCTTCGGGGACGACGGCGGCCACCGCGGGGCCGTCGAAGGTGGCGACCTGGTCGAGTCCGCTCCCGTCGACGGTCTGGAGCACCAGCGTCCCCGGCGTGATACAGCGCGCCAGGGGAGCGGGTGCCGCGGCGCCGCGCACCACCAGCACGATCTTCTGGCGGCCGTCGGTGAACTCGCCGAGCGCGCTCCCCTGCAGGTCGGCGCCATCCACCGAGATCACCAGCGGCGGAGCGAAGCGGCGCTCCGCCCGGTTCCATGCGCGGAACTCGAGCGGATCGAGCAGCCGGTCGTGCTCGGTCCTCTTGTACCGTCCGCCGCGCACCACCTCGGCCAGGATCACCGCGCCGAACGCCCGTCCCAGATCCGAAAGCGCGGCGTCCACGAGGTCCCGAAGGCGCCCGCCCGGCGGGACCTCCACCACGAATGCGGCCTCGCCCCGCTCACCCAGCGCCCGGAGGGCGGTGATGGCACGTCCCACAGCGGCAAGCGCGCCCTTCTCGACGCGCGCCACCGGGGGAAAGAGCGCGGCGAAGCGGGCCGGGTCGACTCGTCCCGCGGCGAAAGGCCCCAGCTCCCGCGCGCCGCGCGCGGTCCGTTCGGGCACACCGGCCGCCTGCTCGGACAGGAAGCTTTCGGCCTGGGCGATGGCGCCCTGCACGAGGGCGCGGAACTCGGCGATGGGTCCGGCGAGCGCGGCCACCGCCTGGGCGATCCGGGGATCAGACGGCATAGCGATCCAGCTCCTCGTTGATCAACTGCACCCGCTCGTCGGGGGTGCGCGCCGGCACCCGGCGGATCTCGTCGTAGCGCAGCCGGGACGGGTCGCGGAAGAAGATGCCGAGGTGGATGTGATCGTCGGCGTCGGCGAGACGGCGTGCGGCCGCGAGGTCGTGCGGGTCGTGGCGCACCTGGGTCCGGTAGGTCTTTTCCAGCTCGGGCACCACCACGCCGTCGTCGTGCACCAGCAGCGCGATCCGGGCGGGGTCCTGCACTGCGGCCTGGTACACCGCGCTCGAGTACACCGGGCAGCGCTGCAGGATGCGGACGAACGCGAGGCCGCGATGATGGTGGGCGGCCCGGAGCGTGGCGTAGAGGTGGGCCGGGACCCACTCCGCCGTTTGCGCCACGAAAGAAGCGTTGGTCACCCCGAGCGACACCGAGATGGGGTTGAGCGCCGGGAGCCAGCTGCCGTGCGGCTGGGTGTTGGTCGGGAATCCCTGCGGCGTCGTGGGCGAGGTCTGGCTCTTGGTGAGGCCGTAGATGCCGTTGTCGAGCAGCAGGACCGTCAGGTCCAGGTTGTAGCGCAGCGCGTGCACCCAGTGGGCCGCACCGATCGAGGTGCAGTCGCCGTCGCCCATCACCACGAAGATCTTGAGATCGGGACGCGCGAGCCGGATCCCGGTGGCCACCGGAAGGGCACGACCGTGGATCCCGTGGAAGCCGTAGGTCTTGAGGTAATGCGGGAAGCGGCTGGAGCAGCCGATGCCCGAGACGAACATCGTCTGTTCGGGGGTGAGCTGTTCGGCGGCGAGGAGGCGCTGCACCGAGGCGAGGATCGAGTGGTCGCCGCACCCCGGGCACCAGCGGGCACGCGCCCCTTCGTAGTCGCTCATCTCGTACGGTGTGTCCGGCGCCTCGGAACGGAGCACCGGCAGGAGCCCACAGGCGATCGTCACGAGGCACCTCCCTGCGGCACGCGCGCGCGGATGGCATCGAGGATTGAGCCCGGACGGAGCGGCTCACCCGGAACGCGGGTCCAGCAGTCGACGTCGACCAGAGTGGTCGCACGCAGAAGCCAGGCGAGCTGGCCGCGGCGGCGGTTCTCGTCGGTGATGTAGGGGTCACCCGGCTCGTCGCTGTAGTTGATCTCCACCGTGCAGACCTTGGCGAAGCGCGCGAAGATCTCCTTGAGCCCCGGCTCGAGCGGTGAGAGGAATCGGAGATGGAGCGAACTGACCTTGACACCCGCGGCGCGCGCCCGGTCCACCGCCTCTTCGATGGCCCCCTTGGTGCTCCCCCACCCCACCACCAGCAGGTCGCCGGTCGGGTCGCCGTACACTGTGGGCGGGCTGAGGAGGCTCTGCAGCACCGCGAGCTTGTGGCTCCGCATGGCGCTGCTCCGCTGATGGACACCGCCGCTGTAGGCCACCTTGCTCCCCTCGTCGTGGGAAAGGCCCGTCACGGTGTGCATCCCGCCGGCCTGTCCCGGCACGATCCGGCGGGACAGCCCGGTCGTGGTGTCCCAGCCATAGGGCTTCTGACCCTCGGCCACCGGCGCAAGGTCGATCGGAGCGGCCTGCCAGCCCGCGTCCACCTGCGGGCGGGGGAATGGGGTCACTCCGGATGCGAGGTTGGTGTCCGAGAGTACCATCACCACCGTACGGAAGGTCTCGGCCAGACGCCGCGCGGTGACCATGACCTGGAAGCATTCTTCGATCGTCGCGGGAGCGATCACCACATGCGGGGAATCGCCGGGGCTGGCGAAGAGGGCGGCCAGCAGGTCGGACTGTTCCACCTTGGTCGGGAGCCCCGTGCTCGGCCCGCCGCGCTGCACGTCGATGACGACGAGCGGGATCTCGGTCATCACCGCGAGGCCCAGGAACTCGGTCTTGAGCGCGAGCCCCGGCCCCGAGGTCACCGTGAAAGCCACCTTCCCGGCGTAGGAGGCGCCGATCGCAACGCCGACCGCGGCGATCTCGTCCTCGGCCTGGTGCACGATACCGCCGAACCGGTCGAAGACCTCGCTGAGGTAGTGCGACACCGAGGTGGCCGGAGTGATCGGGTACATGGCACAGAGGTCCATCCCCGCGGCGATCGCGCCGAGCCCCAGCGCTTCGTTGCCGTTCATCACCACCAGAGCCTGGTCGACCGGGGCAGGCGCCACCTCGACCCGGAAGTCGAGGTGCTCCGCGGCCCAGGTATGCCCCAGCGCGAGGAGCGCCATGTTCTGCTCGAAGACCGCCTCGCTCTTCTTGCGGAAGGCGTGGGCGATCTGGTCGCGGATCCGCTCCATGTCGCGCCCGTAGATCCAAGCCAGCATCCCGAGGGCGAACATGTTCTTCCCCTTGCGGGGATTGTCCACCAGGGTGAGGCACTCCGCTTCCATCGGGACGGGAATGATCCGGTAGCGGCAGCCAGAGAGTTCGACCATCGCCGCCGTCCATGCCGAGCGGATGTCGGCATCCTCGTGAGTGGCCCACTTGTCCTCGACCAGGAGGACGGCATCGGGCGCGAGCGCGCCGGCGCGATGCCGGGCGAGGAGCACCTGTTCGTTGAACGCGAGGGCGAGGTCGGTGGCGTCGCCCCAGTTGGTCACCTGGCGGTCGCCCAGTCGGATGCGGTAGCCGCTGGCGCCCTCCGGCACCCGGGGAGGGGGCTGGATCTCGGCCGGGATGATCTCCACCGTCCAGACGCCATTCCCCATTTTGGCGGAAACGGCACCGAAGATCTGACCACATTTCTGCGCCCCCTCTCCCGAATCGGAGACGATCTCGAGGGTGTGCTCCGCGAGCCGCCGGACGCGGGGCTTGCGGGGGGCGAGCGTGGCGGTGGCGGAGGTGGAGCGGGTCATGAGAATGGTCCCTTCGCGGGAGGGGACGGGTCGACCGTCTCCCGGCGCTGGGCGACCTCACCCAGCAGTTCCTCGTAGACCCCCACGTCGAGCAGGACCGCGGCGCTCCGCCCGTGCTGGGTGAGGATCACCGCGCGCTTGGTAGTGCGGATCTGTTCCAGGAATGCCGACGTGTGCGCCCGGAATTCGGTGACCGGGCGGACGTCCTGGGAGGGCCTGAGGCCGGGGATGTTCCGGTTCTTCACAGCGTACGCTCCTGCGT
>JBDSIR010000112.1:0-11266 GCA_039917855.1 Gemmatimonadales bacterium | reverse complement strand
TCCACCGCGAGGGGGAGGTAGTCGGCGACGCCGTGATCGAGCGCGGCGAGGACCCCGGCCGGCAGCCGGTCGGCGAGAGGACGGTCGTCGCCGGTGAGCTGCTCGAGCTTTCCACCGAGCCATCCTTCCACCTGACGCTGGAATTCCTCTCCTTCGACCATACCGGCGAGCCAGCGCTGGACCGTGCGGTGCAGAGCCGCGCGCCGCTCGTCGGTGAGCACCTCGCCGATCGGGCGATCGCCCAGGTCGTCGCGGAGGCGGGTGAGGAGCCGCCCGACCTGCGCCTCGAACGCGGGTGTAGCCGCGTGCGCGGCGAAGCTGTCGGCTCCCCGATGGGCGAGCTCGGCGAGGGCGGCCTCCAGTTTGGCGCGGATCTCCGGGCCGAGGAGGTCGAGGAGAGGGCCCCGCTCGGTGGTGAGGAAACCGGTCAGGGCGCCGTCGAGGGCGCGGGCGAAGGCAGCTTGGATTGCGGGGGCGGCGAGTCGTTCGGCCAGGTCCTCCGGGGTCAGGAGCTTCTGCCCGACCGTCCTGCCGATCGCCTTGGCGAGGCGTTCCTTGTTCTTCGGAAGCGCACCCTGGAGCCGGAACGGCCCGAAGCGGAAGGGCTCGTGCGGGTTGAAGAGCATCCAGATCGCGACGGCATTGGTGATGCCGCCCGAAATGGTGCCGACCACGATGGTGAGGAGGCCGCTGACGAGTGTCTGGGAGGTCATAGAGTAGGGAATGTACGTCGTCGGGCGTGCGTACGTTTCATCTTGTGACTGAATCGGTCAGGCGCGCGAACCCAGGAGGCACCGAACCCACGATGCCCCGTTCCCGAGACAGGGATCTCCAGCAGGGCTGGGCGTGCTCGATCAAGGCCTCGTGGGTTCAGTCCATCATGGGTTCGCGCGCTCGAACGACCTTCAGGTGGGGTGGAGTCCTCCCGGTCGGGTTCGGGGTTGTAAGGAGGGGCTAACCCCGCTATTCTTCTGGGCTTATGTTCGACGAGCTGTCCTCGAAATTGACCGCCGCCCTGCAGAAGTTGACGGGGCGAGGCACGCTGAACGAGGAGTCCGTCCGCGAGGGGCTCCGCGAGGTCCGCCGAGTGTTGCTCGAGGCGGATGTGAGCTTCGACCTCACGCGCGAGTTCCTGGAGCGAGTGCAGGCGAAGGCGATCGGGCAGGATGTGCTCAAGTCGGTGCGTCCCGGTCAGCAGGTCGTCAAGATCGTCTACGACGAACTGGTGGCGCTCCTCGGCGAGAAGCAGTCGCCGCTGCAGCACGCGAGCGTACCGCCGACGGTGATCCTGCTGGTCGGCTTGCAGGGGTCGGGCAAGACCACGACCGCGGCGAAGCTGGCCAAGCGGCTCAAACTGGAGCAGAAGGCGCCCTTTCTGGTCGCGGCCGACGTGTACCGTCCCGCTGCCGTCGATCAGCTGC
Source organism: Gemmatimonadales bacterium (assembly GCA_039917855.1). GTDB lineage: Bacteria > Gemmatimonadota > Gemmatimonadetes > Gemmatimonadales > GWC2-71-9 > CAMLHU01. The sequence goes on along the minus strand of JBDSIR010000112.1, from coordinate 9,845 downwards.
AGCAGCTGGGTGCGCAGGTCCAGGTGGGTGTGCACGCGGAGCCGGGCGTCACCGACGTGGTCGGCATCGTGAACCGAGGGGTGGAGGCGGCGGGGAAGGCGCGGGCCCGGACGGTCATCATCGACACCGCCGGCCGCCTGCAGATCGACGAAGTTTTGATGGCCGAGCTCGGCGCCGTGAAGGCCGCGGTGCGGCCCCACGAGATCCTCCTCGTGGCCGACGGGATGACGGGCCAGGATGCGGTCCGCATCGCGACGGGGTTCCACGAGGCGCTGGGGGTGACGGGCGTCATCCTCACCAAGATGGACGGTGATGCCCGTGGTGGCGCGGCGCTGTCGATCTACGGGGTCACCAGGGCGCCGATCAAGTACATCGGCACCGGCGAGAAGATCGACGCCCTTGAGCCGTTCCATCCCGAGCGGATGGCGGGCCGGATCCTCCAGCAGGGCGATGTCCTCTCCTTGGTGGAGAAGGCACAGCAGAATGTCGACGCCGGCGAGGCCGAGAAGTTGGCCAAGAAGGCGATGTCGAAGAAGGGGATGGACCTCGAGGATTTTCTCTCGGCCATGCGGCAGATGCAGGCGATGGGCCCGTTGAAGAACGTGCTGGGGATGCTGCCCGGCGTGAACGCGGGGATGCTGGCCAAGGCCAACGTCGACGACAAGCGCCTCAAGCACGTCGAGGCGATCGTCCTGTCGATGACGCCGAAGGAGCGGAAGGACCCCGACGTGCTCAACGGGTCGCGGCGCTCACGGATCGCCAAGGGGGCGGGCCGGCCGGTCCAGGAAGTGAACCAGCTGATCGCGCAGTTCGGTCAGATGAAGAAGATGATGAAGTCCGCTGGAAAGCCGGGGATGCGCCTGCCGTTCGGTGGGCCTGGGTTCCCCGGTCGATAACGGAGCAGGGACAGGAGCAGGGAATGGCAACTCGTATCCGTCTGACCCGCGTGGGTCGCAAGGGCGTTCCGCTCTACCGCGTCGTGATCGCCGAGCGCAAGTCCGCGCGTGATGGCCGTCCGATCGCGACCATCGGGACGTACAACCCCCGGGCCAAGGACGACGCGCAGAAGTTCGTGGTCGACGTCGAGGCGGCGAAGAAGTGGATCGCCAACGGCGCCATCCCGACCGACACCGTCGCGAATTTCCTCAAGAAGGCCGGCGTCGAGGTCTGACGTGACCGCGCCTGACGCTCGCCGCCTGGTGGTCGGGCGGCTGCGGAAGCCGCACGGTCTGAAGGGGGAGTTCACCATCTTCCCGCTGACCAGCACGCCCGAGACGGTGTTCGCCGCCGGGTCGAAGCTGATGCGGGTGGACCTCGGGGGAGAGCCGCTGGGCGAACTCGAGCTCGAGAGCGCCAGGCCGTATCACCGGGAGTGGCTGGTCAAGTTCCGCGGCATCGCGGATCGGCCGACGCTCGACAGTTTCCGGGGGCAGTTCCTCTCGGCCGACGCCGGGATCCTGGCGGAGCCGGAGGGGGACGAGGTCTATCTCCACGAGCTGACCGGGTTCAGCGTCCGGGATGAGGCGGGCGAGCCGCTGGGTCTCGTGACGGGGCTCTATGAGGTGGCGTCGGGACTGATGATCGAGGTGCAGGGTCCCAAGCGGGAGTTCCTGCTGCCGTACAAGAAGGAGTTCGTGGTCGGCGTGGTGCGTGGGGAGCGGCGGCTGGTGGTGAAGGTGCCGAACGGGCTGCTGGAATGACCCCGCGATGAATCGCGGGCCTACACCATGCTGACGATCAATGTGGTGACGCTCTTTCCCGAGGTGATCGCGCCGTTCACGACGGCCAGCATCACGGGGCGGGCGGCGGGGGCGGAGAAGGTCCGGTACCGACTGGTGCAGCTGCGTGACTTCACGCACGACAAGCATCATACGGTCGACGATGCGCCCTACGGCGGCGGGGCGGGGATGGTACTCAAGCCCGAGCCTTTCTTCGAGGCGGTGGAGTCGTTCCGTCCGACCGGCCCGATCGTCCTGATGTCGGCGCGGGGCAGGCGGTTCGATCACGACACGGCGGTGCGGTACTCGCTGGGCAGTGAGCTGACCATCCTCTGCGGCCATTACAAGGATGTCGATCAGCGGGTGGCCGACCACCTGGCCACCGAGGAGCTGTCGCTCGGCGACTTCGTCCTCACGGGTGGGGAGCCGGCGGCGGTGGCGGTGATCGATGCGGTGGTGCGGCTGTTGCCCGGCGTGCTGGGCGACCACGAGTCCGCGAGCAGCGACAGTCATTACGACGGGCTCCTGAGCCCGCCCAGCTGGACCCGGCCGCCGGACTTCCGCGGCCACGCCGTCCCCGAGGTATTGTTGTCGGGGGACCACGCCGCCATTGCGGCCTGGCGCCTGCGCGAGGCGGAGCGGATGACGCGCGAACGGCGGCCCGACCTCTGGACGGCGCACGAACATGATACGCAGGACGCCCCTGACGGGGCCTGAACCGAGGATATGACGATGGGCATGGAAAAGCTGGCCATTATCACGGCCGAAGGGCTCCGCACCGACCTTCCCGCCTTCGAGGCCGGGGACACGATCAAGGTGATGGTCCGCGTCCGCGAGGGCGACAAGGAACGTCTCCAGGCGTTCGAGGGGATCGTACTCGCCAAGAAGGGCGGCGGCATCAACGAGACCTTCACCGTCCGGAAGGTCTCCGCCGGTGTGGGCGTCGAGCGGATCTTCCCGCTCCACTCCCCCACGGTCGGCTCGATCGAGGTGGTGCGCAAGGGCAAGGTACGTCGCGCGAAGCTCTATTATCTGCGCCACGTCACCGGCAAGGCCGCCCGTATCAAGGAAAAGCGCGACAACTGACGTGGCCGCGCCCCGTCCGACCCTCGACCGCGAACGCGCGGCGTGGTCGGCGGCGCGCCTCCTCATCGGCGTGGATGAAGCAGGCCGTGGCCCACTGGCAGGACCGGTGGTCGCCGCGGCCGTCGTCTTTCCCGCCAACGCCGAACCCCCTGCCGGCCTCCGCGACTCCAAGACCCTCTCGGCCGAACGGCGTGCCCAGCTCCTCCCCCTGATCCGCACCCACGCCCTCGCCTGCGGCGTCGGCGCCGCTTCGGTGCGCGAGATCGACCGGCTGAATATCCGGGTTGCAACGGCGCTCGCAATGACGCGCGCGATCCGGAAGGCGTGTTCGGCGTTGGGTGTTGCGGCGGAGCTTGCGAGGCCCGTTGTGGCGGAGCTTGCGACGCTCGAGGTCCTGCTCGACGGCCTGCGGATGAAAGAGTTGGGGTATCAGCATCAGGCGATGGTCGATGGCGACGCCCACTGCGTCACCATCGCCGCCGCCGGGATCGTCGCCAAAGAGGTCCGCGACCTGTTGATGCGGGCCTTGGCCCGCCGCCACCCGCAGTACGGCTGGGAAACGAACAGCGGCTATGGCACCGCGCGGCATCTGGTGGCCCTGCGATCGGCCGGGCCGACTCGGCATCATCGGACCAGCTTCAGACCGGTGGCGCAGTTGAGCTTGTAGTCGGTGGTCGGTAGCTGTCCAGCAAGTCGTTAGTAGTGTGTGCAAGTCGCGAGTGGGCGTACGAGCGAGAGAGCGTGGAAGGACACCTGGCCTTAGATCAGCGCCACCAGCTCCGCGACGTATTCGGTCCCCTCGTCCGGATTCATCAGCCGCGGCACCATGAACACCTTGAGCCCCGGCCGCATCCGCCGGAGGGCATCGGCGTTGGTGCGGGTCGACTCGTCCGAGCGCTCCGGTTCGCTCAGGATGATGCCGAGCACTTCGACACCGTTGTGTTCGAGCTCGTCGACGGTGAGCAGGGTGAGGTTGATCGTTCCGTGCTTGTCGAGCGCGGCGACGACCGCCTTGGCGCCGAGGTCCTTGGCCAGGTCGAGCGCGCCCCGATCCCACGTCATCGGGGTCAGCAGCCCGCCCGTGCTTTCCACCAGCGCCACCTCGACGCCGGCGGCGTGCTTCTTCACTTCGCCCACCAATCGCTTCCAGTCGATCGCCGCCTCTTCCTCGTCCGCAGCGATAGCGGCGGAGACCTGCGCCCGGAAGCGGTACAGCGCCTGCGTCGGAGCCGCCTGGCCGGTGGCCCGCGCGATCTTCACCCCATCTTCGCCCTCATTCGGCGATTCGGAGGTCCCGGTCTCGATCGGCTTGATCGCCACGACCTTCCGGCCCGCGGACTTGAGGGCCGTCGCCAGTGCGATCGTGGTCCAGGTCTTCCCGACGCCGGTGTCGGTGGCGGTGATCAGGATGTATTTGGTCAATGGTCGCTGGTCGTTGGTCGTTGGAGGCAGGGAGAGGGCTTAAGGTCGCCTTGAACGGGGTCGGCCACAAGGTAGCCCCCCGCCCGCGCCCCTCTTACTTTATCTGGGTCACGGGCGCCCGTGGTGAAATGGTATCACATCGGCCTTTTAAGCCGTTAGTTCCTGGTTCGAGTCCAGGCGGGCGCATTCATTGGGGCTTCTCGAAAAGTCCGCCGATCAGGGCCCCGGGGATGGCGCCGGCGACGCCGAGCAGCAGCGCACCGCCGATCGCCTGGAGAACACAATTCTCCCCCGCCGAGCCCGAGTCGTACCCGCAGAATCCGTAGCCCAACATTCCACCGAATACCGCCGAGGGGATGCCGGTGATGACCGCCCCTTCTATCCAGTAGGTCCGCGGCAGGTTCAGAGTATCGGCCCAGGCCGTGTTCACCGCCGGGCGGGCGAAGAGGACGGAGGCCGACGGACGGAACGGGGAGGTCTGGGCCGTCGCGGCAGGAGGGAGGGCTGCGACCAGGACACCGATCAGGATGAGGTCTCGCCGTATCATCGAGGAGCTCCGATGTCGATCGTGTACGTGGATGGCAAATGGCTGCCGAAGGAACAGGCGATGGTCTCGGTCTTCGACCACGGCCTCCTCTACGGCGACGGCGTGTTCGAGGGGATACGCTCCTACGGCGGCAAGATCTTCCGCCTCCGCGAGCATCTCGAACGGCTGTACGACTCGGCCAAGGCGATCTGGCTCACCATCCCGATCGACCTCGGCGAGATGACGCGGCTGCACCAAGAGGGGCTCAAGCGGTCGGGCCTGACGGACTGTTACATCCGCACCGTCGTGACCCGCGGCCCCGGCGACCTCGGCCTCGATCCCCGCAAGTGCAGGACACCGACGGTGATCATCATCATCGACCGGATCGCCCTCTGGCCGGAGGAACGGTACACCCAGGGCCTCACCGTCGTCACCGCCAGCACCCCGACGCCCCATCGCGAGTCCCTCTCCCCGCGGGTCAAGTCGCTCAATTACCTGCCGCACATCCTCGCCAAGATCGAGGGGATCGTCGCCAACGCCGATGAAGTCGTGATGCTCGACTCGGCCGGCGTCGTGGCCGAGGGGTCGGGAGCGAATCTCTTCGTGGTGCGCCGTGGTGAACTGTACACCCCCGCGGTACACAGCGGGATCCTGCGCGGCGTCACCCGCGATGCGGTGATCGAGCTGGCGCAGGCCGCCAAAGTCACCGTGCACGAGTCGACGCTCAACCGGTTCGATGTCTACACCGCCGACGAGGTTTTTTTCACCGGCACCGGGGCCGAGGTGATCCACGCGCGGAACGTCGACGGTCGGCTGATCGGGGACGGGACGGTCGGGAAGCTCACCGCCTCGCTGCGGGAGAAGTTCCGGGCGTTGGTGCGGGCGTGAGTGGAGAGTTGAGAGTCTAGAGTTGAGAGTCTAGAGTTGAAAGTCCAGAGAGGTGCATTGCAGAGGTTTGCCTTGAGGTCGTGCATCCGATCCGAATCCGGCGCCTGCTTGTGCCTGCCTCGAGTCTCTAACCTCTAGTCTCTAACCTCTAGTCTCTAGTCTCTAGACTCTAGACTCTAGACTCCCAACTTCGCATATTCGCTGATACGCCCTCCCAAGGACCGATGCGCGATGAGCTGGCGGATCGTCGAATACGCGGACACGGTGTGGAATGTGACCTACGCCGCCGAGCGTCGGGCCAACACCTCGGCGTGGCAGCTCGTCCTCTCCTTTCGCGCCGCCGCCGGGCCCAAAGCCTCCTTCTGGGCCCCCTTCCCCCTCGAGTCGAGCTCCAAGTCCTCCCTTTACTCGATGGCGGAACGGATCTCACATGATCGGCTCACCGCGGTCCTGGCGGAGCACCTGCGCTAGCGCTGCGTCGCGATCCGGTGGGCTTCGGCGGCGATGCGCCGCATTACCGCCTCAGCGTCTGCCTCGGTCGCGTAGCCGTGGGTCAAGATGATGAGGATGTAGGGGGCGGTTCTGGCCGGATAGACGATGGCCGCGTCGTGGGCGGCGACGGAGTTCCACCCCGTCTTGTGGGCCACCAGGGTGCCGGCGGGGACCCCGGTCGGGATCCCCCCATTCAATTCCTGACCCGCCAGCAGGCCGAGGATGTGCTGGGTACCTTCCGCGGAGGCGGCGCGACCCTCGAGCAGCGCCTGATAGAGCCGGGCCAGGTCGCGAGCGGTCAGGGTATTGTTCATGCCACGGTCGAAGGCGGGGATGTCCTCCACGCCGCGCAGGACCCGCGCCGAATCGGCGCCGAGCGCGTGCGCGGTCGCGGTGATCCGGGCCGCTCCGAGCCGCTGGATGAGGAGGTTGGTAGCGAGGTTGCTGCTTCGCACGATCATCCGGCGAGCGATCTCATCGACCCCGATCCGCCGTCCGATGTAGGTATACATCAGCGAATCGGAATCGTCCTTCAGGTCGAGCGAGAACTCGGAACCGTCCGCGATCGACGTGAACCGATTCTCGATCGCCAGCGAGTCGGTCCAGTGCAGCTCTCCGGCGTCGATGCGGCGCGCCAGCTCGATCAGCACCGGGACCTTCATCGTGCTCGCGGCGTGGAAGCGAACGTCGGCGCCGAGCCAGGCCGAGCGGCCGGTGGCGGGCTGAAGGAACGCGATGGCGACGAGGGTGTCGCCGCCAGGACGGAACCGCTGCAGTCGCCGGGCCGCATCCTGGGCCTGCAGGACGGCCGGCAGCGCGAGGAGCAGGGCACACCGAAGGAACCAACGGAACATCGAGGATCTCCTGACCGTGGCTGATAGACTCAGATTCAAGGAATTCGCGCTCGAGCGTCTCCCCGACAGTCGTTGTCGGGCTCGCGTTGTGCTCTCGCTGACGGATGATGACATCTGGGTGGGCGAAGGGGAAGGGCTCGGCTCGCAGTCCGGCGAGCTGCGCACCGCGGCCGAGGCGTGCGTCGTTGCGCTCTCGAAGGCGATCGACGGCATGGCCACCCTCGAACTGCTCGGCGTAAAGTCGGTGCGAGCCTTCGACAACATCGTGGTCATCGTCTCGATGGCGTACACCGAGGACAGCAAGGGACAGCGCCTGGTAGGGTGCTTCCTCGCCGATACCGACTCCGCGCGGGGCGCCGCCCTGGCGGTGCTGAATGCCACCAATCGGATCCTCGGCAATCGATTCTTCATGCGGTAGTCGGGTGGTGAACTGAAATAGGAATGTCATCCCGAGGAGCGCCAGCGACGAGGGATCTACCTAGATCCCTCGCTGTTCCTTCGCTGCGCTCAGGACAAGGCTCGGGATGACAGGCGGAGGGATTCGCCCCGCCCGCCGCCTCCCGAACACTTCCCGGCACCCGCTAGGAGGTCTAGGTCCAACTCCCTACATTACAAGCAGTTCCCAGCTCGCCCGAACGCCAATCGGGTGCGCCCCTGACACCGCTGATCCGGACCCTTGCCCGGATCCTCGCGCGAGGAGCGCTATCCTGAAGCAGCTCGACGCCCCCGCTCGCGGGCTGATCCTTCTCGTGGCATGTGCCGCGGCCGCCTGTGCCGGAGGTGCCTCCCGGGCACCATCCATCGTCGAACCCCACCCCGCTCCCGCGGCGGTGGTCGATATCCCCGCCCCAGCGTCTGTTCCGAACACCCCGGCTCCCGTCGCGAACGCGACCAGGACCGGGGACTCTGTCGCGCCTGCGCTGGCGGTCGATTCCGCGCTGAGCGTCGTGAGTGCCGATTCGGCCGCCGACGAAAAGGTGCTCGAGGACCTCCGCGCGGCGGCCCCTGCCGAAGGGGCGGCGGACGAACGCGGCAACCGCGCGAGCGTGGGTGGTGCCGAGGCGGTCGAGGTGGTGGCCGTGACGTGGGACATCGACGTCACCTCGTTCCTGTCGCACGAGCGGGTGCAGTACTACCTCGACTTCTTCCAGGGCCCCGCGCGCGAGCGGTTCGGTGCCTGGCTGCAGCGCATGCCGCGCTACGAACCGTTGATCCGCGCGCGGCTCGCCCGACAGGGTCTTCCCGGCGACCTGCTCTACCTCGCGCTCATCGAGAGCGGGTTCTCCAACAGCGCCACCAGTCGAGCGCGCGCGGTGGGAATGTGGCAGTTCATGCCGGCCACCGGGCGGTCATACGGGCTCCGGGTGGACCGGTGGGTGGATGAACGGCGCGACCCGGTGAAGGCCACCGACGCCGCGGCGCGCCATCTCGACGACCTGCGGGAACGATTCGGCTCGCTCTACCTTGCGGCCGCGGCCTACAACGCGGGCGGCGGGAAGGTGTCGCGGGGACTGCGTCGCCTGGGCGATGGCCCCGTCGAGGAACTCGCTGACGAGGAGCTCACCTCCGATTCGACCTTCTTCCTGCTCTACGACACCCGGTATCTCCGCCGGGAGACCAAGGACTACGTCCCCAAGCTCATCGCCGCCGCGATCATCGCGAAGGAACCGGAGAAGTACGGATTCACACGCCCGGCGCTCCTTCCTCCCTTCGCGTACGATTCGATCGTCGTGCCTGACGCGACGGGGCTCGATGTGATCGCCCGCCTCGCCGGCACCGATGTCGCCGCCCTGCGCGAGCTCAACCCCCAGTTCCTTCGGCTCATCACCCCGCCGGGGGCGCGATCGGTGGTGCGGCTGCCGATCGGCACCGCGGACATCACCCGCGCAAGGTACGCCGACCTCCCCGCCGGTCGCCGGGTGACCTTCAAGGAACACATCGTCAGGTCGGGTGAGACCCTCGGCCACATCGGTCGGCGCTATGGGGTCCCGGTGACCGACATCCGCGCGGCCAACCGCAACGTCGCGCCGAACCACCTGAGGCTCGGGATGACGCTCATCATCCCCGTGAGCCCCGCGTTCGACCCGCGAGCCGTAGCGTCGGCCGACGAGGTCGCTCCGCGACGGGCCAGAGGGCCAGTGGGCCAGCGGGCCGGAACTGCCTGGCACACGGTGCGGCGAGGGGAGTCGTGGTGGTCGATCGCGGAGCGCAACGGCGTGAGGGTGGGCGACCTGCAGACCTGGAACGATGCGGGCCCGCGTGAGCGGCTCCGGATCGGGCAGCGGATCCGGGTCCGCAGTGGCGGAGCGGCGCAGGGGCGCAGCGCTCCGGTGGCGCGGTCGACCCCCCATGTGGTGCCAACGACGCCCGCGACCTACAAGGTGAAGCGGGGGGACACCCTCTCCGGCATCGCGGTGCGGTACAACATCCCCGCCGCCGACCTCCGACGCCTGAATGGCCTCTCCGCCGATGCCGCACTCCCGGCCGGCAAGGTCCTCAAGCTGCGGTAAGGAACGGCGCACCACGGAGACACGGAGTTCACGGAGAGTTCGATCCTATTCTCGAAAATATTTGTGGTCTCAAGCGGAGCTCCGCCTGAGACCACACTCATTTCTGCCTCCATGGAGATCACTCCGCGTCCTTCGTGCTGGAGCCTGTCCTGAGCGAAGCGAAGGATGGTGCGCAGTTGTTACGGCCGGCCGGGGTGGCCGGCGCCGAGGACGGTCTGGCCATACCCGTTGTCGGGATCGCTGCCGCTGTCGAGGTACTCATTGACCCGCGCGGGGCCGCGGTTGTAGGCCAGCAGCGCGATGTTCTCGTCGCCGCCGTACTGCCGCAGGAGGTCGCGCAGGAAGCGGA
>JBDSIR010000111.1:0-2519 GCA_039917855.1 Gemmatimonadales bacterium | reverse complement strand
CACTTTCGGATCCTGCAGTCGGACTTTCTTATCGTGTATCGCGGTGAACACATCGTGATGCAACGTATCGATCGCCCCCATCGCCTCGACGGTAAAGTAAAGGCGTGCAAGGGGTACCCAGCTCTCCTGGAACACTGCCGGCACGCGTTTGAACTCGACGTCTGGGGGCTTGCGTTTTAACCAGGCACGCAGCGGCCCCTGCAACGAATGACAGTGCGGGCAGCCATAGGAAAAGAACTCGATTACCTCGACCTTATTTCCGGTGTCAGTGGGCTGCGGGGGATTGATCGTCTGGAAATCCTTGCCGGGTGCCTGCGCTGTTGCGACACCCGCCGCAACCAGCATCGCCGCGGCGGACAAACGCAACCAGCCTTTTAAACTTCGCATAGGGTTACTCCGTAGTATATAAACGCGTGTGCCGCAAAAAGGTGGCTAGCGTTCCGGTTCACGCGCTTTTACGAGTGTCGTCTGCACGCCATTTTGTTTAAGCGTGTCGCGAGTGCGATTCAGTTCTTCAACACTGGTATAGGGACCGATGCGCACGCGGTGCCATACGCCCTTGTCGGGCAAGGTTGACGCCTCCACGGAGGCTTCTATACCAAGCAGGGCGAGACGCGCCTTCAGGTTATCGGCGTCGGCCGCGTTTTGAAATGAGCCCGCCTGCAGAAAAAAGGTTTCCCGCACCAGCGAGGTGGATTCTTTCTGTGGTGCCTGTGTGGCCTTCCCGGGTGTGGCTTCCTCGGTGCCGGGCAAAATCTTGTAGAAATCGAAGCGAGGTTTTTCTTCCACGCTCGACGACTTGTCATCGGGCTTCGCCGTTTTGGGTGCAACAGGCTTTGTGGTTTCGATCTTGCCGGGTGGTGTAGGCGGCGAGAGGCGCGAGGCGAACGGATTGGGTATCTTGTTGATATACCAAGCCACACCGAGCGCTACGAAGAGGCCGAGCACCAGGCCTACCAATATCCCTAAGAACAATGAGCTGCCATTGCGGCGTGCACTGCGCCCACGCGTGGGGCCGTTATAGTCTTTGGACATCAGCGTATCCTACATTTTTTCCGGTGCGGACACGCCCAGCAGGCCGAGCCCGTTGCGCAGCACATGGCGCACGGCGGTTGCCAGCGCAAGGCGCGCAAGCGTGACTGATTTTTCAGCAACCAGAATGCGCGTGGCATTGTAGTAACTGTGGAAGTCCCCCGCAATGTCCTTTAAATAAAACGCGATGATGTGCGGCGCGAGATCTCTCGCCGCGGCTGCGACAGCTTCGGGGTAAGCGGCGAGCTTTTCCATTAACGCAAGCTCGTGTTCTGACTCGAGCGCGCCAAGGTCGACCGCATTAAGGCTCTCGACTTCCCCGCCCCACTGCTCGTGCAGGCTGCAGACTCTGGCATGCGCATACTGTATGTAGTACACGGGATTTTCATTGCTCTGCGACTTGGCGAGATCGAGGTCGAAGTCGAGGTGCTGATCGCTTTTTCTCATTACATAGAAGAAGCGGGCGGCATCAACGCCGACTTCGCACCGCAGCTCGCGCAAAGTCACGAACTCGCCGGAGCGTGTCGACATCGATACCCTCTCGTCATTGCGATAGAGCACAGCGAATTGCACCAGCGCGACCTTGAGTCGTTCTTTCTCGTAGCCCAGCGCTTCAAGGGCGCCCTGCACGCGCGCGATGTAACCGTGGTGATCAGCGCCCCAGACATCGATCAGGGTTTCATGGCCGCGCTCGAACTTGTTGATGTGATACGCAATATCGGAGGCGAAATACGTGTGCTGGCCGTTCTCGCGTTGCAGAACGCGGTCTTTTTCGTCACCGAACTGGGTGGAGCGAAACCAGCGCGCGCCGTCTTTTTCGTAGACGTGGCCGCAAGTCGTGAGCTTTTCAATAATACGCTCGACCGCGCCGCTGGTGTAGAGCGAGCGCTCCGAAAACCACGCATCGAAAACCACTCCGAACTCAGTCAGATCATCGCGGCAGTCCGCCAACTGCTCGGCCAGAGCATGGGCATGGATCATTTCGTAATCAGCGCCCAGCAGCGACTTGGCGCGGTCGATCAAAGCGTCCAGATGCGCTTCGGGCTCGTCGACCGCGCGTTGCGCGTCGGCTAAGACATCGTTGGCCGGTCGCACAAACCGTGCGCCGTGCTGAGCAAACAGGGTTGTCGCCATCGCACGAACGTAGTCACCCTGATAGCCATTCGGAGGAAAAGACCCACGTTCGCCGGCGAGCTCGAGATAGCGCAGCCACGTGGACAACGCCAGGATGTCCATCTGGCGCCCGGCGTCGTTCACGTAATACTCGCGCGCTACCTCGTAACCGGCGACTTGCAGAATGTTAGACAGGCTTGCGCCGTACGCGGCGCCGCGACCGTGTCCCACGTGTAACGGACCGGTTGGATTCGCTGACACGAATTCCACTTGCACGCGTGTGCCGCCACCGGTGGCGTTGGTCCCAAAGCATTCAGCGCGAGCCAGTATTTCGCTCACGACCTGTTGCTTGAACGCGCGTTTGAGAAAGAGGT
>JBDSIR010000110.1:0-10081 GCA_039917855.1 Gemmatimonadales bacterium | reverse complement strand
CGACCCCGCCGCCGCGTGAATGCCCCATCAGTCCGAGTTTGGTCGGCGCGGCTGTGCCGAGCTCGCCGGCCCAGAGGGCGGTGAGGACGGTGCGGAGATCGGCGAGCTCCGCGGAGTAGGTGTTATGTCCGAAGCGATCGGGGAAGACAAACTCTCCCTTGGCGTCGACACCGCTGCCGCTGGCCGAGTAGCTCACTGCAGTGAAGCCCGCGCGCGCGAGACGGTCGGCGAGCGTGGGGAAGAAACCCCAGCTCCGGAATCCCTTGAAGCCGTGCAGGAGGACCACTGCCGGGCGTGGCGAGCTCCGACCGGCCGCCCGGACCGAGATGTGGATCTCCCCCAGAGATCCTGGCAGCGTGAGATCGGTCTGCTTAGGTGTGGCCATGCGCGAAGGTAAGTCGCGTGCACCCACTGGGCTACTGGCTGCTGGCTTCTGGCCGATCCCAACTACGGTGGGCGTGCGTTTCCAGGATGCGGCCTGCGTTGCACGGGTGACGCTGAGGTCGGGAGGGAGTTCTATCGTTGGTACCTCCCGATCGGAGGACCAAAGTTGCAAGATTTCAAGAAGCTCGACGCCTGGCAGGTGGCCCACCGACTCCGATGCCAGGTGTACGACATCATCGCGGGCTTTCCGCGTGAAGAGCTCTATGGACTTCGGAGCCAGACGACGAGGGCCGCCGGTTCGATCGCCGCAAATATCGCCGAAGGTTGTGGAAGGAATGGCGACCGGGAATTCGCCCGGTTCCTGGACATCGCGATGGGTTCCGCGACCGAACTCGAATGTCACCTGCTCTGCGCCAAGGATCGCGGCTTCGTGAGCGCCGCCACGGTGGAACCCTTCCTCGAGGAGCTCGACCGACTGCAACGGGTCATCTCCGGGCTCACCCGGGCGATCCGATCAAGCCCGCGTGCGCATCGTCGATGAGTCGCCGCGCTGCGTCGGAGGGCGGCATCGGCTCGGAGCGGCCAGAAGCCAGGAGCCAGGAGCCGGAGCAGCTAGTAGGCTCTCCGTGGGTTCCTACACCACCGCCGGCTCCAGGATATCCAGCTCCCCCGCCGTCGCATCGAGCCGAGCCCGCACACCGATCGGCAACGTCCACTGCTCGTCGATGTGGCCCACGGGGAACCCATATGCCACCGGCACCTTGAGCGGCTCGAGGTGATGCGCCAACACCTGATCCACCCCCATCGCGCCGTCCTCCCCGCCCTTCTTGAGCTCGGTGAAGCGTCCGACCATCACACCCGCCACACCCTGAAGCTTCCCGGCAAGCGTGAGGTGCGAGAGCATCCGGTCGATCGAGTAGACATCCTCCCCCACATCCTCGAAAAAGAGGATCGCGCCCCGGAGCTCGGGGAACCACCGGGTGCCGATGAGGCACTGCAGCAGCGTGAGGTTGCCTCCGACCAGCGGGCCCTCGGCCACACCCGGCACCAGGGTCACGATGCGGTCCTTCTCAGGCACCAGCGTCTCGGCCGGCGGCGCCAGACGTCCCAGGCGTCCAGGCGCGTTCACGTTCGACACGACGCGGTCGAGGTGCCAGCGCGAAAAGGGCCCGAGTTCGTGGCGCGCGATGGGGCCGTGGAACCCGACCAGCCCCGTCTCGACGTACAGCGGCACCAGGAGTGCCGTGATGTCGCTGAAGCCGAGGACCACCTTGGGACGGCGCCGCGCGGCGGCGAAGTCGACCCCATTGAGGATGCGGGTCATCCCATAGCCGCCGCGGAGACACCAGACGCCATCGATGCGCGGGTCCGCCAACGCCGCGTTCAGGTCTCCCAGCCGCTCGGCGTCGGTGCCGCTGAGGTAACCGTAGAGGCCGCCGGCGTGGGGGCCCAGCACCGGCTCCCAGCCCAGCGCGCGGGCCAGTTCCTGGCCCCGCGCGAGGTCATCCCGCTCAAGCAGCGGGCCGGCAGGGGCTACCAACGCCACCCGGGCGCCGGGGGCGAGGCGGGGGGGTCGGACCACGTTCTTGGACGTCATGGGGAATCCACCATAGATTTGTGCCGTTCCTCACCCAAGGCCTCTTTTGCGTCCTTCCAATCCTGCCCTGCTCGCGGCCTCACGCACCCTCTTCGGGGCGCGGGGAGAGTTGGTGGCCGAATGGGCCGCCCGCCTGACCGACAAGAGTTCGAGCACCCGCACCGTCCCAGCCGAGCTGATGAAGCGCGACCTGCGCTTGATGGTCGATCTGGTGGCCGAGATGGCCGGCCCGATGCGGCGCGAGGCGCGGGAGCTCTGGGAAAAGGCCTGCGAGCACTATGGCCGGACCGCCGCGGCGCGCGGCCTGGTCGCCGGCGAAGTGACCGAGGAGTTCAGCGCGCTCCGGGAGATCCTGACCGTCGACCTCGCCGCCGACGTGGCCGCACTCCGGGCCCGCCGGGCACTGGCGGTGCTGCTCCACCTGAACCGGGTCATCGATCGAGGGATCGCGGTGGCGGTCGCAGGGTATACCGACGCGCTGGTGGCCGAGCTCTTCGTGCGCGACGGGGTCCCGTCGGCCGGGAACGAGTTGGAGACCGCCGACGTCGAGCGACAGCTCGCGGCGCTGGAGCAGGAGTATGCGGCCCTGATCGCGCCACCGACGGGAGAAATCTAGAGGTGTGATGTCCTTCCTGCCGTATCTCGCCGTACTGCCGTACCTCGGACCCCTCGGCCTCCTGGTGATCCTCGCCAGGCGGAAGCCCGACCTCAAGACCTTCCCGCCCCGGACCGGGCGACGCCTCAGCGTGATCATACCCGCCCGGAACGAGGAAGAGGTCATCGAGCGGTGCGTCCGGTCGATCCTCGCCTCGACATATGCGCCGCTCGAGATCGTGGTGGTCGACGACCGGTCGACCGACGGCACGGCGGTGGTGGTCGAACGGCTGGCGCTCCACGACGCCCGGGTGAAACTGGTGCGTGGCGAGCCGCTGCCGGAAGGGTGGTTCGGCAAGCCGTGGGCCTGCGTGCAGGGGTACCGCGCCGCGAGCGGGGAGCTGCTCTGCTTCACCGACGCCGACTCGATCCACGAGCCCGCGTTGCTGGCGCACGCGGTCGGCGGGGTGGAAGCGACCGGTGCGGGGCTCTTCACCGTCCTGCCGGCGCAGATCTGCATCACGGCGGCTGAACGCCTGGTGATGCCGCAGATCTTCTATCTCCTCATGGCGCGCCACCATCCGGGGCGGGTCAACGCCACCACCTCTCCCCGCGGTGCCCTCGCCAACGGGCAGTTCATCCTGATGCCGCGCGCGGCGTACGAGCGGGTCGGTACCCACGCGCTGGTGCGGCACGACGTCGTCGAGGACCTGGCGCTGGCGCAGGAGACGGTCCGCGCGGGGGAGAAGCTGGTCATGGTATATGCGCTCGACCTCATGCGGGTGCGGATGTATACCGGCTGGGCGCATCTCCGCGAAGGGTGGTCCAAGAATCTCTACCTCGGTACCAAGCGAAGCCTGCCGGACAACCGGGTCCTGCACGCGGTGATCCCTCTGATCCTGAGCTTCCCCTTTCTGGTCTGGCTCCTTCCCCCGGTGATGCTCATCCTCGCGCTCCTGGGGGTGACCACCGCCTTCACCGGTGCCGCGGTGGCGGCGAGTGCGGTGTCGGCGCTCTTCTGGGTCCTGTGGTGCAGCGGGATGGGGATCCCCTGGACCTGGGGACTCGGGTATCCAGTGGGTGCCGCGGCCGGCGTCTACCTCGTCCTACGGAGCACATTCCGGGGCGCGCGAAAGGTCGAGTGGAAGGGGAGGGTGTACGGCGCCGGGGCCGAGACCACCGGCGCCTGATCGGCAGCGGTCGCGGCACAGGAACGAAGAGGCTCCCAGCAGGGAGCCTTTCGCTTTCTTGCCCATCGCCGGCATTCGCGCTACCCGATCATCGAGCGGGCCGTCGCGACCAGGCGATGCGCTTCCCACGGCTTGTCGAGCACTTCGACCTTGTGGTTGAGGGCTGGTGCGGACCCGTCGCTGGCGTCGTACCCGCTCGTCATCACGAAGGGAAGGTCGGGGGACTCGGCGCGGATCGCCTCGAGGAGCTCCCAGCCATTGCGCCGGGGCATCATCACGTCGGTGATGACGAGGACCACCTGATCACGATGTTGCTGCCAGACCTTGAACGCTGCCTCACCATCGGCCGCATCGAGGACCGTGAAGCCGGCCCGCTGCAGCACCCGCGCCGCGATCCGGCGGATAGCGGGCTCGTCATCGACGATGAGGATGGTGGGCTGGGGGTCTGACATCGCGCACCAAGCTACCTGTCGGTACCTGAACCCGATAGCACCGGACCAGATGCGTCATTCGGTACCGGTCGGCGCTGTTGGGGTGACGGAGGATCGAGCGACCCGCAGTAGCGTGGCTTCGGACCTGACGTGGAGCCACGATGCGGATCGAAGGAGCCCTGGCGCAGTGCCGGCGATTGTGCGATGTCCCGGCGCTGGTCGATGCGCTGGGAGGCGAGCCCCGCTACTCGGAGCTCTCGCCGGAGGGCTGGCTGGGATCGGCCGCCGGGCGAACAGGTGTGTCAGCTGCGGCCGACGTGGGGCGATTCGGTTCGCTCCCGTGCGTCGCGGTGGTGGCGCTCGACCCCGAGCGCGCGGCGGAGCGCATCGCCCGTCGGCTCGCTCGGCGCGGTGATCCGACGTTGCTCATCGTCCTCGGGCCCCCACCCTCGACGCTCACCTTCGCGACGGGTCTCGAACCGCCGAGCGTGCTCACGCTCGACCCGGCGGCGCCGGACGGCGCTGCGCTCGCCTCGCTGCGACGCATCGGGGACCTTGTGGAAGGGGGGCCGACGGCGGTGGCGCTGCGTTTCGCGGAGCGACTGAGCGGACGCCGCGTGGACCAGCGCTTCTTCGCGGCCTTTCGAGACATCCGCGATCGCCTGGCCTCTGAGGGACCCGCATCGGCCCCGCCCGATGAGCGCCGCGCTCTGGCGCTGCTCCAACTCACGCGAGTGCTCTTCCTTTACTTCATCCAACACAAGGGCTGGCTCGATGGTCGGAGCGACTTCCTTGCCCGCGCCGTCGACATCCACCTTGGGCAAGGGCGTTCACTCGCACGCGACCTCCTTCGACCGCTCTTCTTCGGGCTGTTGAATCGCCCCGAGCACGACCGGGCCATCTCGGTCCGGCGATTCGGCCAGGTACCCTTCCTCAACGGCGGTCTCTTCGAGCCGCATTCGCTCGAGCGGCGGTGGCGCTTCGATCACTCCAACGACAGTTGGCGCACGGCCTTCGACGAGCTGTTCGAACGGTTCCACTTCACCCTCGACGAACGGGGCGATGGCGCCTCGATAGCTCCCGACATGCTCGGCCGGGTATTCGAAGGCCTGATGGCAACGGGTGAGCGGAAAGCGACCGGGACTTTCTATACGCCCTCCCGGTTGGTCGACTCCCTGGTCGCGGCAGGGGCGGCGAGCGTCGTGGCCGAACGGCTCGGGATCGATCACGCCGCCGCGATCACGCTCGTCAACGCACGGGCGCCGGACGCCGCCTGGAGTCTGTCGCGCTGTCGGGTCCTCGACCCGGCGGTGGGGTCGGGGGCGTTCCTGCTCGGGGCGCTGGAGCTGTTCACGCGGCTCGAAGATGTGCGCGATCCGGTCCCGGGACATCGGAGGCGGATCCTCCGTGAGCGGCTCTATGGGGTGGATCTCAGCAGTGAAGCGGTGCGACTCGCAGAGCTTCGCCTCTGGCTCGCGGCTGTCCAGCAGGACCCAGATGGGCCGGGCACGGGGGTAGAGCCGCTCCCGAATCTCGACGCGACCTTGCGCCAGGGAGATACGCTGCACGATCCCCGCTGGCTCGCGGGGCTTCGGCGGACGCCGCGCGCCACCGCACGGGAGCTTGCGCAGGCCCGACACCGCTTCGGGCAGGAGAGCGGCCCTCGGAAGCGGGAGGCCTGGCGCGAACTTCGCGCGACGGAACAGCGTGCGGCGGCGGAAGCGCTCACCGAGGCCGGGCGAGACCTCGATGAGCGCATCGCGGTCATCCTGGCCGACGCCCGGACTCCCGACCTATTCGGCGCCCGCCGAGGACTCGACCCGGCACTCCGAGGCGCCCTTCGGCAGGCGCGGGAAGACCGCCAACGGATCCGAGACGCCGCTCGGCGACTGGCCCGCGAGGGCGCACTCCCCTGGTTCGACGCGACGAGCTGCTTCGGTGAGGTCTTCGCGGAGCGAGGTGGATTCGACCTTGTCGTCGGGAACCCGCCCTGGGTGCGCGCCGAGGGGATCCCCCGGCGGACCCGCGAACTTCTGGCCGGCCGCTACCGATGGTGGCACGGAACGGGATCGAAGGGCTTCGGTCATCGTCCCGACCTGGCAGTGGCGTTCGTGGAGCGGAGTCTGGAACTCGTCGCACCGGGAGGCGCGCTTGCCATGCTGGTCCCGGCCAAGCTGGCCACGGCAGGCTACGGGACCCCGATGCGGACCGCCCTCGCGCGCGACACCGCCCTCGACCAAGTGATCGACCTCAGCGCGAGCTCCTCCGATTCGTTCGCGGCGGTGACCTACCCACTCGCCCTGGTGATCCGCAAACGGGCACCCCTGCGGGACCAGCGCATTGCGCTCGATCTCGCCGCCAAGACCACCGTGGCCCAAGCGGAGTGGTCGGGGGCGCCGTGGATCCTGCGAATGCCGGGGGCGGGTCGCGTAGCTGAGGCACTCCGCCAACGGCACCCGCTGCTCGCTGGTCGGGTCCGGATCCACCTGGGCGTGAAGTGCGGCCACAACGCCGCGTACCTCGAGCCGCCAGCAAGCGTCGAAACGGCCTTGGTGCGACCAGCGGTGCGCGGACGCGATCTCGATCCCTTTCGGGTGGGGTCGTCGGTCCGACTCCTCTATCCCCACGATCGAGCGGGAAGACCACTCACGACCCTTCCACCAGGCGCACTGCGTCACCTCAAGCGATTCGCCGGTCCCCTCGCTGCCCGCGCCGACGCCGGGACCGGTCCGTGGTGGTCGCTCTATCGCACCGGCCCCGCGAGTGCTCCTCACCGGGTGGCCTGGGCCGACCTGGCCCGTCGGCTCGAGGCGGTCGCCCTGCCAAGGAAGATCCTGCCGCTGAACAGCTGCTACTTCGCGGTCGTCGGCGACACCAACGAAGCGAATGCCCTCACCGCCTGGCTGAACTCTTCCTGGATCGGCATTCTCGCGCGGGTCGGTGCCGATCCGGCGCGGGGCGGCTTCGCGCGCTTCAATGCCCGTACCGTGGGTGCCCTGCCCTGGCCGATCGCCGCCGGCACGGACGATCGCCTTTCATCATTCACTCCCGACCACCCTCACTTCGAGCATCACGATGCCCTCGACCAGCTCGTCGCCGACCACCTCGGCCTCGACAGCCGCGAGCGCCGCGCCCTGCGCACCGTGGAGTGAGCCGGTGCCGCGGATCGTGGCCGAGGCACTGGTCGCGGTCCCGGACCCGCTTACCACGACGCTCACTTGGCCAGTGGGGTCGGAGGCGCTGTCCGTCGCAGCTGGCCTGGCGCAGGCGGCCCCACCCGCACCGAGCATCGCGGGCGATGCCGCTTGGCTGCGGGTGGAGCAGCGCGCGACCGCACGTCGGGTCGTCGGGGTCATACAACGTCACGGTGGCGCGCTGCTGGCCGACCCCGTCGGAAGCGGCAAGACCTTCGTCGCGTTGGCGGTCGCGGCGGCACTGCGGGAAGAGGCGCCGGTGGCGGTGATCGCACCCGCCCCGCTCCTGTCGCAATGGGATCGCCGCGCGGAGTCATGCGCTATCCCGGTCGAGATCCTGAGTCACGTGTCCGTGAGCCGGGGCCGATTGCCGGACCCTGCAACGCGGATCGTGCTGATCGATGAGAGCCATCACTTCCGGCATCCCGAGACCCGTCGCTATGAGCATCTTGCGCCGTTCCTCGTCGGCCGACGGGTGTTGTGCATCACCGCGACCCCGGTCGTGAACCGGCTCGAGGACCTTGCTCACCAGCTTCTCCTGGGCGTGCGCGACGATGCCCTCCGATCGGCCGGGACCCTGTCCCTGCGGCTATCGTTGCGCGCCGGTCAGGCGCCTCCCGCCCTCGGCGAGTTGGTCGTGGCCTCACCTCCGGCGGATGCAATGCCGCAACGGCGGGAGCGCACCACCCGCTGGGAAGGGACCGTCGACCCCGAGGCCCCTGCGTGGCTGCCGGAACTCGATGCGTTGGCGCTCTCCACCCGTGGACCGATCGCCGCCCTGGTGCGGTGTGTTCTCCTGGGGGCGGCCGCGTCGAGTCCGGCGGCGCTTCGCGCCGCACTGGGGCGTTACGCGATGCTGCTGCGACATGGAGAGGATGCGCGCCGCGCGGGGCGGCCGGTCGACCGCGCCCTGATCCGCCGGTTCACGGCCGAGGCACCCGAGCAACTGTTGCTGTGGGAACTGATGCCCACTGATGTCGGTCCGGCGTCCTTGCCGCTGGAGGACCTCGCTCGCGTCGAGCGACTCCGCGCCGCGATCGATCTCAGCGCACCCGATGCCAAGGCCCTGACCCTCGCCGGCCTCATCGCGGACGGAACTCCAACGCTGGTCTTCGCCAACGCGGTGGCGACCATACCATACCTGCGCGATCGCCTGGTGGATGCCACACCGGCATGGATCACGGGGACCCGCGCCGGGTGGCGGCATGTTCCCGTTCCTCGCGAGCAGGTCCTCGACTGGTTCCGACCCGGTGCCCCCGAGGTGTCCCCGCGGGTCCTCCTGGCGAGCGATGTAGCGGCGGAGGGCCTCGATCTTCAGCGCGCGGCGCGGGTGGTGCACTACGACCTCCCCTGGACCGCCATGCGCCTCGCACAGCGCGAAGGTCGATCGCGACGGCTGGGTGGGACACACACGGAGATCGAAGTGATCAGAATGGATCCACCCGGGTGGCTCGAACGCCGGCTTCGGATCGGGGTGACCCTGCAGCGGAAGAGCCTGCTCGGTCGTCGCGCGGGATTGGAGGGTGATGAGTCACCCTGGCGGTGGCGACACGACTTGGGTGCGGCGTGGGGATCGCTGCCCGGATGCGAGGGGATCGCCGCGGTCGAGGACGATAGACCAGCATTGCTGATCGGTGTCCGCGTCGAGACCGACGGCACTCCCGTCGGGGTCACCACGCTCGCCCTCATCGACGCCCAGGGTGGATGGGCCGAAACACCCGAGCGCATCTGCGAGCGCCTCGAGCAGGTCAGATCGAGCCCGCCGATATCTCTGCCCGCACGAGAGTGGGATCGATGGCGGGAACAGATCGTCCCGTTCGTCCGGACCGTGCTTCGCCGCGCGACCGAGAGCGCCTGGGCCAGCGGACCACAGGCACCGGCGGTCCGCGTAATGGTGGGACGGATCCAAGCCCTGGCCAGGTGTGCGGCGCGCGAGCGGGATGCGACCGCGCTCGGCCGCGCGGAATCTCTGCTCGCCTTCGCCACCCGCGGGCACACCGCAGGCGAGAGCCACCTCATCACGGAGATGCTCGCCCTCGACGATGCCGCGCTGCTCCGAACGGAACACGACCCCCAGGGAACGGGGGCCGTGGCCGGGATCCGGACAGTGAGGATCGTGGGTGCGGTGGCGTTTTCCCCGCGATGAATCGCGGGTCTATGGCGTTGCCGTCACCAATGCCCGGTTCCGCACCACGCCGATCGCCACCGGCTTTTCCTTGGCGTCCCCGGCGGCATCGAACACGATCCTGCCCGTGACACCATCGTAGGCCGGCATGACCGTCCCGACCCCTTCGAGGTATTCCACGATCTTGATCCGGTCGGTGCCCACCGCGCCCACCGCGCGGGCCAGGATGTGGACGATGTCGTACGCGCCGGCGCCGCGGTGGTCCGGCGTCGCGTTGGCGTTGGCGACGCGGTACGCCTTGACGAAGGCCTGACTGGCCGGTTCGGGTCGGTCCGCCAGCCAGGCGCTGGAGACGAAGATCCCCTCCGCCTTCCCCGCGGCCTCGATGCCGATCACGCCGTCACCCGCCAGGATGGTCCCGGTCAACCGGAGCGAGTCGCGGGTGGCCAGGATCCGCTCGGCGCCATCGCGGGTGCCGGCGATGAGGATGACGTCGGCCCCGCCCCGCCGCTGCAGCCGGCGCAGGTAGGGTTCGAAGCTCGCGATCACCTTGTTGTATGGGTCCT
>JBDSIR010000109.1:0-5183 GCA_039917855.1 Gemmatimonadales bacterium | reverse complement strand
TCATCCGCCTCCCCGGGGTCGGGCCGTCGCTGGCCAAACGGATAGTCGCGGAACGGCTCCGGAATGGCCCGTTCGGCGGGGCCCCCTGCCTCGACGCCCGGGTCCGGGGGGTAGGGGAGGGGTTCTTTCGGCGTGCGGGCCCCCACCTAGCCTATTCGGCGGGGAGATGCGCCGAAGGACCCGGAACGGGGGGGAATTCGCCCTCTGGCGGGCGTACGGCCTCGGCGGGGTGCACCGGGGCGGTGGAGTTGAATCGCGCGACCAAGGCCGATCTCGAGTGTTTGCCGGGGATCGGCGGGGCGCGGGCGGAGTCGATCCTGGCGTGGCGCGGCCGCCACGGTGGATTCCGGGAGGCGGGAGAGCTCCGGCAGGTCCCAGGGGTGCCGGAGCGGGTGGCGGAGGCCCTTCTGGAGCGGGTCACGGTCTCGCTCGCGCCTTGACACCACCCCCCTTCGGCCTAGCTTACCAGAGACGGGCTAACCCGTTGTCAGACTTCACTCTCCATCTCACAGACAGCCTATGGCGACCGCGGCGGCCGGGAACGAGCGCCTGGGTGATATCCTCATCCGGGAAGGGCTGATCTCGAAAGATCAGCTTTCCTCGGCCCTTACCGAACAGAAGGCGAGCGGCCACCGGCTCGGCTACGTCTTGGTGAAGCTCGGCCTGGTGCAGGAACTCGAGGTCACCAAGGTCCTCGCCAAGCAGTACCGGATGCCGGCGGTCGACCTGTCGCGCTTCGAGGTGGACCCCAAGATCCTCAAGCTCGTCCCCGCCGACATGGCGGTGAAGCAGACCGTCCTTCCGCTCAAGCGCGAGGGCCGGACGCTCACCGTTGCGATGGCCGATCCGACCAATCAGGCCCTGATCGACGACCTCAAGTTCATCACCCGCTACGATCTGTTCCCCGTCATCGCCGGCGAATACACCCTCCGCTCCCTCATCGAGAAGCACTACAACACCTCCGACCAGCAGATCGCCGACCTCCTGAAGGAGATGGAGGGGGACGGCGACACGGACATCGAGGTGGTGAAGGACGAGGAGGAGGAGACGGCGAGCCAGGCGCAGATCGACGACGCGCCGGTGGTGAAGCTGATCAACACCATCCTGACCGAAGCGGTGAAGCGCGGCGCCTCGGACATCCACATCGAGCCGTTCGAGCACGAGATCCGGGTGCGCTATCGGATAGACGGCACGCTGCTCGAGATCATGAAACCGCCGGTGAAGATGAAGGCGGCGCTCACCTCTCGGGTGAAGATCCTGTCGCAGCTCAACATCGCCGAGCGCCGGGTGCCGCAGGACGGACGGTTGCGCCTCAAGATGGCGACCAAGGTCATCGACTTCCGGGTGTCGACGGTGCCGGTGCTCTTCGGCGAGAAGATCGTCATGCGGATCCTCGACAAGGGGAATCTCACGCTCGACCTCGCCAAGTTCGGCTTCGAACCGAAGGCCGAAAAGGACCTGATGGCCAACATCCTGAACCCGTACGGGATGGTGCTGGTCACCGGGCCGACGGGATCGGGCAAGACCACGACGCTCTACTCCGCGCTCTCGCGGGTCAACACGGTCGAAGTGAACATCATGACCGCCGAGGATCCGGTCGAGTACAACCTGATGGGCATCAACCAGGTGCTGGTCCGGAACGAGGTGGGGCTGACCTTCGCGGCGGCGCTGAAGGCGTTCCTGCGGCAGGACCCCAACATCATCATGATCGGCGAGATCCGCGACCTGGAGACGGGCGGCATCGCCATCAAGGCGGCGCTCACCGGGCACCTGGTGCTCTCGACCCTGCACACCAACGACGCGCCGTCCACGATCACCCGCATGATCGACATGGGGATCGAGGCGTTCAACGTCTCCAGCGCCGTGAACCTGGTGGTGGCCCAGCGGCTGGTGCGGCGCATCTGCTCCAAGTGCAAGGCGCCGACCACCTACAGCGCCGAGGAGCTGGCGCCGCTCTGGCCGTCCGACCCGACCTTCATCGACGGGATCCAGTACATGAAGGGCGCCGGGTGCGACACCTGCAACGGCACCGGGTACAAGGGACGCGCCGGCATCTACGAAGTGATGTCCCTCAGCCCGGAGCTTCGGCGCGTGATCCTGCGCGGCGGCTCGGTGGCCGAGATCCGGGATACCGCGGTCTCGGAGGGGATGTTGACCCTCCGGATGGACGGCATCGTGAAAGTGCGCAAGGGCGTCACCACCCTCGAAGAAGTGGTGAAGGAGACGACCGCGTCATGAGCGTGAACCTCAGGACCCTGCTCGAGGAGATGATCGAGCGCGAGGCGTCCGACCTCCATATCACAGCGGGTGAACGCGCCAAGCTCCGCGTCGACGGCGATATCGTCAACGCGAACGCGCCCGACGTGCTGACCCCGAAGGACACGCTCTCCCTGGCCTACTCGGTGCTGACCGAGAACCAGAAGAAGAAGTTCGAGAACGACAACGAGCTCGACTTCTCGTTCGGCATCCAGAATCTGGCGCGCTTCCGCGGCAACGTGTTCAAGCAGCGCGGCTGCGTCGCGATGGTCATCCGGATGATCCCGTTCAGCGTGCTCACTTTCCAGCAGTTGGGGTTGCCGCCGGTCATCGCCAAGCTGGCGGACAAGCCGCGCGGGCTCATCCTGGTGACGGGCCCCACCGGCTCGGGCAAGAGCACCACGCTCGCCGCGATGATCGACAAGATCAACAAGGAGCGGAAGGGGCATATCATCACGGTGGAGGACCCGATCGAGTTCATCCACCGGCATCAGGGCTGCATCGTGAACCAGCGCGAGGTGGGCACCGACACCAAGAGTTTTGCGTCGGCGCTCAAGTACGCCCTGCGCGAGGACCCCGACGTGATCCTGATCGGCGAGTTGCGCGATCTGGAGACCATCAGCGCCTGCCTCACCATCGCCGAGACGGGCCACTTGGCGCTCGCCACGCTGCACACCAACAGCGCGGCCGAGGCGATCAACCGCATCATCGACGTCTTCCCGGCCAACCAGCAGTCGCAGGTGCGGGCGCAGCTCGCCTTCGTGCTCGAGGGTGTGGTCACCCAGACGCTGCTGCAGAAGGCCAAGGGGAAGGGCCGGTCGATGGCGGCCGAGATCCTGGTGGTCACCCCGGCCATCCGCGCGCTGATCCGCGACGACAAGATCCACCAGATCTACTCCGCGATGCAGTCGGGCAAGCGTCACGGGATGCAGACGATGAACGACGCCCTCTACCAGCTGTACACCAATCGGGACATCGCCATCGAGGAAGCGCTCCGCGTGTCGACCGACCCGGTCGAGCTCGCGCGGATGTGCGGGGTCACTCTTGACAGCGAAGCCGAGATGGGGAACGCCGACAAGCCGTCCGGCCCTGCCAAGCCGGCGCTCCGGCGCTGAGCCTTCCTGAGGAGGCACGATGCCCACGTTCGAATACACCGCCCGCAACGCCCAGAACCAGCTCCTGAAGGGGACGGTCGACGCCAAGGACAAGGACGACGCGGCCAAGCAGATCAAGGCCAAGAAGCTGATCCTGGTGAGCGTGAACGCCCCGCCCAAGGCGCTCAAGTTCAGCTTCGGCGGGAGCGGCGTCCCCACGCGCGACGTGGTGATCTTCACCCGGCAGTTCTCGACCATGATCAACGCCGGGCTGCCGCTGGTCCAGTCGCTGACCGTGCTGGCGGAGCAGACCGAGAACAAGGTCCTGGCGGAGACCACCCGGGCGGTGGTCTACGACGTCGAGAGCGGCGCCACCCTGGCCGACGCGTTCGGCAAGCACCCCAAGGTGTTCAGCGAGTTGTACGTCAACATGGTCGCGGCCGGCGAGGCGGGCGGCATCCTGGACACCATTTTGGGGCGCCTCGCGGTGTTCCTGGAAAAGAACGACGCCCTCATCCGCAAGGTGAAGGGCGCCATGGTGTACCCGAGCGTCATCTTCTCGGTCGCCGGGATCGCGATCTCGGTGCTGCTGATCTTCGTCATCCCGGTGTTCGAAAAGATGTTCGCGTCGGTCAACCTCGAACTCCCGCTGCCGACCGCGATTGTCGTCAACCTGTCGCGCTTCCTGATCGGCTACTGGTGGGCCCTCGGCGCCGCCGCCATCGGAGCGTGGTTCCTGTTCAAGCAGTACAACGCCACGCCGAACGGCAAGAAGAACGTCGACACCATCCTGCTCAAGCTGCCGGTGATCGGCGACGTGATCCGGAAGTCGGCGGTGTCGCGCTTCACCCGGACCCTCGGTACCCTGATCTCGTCGGGCGTGTCGATCCTGGACGGGCTCGAGATCACCGCCAAGACCGCCGGTAACCGCGTCATCCACGACGCAGTGATGGCGTCCCGGGCCTCGATCGCCGGCGGCGAGACCATCGCGGCCCCGCTCAAGGCCTCCAACGTCTTCCCGCCGATGGTGACGTCGATGATCTCCATCGGCGAGCAGACCGGCGGCCTGGACGAGATGCTCTCCAAGATCGCCGACTTCTATGACGAAGAGGTGGACGTCGCCGTCGGGACGCTCCTCTCCCTCATGGAACCGGTGATGATCGTGGTCCTGGGTGTGGTCGTCGGCGGCATGGTCGTCGCGATGTACCTGCCGATCTTCGACATGATCAACACGGTGCAGTAAGCCCGCGATTCATCGCGGGCGGGCATGGGTAGGGCAGAGGCTCCGTTCAGGTGAACGGGGCCTTCTGCTTTAGGTGGTCTGCATTCTTTTATGGTACGGTAACAGCGGCGCGCGAAGCCATGATGGACCGAACCCAGGAGGCTCCGATCCCATCGGCGTGCATCTGACCACGGGAGAGAAATGAGGATGTGGTCCCATCACGGAGCTCCGCTAAGAGACCCCACAAGTCCCAACTCGGCCGGGAAGCGATCTTGGCTGGCTACGCGGATGCTCCTGGGTTCCGCTCATCATGGCTTCGCGCGCTCGGCCATCTTTCCCCTGATACATTGCCGTATGCCTCCGAACCGCCTCCTCCCGGTGCTCTTCATCCTCGCCGCCTGCCACCGGGGCCCGACTCAGGATCCGGCCGCGGTGGTCGAGGGCTTCTATGCCGCGCTCCTGAGCCACCCGATCGCGGGCGCGCCGAGCGAGGCCGAGTTGGCGGAGATCGCCCCCTTCCTTGGTGACAGTCTGAAGGCGAGGCTCACCGCCGCGCGGGTACTCCGCGACCACGACGTGGCCACCTCACCGGGAGAGAAGCCGGCGTTCGC
>JBDSIR010000108.1:0-2712 GCA_039917855.1 Gemmatimonadales bacterium | reverse complement strand
CGCTCGGGCACCGGACCGTCGATACGTCGGCGTGAGTGGCAACTTCGTGGCGTGCTGGCCGCGGCAACTGTCCTCGTGGTGGACGAGTGTTCCATGCTGTCCGAGCAGCTGTTCAACGACGCCGACTCACAAGCACGCTCGGCCCGTCAGTGTCGCAGCCGTCCGTTCGGCGGTCTGCAGGTGTTGATGCTCGGTGACTTTTTGCAGCTGCCACCGGTGGGCGATCGTGCCACGGCGGACGGACGGTTCTGCTTTGCGTCGCCCGTGTTCGATCAGCTCTTCGCCGGCCGTATGTTCCGTCTCACACAACAGATGCGCCAGGGTGATGACGCGTGCTTTGCGTCGGTGCTCTCGCGCATCCGTCGTGGCGAGTGCCCGGCCGACGTGTTGGCACTGTTGCGCACGCGTCTGGTGTCTGCCGCGGCGGCACCGTCCGCTCGTCACGTCACCCATCTGTTCTGTCTGCGCCGTGACGCCGAAGCGTGTAACGCCGCTTCGTTGGCCGAGTTGCCGTTCACGTCGAGACAGTGGCGCGCGCTCGACTGGTTCGCGTCGGAGGAGTGCCGACGCGTGGCGAACACACTACCACTCGAGCCAGAGATCGAGTTGAAGACTGGCGCACCCGTGTTGCTCGTGCGCAACATCGATCTCACGCGTCGGCTGGTGAACGGCACACGAGGTGTGGTCTGTGGGGTGCACACACTCTGCGAACTTGGCATCGGTCCGCGGTGCGGTGACCCCGAGACGTGTGACGTGTGCGCCGAGCGTTCGTCGCCGATCTCTGAGCATCTCGAACTGCTAGGTGATCAGCCACCACGTGGGTGGACAGGTCACCTGCCCGTCGTGGACTTTGGTGGCGAGGGACGACGCTTCATCGTTGGCACTGTGACCGTCGAGAAGAAACGACCCGCCAAGAGGAAGAGCACCGCGACCACGCTCAAGCGAAAGGCGGCCGCGCTCGAAGCCGCCTCTGCCTCTGTGTCCTCGGGTCAGAAGCTCGCCAGCCGTACACAGTTGCCGTTGATGCTCGCGTTCGGCCTCACGGTGCACAAGGCACAAGGCATGACGCTGGAGCGAGTGTGTCTCGCGCTCAACAGAGCTTTTGACCCCGGACAAGTGTACGTCGGTCTGTCACGATGCCCCAAACTCAAAGACGTCTACCTCGTGTCGTCGTACGTACCAACCGAACGCATACGTGCGTCACCAGAAGCGCTCTTGTTCGAGCGGACAAAGATGCGAGAGCCAGCACTGGCACAGTCAACAGCCGTAGCAGCTGCCTCATCCTCTAGTGATGGTACAAAGTAAACCTACGTCTTGTTGTAAAGACAACAGTATGTTTCGCGTCACGGGTGACGGATAGACACACACGAACTCTTGGTCTTTGATAATTCTTTGGTTGATTATGTTCTATTCGACAGATAGTAATCAAACCAAAGAATTATCAAAGACAGACAGCCAGCTGACAACACTGGTCTTGAATGACTGTGTGTGTGTGTGTTTACTGGTCAACCAGTGTGTGTTCCTTACGCAAGAGAGTGCGCACGGTCTTCTCACGCCACAGCTTGGCAGGGTCAAGGGTCTTGAAGTAACGCGTGTGTCTGACACCTTGGAACTGCACACAAGCCATAAAGCCAACTCCGTTCTTGTTGACACCCATCACGCCAGTTGTGTTGTTCTTGTGGCGACGAGACACCACCATCACTGTGGCCTTTGATGCGAACTCAAGGTTCGCGCGCCTGAGGTCAAAGCGGTCGTTGTTGATGTGACGAACAACCTTGTCAACGGGTGCCTTTCCAATCACCAGATGATGAGCATAGAGTGGGCCTGACAACACGTGCTCGATGTTCCCCTTGACAGCGGCAGCCCACGCATGTCGACGAAACGCCGGTTCGTCTTGAGCGTCGATGACCACAACCTTCTCGTTGCCAGGGATCGTGATCTCGACACGCGTACCACAGGTGGTGTAGGTGTTGCGGTGCAACGCGGGCTTGCGACCCATCGTGCCAGAGAGGAGACGTGGCGTGAACTGATGGCCGATGGCCTACAACTTTATGCTTTTATACTCTCGAACAGATCGTAATGTTTGACATGAATCACGGCTCACCCACGACTCGTGGCCTGCTTGCCGCGTGGTGTGAGCGCACCCCTACGCTTGGGCGAGGAATCGGGGGATACCGTGCAGGGGGGAGACCACCCTTGTCGATGATGTCCCGCCACGCCACTGCCTCTTCGACGGTGCGAAACCGCTTTCGACGTCGTTTGCCATAGATGTCCCTGTACGACAACGACCAGCCGCTAGGTATGCGTATCACGCCCACCACCCCACTCTCGTTGACAGTGGGAGACGATGCGAAAAAATTGCGTCGAGTGGAGATCTCAAGGTTCGCGCGGCGAAGGTCAAGGCGGTCACCGTTCAGGTGGCATACCACACGCCCGTCAGTCGGGTGACCGACGACGAGATGGTGTCCGTACACCATCCCCGAGCGAACGTGCTTGATGCCGTGGTTATAGTGGATATTCCACGTCCGCTTGCGGAACTCGGCAACCATATCTTCGTCGATGCGTACTTGGAGTGCGCCGTCGATGACGATCGTGACCGTACCACAAGACGGCCGCGAGTAGACGTTGGTCGACCACGCTGGCACGCGAGTACCCAAGCGCGGCATCGACGGGAGGGGTGAAGTGCAAACTGGACACACACACAGCTAAAAG
>JBDSIR010000107.1:0-63558 GCA_039917855.1 Gemmatimonadales bacterium | reverse complement strand
TCATAGATGGTGAGCAGGAGCCCATTGGCGCTGTCGCCGATGGCGTGGACCGCCACCTGGAGTCCGGCCGAATCGGCGCTGCTGATCCACGACCGCAGGTCGGCGGTCGAGGTGACTTGCTGGCCGTGCGAGCTCCGGTCGTCGAGGTAGGTGCCATAGAGCAGCGCGGTGGTGGAACCCAGCGATCCGTCGACGTACCCCTTCACGCCCTGGATCCGCACCCAGGCATCGCCCCGGCCGGCGCGGGCGATGGTGTCGGCCACCGCCTTCCATTCCTCGAGGGGCGGGAAGACCGTGACGCGGGTGGTCATCGACCCCATTGCGTCGAGCCGGCGATAGGCCGCCAAATCGCCCCACCCGGCGGAGACGTGCGCGGTGCTGGTAACGCCGAGCGACGCGGCGTAGCGCATCGCCCGGGTGAGGGCGCTGTCGGTCTCTTCGGGGGTGCGCGCCGGGATCGACGGGTACACCAGCGCCATCGCGTTGTCCTTGAAGATCCCCGTCGGCTCGCCGCGGGCGTCACGGACAATGACGCCGCCGACGGGCTGCCGGGAATCGCGGGTGACGCCCGCGATGCGGAGCGCGGCGGTGTTGGCCAGCGCCATGTGGCCGTCGAGCCGGCTGATCCAGACCGGATTGTCGGGTGTGACCGAGTCGATCATCGCGCGGGTCGGGAGCGGGCCGCCGGGCCACCACTCATGATCCCAGTCACCGCCCAGGATCCAGCTCCCCTTGGGCATCCTCCGGGCGTGGTCGGCGATGCGCCGGACGAATTCCTCGGGGGTGCGCGCATCGCGCAGGTCGATCGAGGCGAGCTGGAATCCGCCGTCGATGAAGTGTGAATGACCGTCGGTGAAGCCGGGGACCACGAGGCCTGGCGCGTGGATCACTTCGGTCCCGCGGCCGACCCAGGCTGCCACGTCGGCGCTGTCGCCCACGGCGAGGACGGTATCGCCCGCGACGGCGATCGCCGTGGCGGTGGGATGCGCGGGGTCGCCGGTCCACACCTTGCCGAAGATGACGATCGAGGCCGTGGGCGCGGCCGGAGAGCACGCACCGACGACCGCGGCGAGGATGGCGCAGGACGCACGACGCACGAAGGACGGCATGAAGAAGCCTATGATCGCAGAGGAGTCAGCGGGCGGCGAGACGGCGGAGCGCCTCGAGCTGATCGAGGACGCTTTGCCCTGGGGGGGCGGCCGGCTGGCGCGCGAGCAGGTCGCGCACGTCGAGGAGGACCTCCATCATCAGCTGATCGCGCTGGTAGCCGTTGTCCAGTTCCTCCATTCGGCGCGGCTGGGTCGCCTTCTTGGCCGCATCGAAAGAGGACTGATAGATGGACTCGAGATTGCCGAGTATGGCGTCGCGTGGGCGCATGATGACCGGAAGGATCGGGATGGCCAAGGGGTCCTCGGAAGCTAACGGCGGGTAGGGGGACGGGAAGGGGCGGAGTTGCCCCGCACCCGGCTCGCAGGCATTATCCTCCCGTCCCCTTCCCGTCGAGTACCATGGGCAAGCTTCTCAAGTTCCTATTCCTGGTGGCGCTCTTCGGCAGCATCGCCACCGGCGGGTCCTATGCCGCGGCGTATTTCGCGCAGGGCAAGATCGTCGGCATCGAAGACCCGCTCGGCGCCAGGCATGTCAAACTGCATTGGCAGGGCTACGACTCGCTCCCGGGCAAGCCGCGGGCGTGGGTCTTCAGCTACCGAGGCGGGAAGGTCCCCGGGGTCACCTCCGCCACGATCGTCGTCTCGCCCACCGGCAAGGTGCTCTTCACCCGTCCGACCGACATCCAGGAACGGGTGGAACGGTGGCACCTTTCGCGACAGAGCGTGGATTGACCGACGCGATGTCGCTGAAGGAGTCCCAAGCCCGGGTGGATGCCTGGATCGCGCAATTCGAGGAGGGATACTTCGACCCTCTGACCAACATGGCGCGGCTGGCGGAAGAGGTCGGCGAACTGGCGCGCGAGGTCAACCACCGGTTCGGGCAGAAGACCAAGAAGAAGGATGAGGCGGAGGGGGATCTCGGCATGGAGATGGCCGACATCCTCTTCGTGCTGATCTGAATGGCCAACCGCGAGGGGATCGACCTCCAGCAGGCGTTCGACCGGATGATGGCGAAGGTCGAGCATCGTGATAAGGAGAGGTGGACGCGCAAAGGGTAGGAAGGGAAGAAGGTAGGAGAGGGTAGGAAGCTCGTTCGGCGCGGAGCGAGCTTCCTACCCTCTTCACTTCCTACCTTCCTACCTGCTCTTACCCTCTCCTACCACCGTCACTCCCAGTCCTTGGGTTCCCCCTCCAGCTCCGCGAGCAGCGTGCGATAGCTCGCCAGGCGGTCGGGGTGCACGTGTCCCGCATCGGCGGCGCCCTGGATGGCGCACCCCGGTTCGTGGGTGTGGCTGCAATCTTGGAACCGGCAGCGGTCGAGGAGGGTACGGAATTCGGGGAAGCAGGCGGCGAGCTCGCGCGGGACGATCCCCCAGAGGCCCACTTCGCTGAAGCCGGGGGTATCCACCAGAAAACCGCCGGCGGCGAACGGGATCATCACCGCGCCGACGGTGGTCTGCTTGCCGCGCCCGATCTTCTCGCTGACCACCCCGGTGCGGAGCGTGAGTCCCGGTTCGAGCGCATTCAGGAGGCTCGACTTCCCCGCCCCGCTCGGCCCGGTGATCACCGACTCGCGTCCGGCGAGCATCGCCCGGACCGCCTCGAGTCCTTCGCCGCTCTTCACACTGACCCGGATTACCTCGTAGCCGGCATTGACGTACCGCTCGGCCAGCGCGGTGCCGGGATCGAGGTCGATCTTGTTGATCACCAGCGCGGCGGCGAGGTCATTGGCGGCCGCGACCACGAGCAGCCGATCGATGAGCGAAGGGATCGGATCGGGGCGCGCCGCCGCCGTCATCACCACCACGCGATCGATGTTCGCCGCTACCGGGCGGGCACCCCGCCCCATCGGCACACGTCGTTCAAGCAGCGAGCGCCGCGGCTCGATCCCTTCGATGCCGTACAGGTCGCCCTGCGGCTCGGCTTCGAGCCGCACCCGGTCGCCCACGATGACCTGCTCGGTGCCGCGCTTGGCCTTGCCGCGAAGCACCGCCCGCACCTCGCCGGTCGCGGTCGCGATCCGGAATTGCCCGCCCTCACGCTCGAGCACGACGCCGGTGCGCGGGAGGGTCACCATCCCTCGGGCGCCCGCGCGTTGATGGCCTCGTCGAGCGCCGCCTTCACGTCGAAGAGCGACAGCGCCTTGATCCGCTCCTCGGCCTCCCCGGGGGTGACGCCCCAGGCGAGATACTCGGTCTCCACGTGCCCATCGGGGCGCTCGCCATTGGGATCCCAACGGACGAAGACGAGCGCGGCCCCGAACCGGCCTCGCTCGTCCGCCGTGTCGTCGATCCAGAGTCCCACCGAATAGGCCCGCCCGTCGTTCCCGCCGAATGCCGCGGAACGCGCGTGCTTGGCCATGTAGCCGCCGAGGGTGACCTCGCTCACCGACCTCCGACCGCCTCCCGGACGACGTTCCCCATGATGAAGGCGATATTGGCCGGACGCTCGGCCAGGCGCCGCATCAGATAGGGATACCATTGCGTTCCGAACGGGATATAGACCCGGACGTTCCACCCCTCGGCGCGGAGCTTCTCCTGCAGGTCGCGCCGCACCCCGTAGAGCATCTGGAACTCGAACCGGTCGGGGGCGATGCGGTTGGCCGTCGCGAATGTCTTGGCCTCGGCGATGATCCGCTCGTCGTGGGTCGCGAGACCGGGGTAGTTCCCCTCGGTCATGAGCTGCTTCATGAGGGCGACGTACTGGGCGTCGACGTCGCGCTTGGCGGGGAAGGCGTGCTCCGCCGACTCGAGATAGGCCCCCTTGCAGAGCCGGACCCGCGCCTTCATCCCGATCAGCCGATCGATGTCGCCTGGACTCCGGCGGAGCATCGACTGGATCACGACGCCGCAGTGCGCCCCGTA
Source organism: Gemmatimonadales bacterium (assembly GCA_039917855.1). Taxonomy (GTDB): domain Bacteria; phylum Gemmatimonadota; class Gemmatimonadetes; order Gemmatimonadales; family GWC2-71-9; genus CAMLHU01. The sequence goes on along the minus strand of JBDSIR010000107.1, from coordinate 59,585 downwards.
TTGCGGGACGCATTCGTGGGTGAAGAAGTCGAGCGTGCGGTCGGTGTACGGCGTGCCCTCCATGTCGAATCGCACGAAGGTGTTGTGCTGCTTGGCGCGGGCGAGGATGGCGAAGGCATTCTCGCGCAACGCCGCCTCGGAGATGTCCTGCCCCATCTGGGTGAGCTTCACCGAGACGTTGGCGTTCACCCCATCGGCGGCGATGCGGTCGAGCATCCGGAGATATTCATCGCGGGCGGCGAGCGCCTCCTCGGGCTTCGTGACGCTCTCGCCCAGGAGGTCGAGGGAGGCGGTGATGCGCCGGGCGTTGAGTTCCTTCACCGCCGCGACGGCGGTGTCCAGCGTCTCCCCCGCGACGAAGCGGGAGGCGAAGTGCTTCGCCAGCGGGTTGCTCCGGACGAACCGGAATATCGACTGCTGATGGGAGAGCCAGAGCAGGGCCTGACGCACGTACCGTCTCGGATGAGGGAACGGGGCAGAAGATACTCACGAGAGGGGGTAGGAGGGTAGGAAGGGAAGAAGGTATGAGGTGGCGCCCGTGCAGGGCCCGCTTCCTACCTTCCTACCATCATACCCTCCTCCCTCGAACGACTATCGCGTCGACTCGCTCGACGCCCGCGCCGGCGTCGTGCAGACCGGCCAGGTGGTCTGCTGGCCGTCGCGCCCGACCGGCATCACCCGGCGCATCCGCTCGAGCTTCTCCGGATACTCGCTGGCCAGGTACGCCAGAGATGCCACCAGCACGGCGTTGTTCCGGATCTCGTCGAACACCACCTTGTCGAAGGTGTCGCGATTGGTGTGCCAGGTGTACAGGAAGTATTCCCAATTGAGCGAGCCCAGCCCGAACGCCGGCGCCGCGTAGCAGACGAACGAGGCGTGATCGGTGCCGCCGCCGCCAGGGATCCCCGGGGCCGAGAACTTCAGGTCGCGGGATACTTCCGATGGCAGCCGCGCGATCCAGTGGGCCCACGGTCCTTCCGGGCCCACCAGCCCCGACATCCCGATATTCTCCACTCGTCCGGTGCCGTTGTCCTGGTTGAAGAGGGCCTGGAGACCATTCACCACTTCAGGATGATCGGCCGCGTAGGCGCGTGAGCCGTTGAGTCCCTGCTCCTCGCCGCCCCAGAGCCCGATCATGATCGTGCGCGCGGGACGTGGGTACACCGCGCGCAGGATCCGCATCGCCTCGAGCATCACGACGCTCCCCGTGCCATTGTCGGTCGCACCGGAGCCGGCGTCCCACGAGTCGTAGTGGGCCGAGAACATCACGATCTCGTCGGGCTTGGTGGTGCCCCGCATGGTGCCGATGGTGTTGGATACCGGCATCTCCCCCTGCATCTCCGCCTCGGCCTCGAGACGAACGGTCGGACCCTGATTCCGCTCCGCCAGCCGGAAGAGGAGACCGTAGTCCTCGCACGACACGTCGAGCGCCGGCACCTTCTCGACGCGGGTGCCGAATATCTTGTCCACGCCCCACCCCTGCGACCAGCTATTGGCGAGGATCCCCTTCACTCCCGCGCGGTCGAGCACACGCTGGACCACCGCGGTCCCACCCATCGCGGTGACCCTAGCGGTCCAGGCATCGCGCGCCCTGGTCCGCTCGGCGGTCATCCGGTCCCAGGTCTCGGGACGGGCGAATTGCCGGTAGCTCGAGTCGGGACGACAGGTCGGTTGCGCGTAGGACGTGAGGACGAAGGCGTCCTTGTTCTGCGCGGCCCACTGCGCCAGCGCGACCGAGTCGGTCGCCGCGGGGAGGAGGGTGACGCGGGCCTCCACCTTGCCGCGGACACCGGGACTCCAGGCGAGCATCGTGGCCTCGAGCGAACGCACGCGCGGGCGGGTCAGGGCCAGGTGGGTGATGCCACGGCGCCAGCTGCGCCAGGTACCATACTGCTCATTGCGAGCCTCGACGCCCCAGCCCCGGAGGCGCGCCACCGCCCATTCGTTGGCCGAGCGGTGTGCCGGCGAACCATTGAGACGGGGACCGATCGAGTCCATCAGCGCCTGGGCAAGGGTGTAGGCCTGAGAGCTGTCCATGCCCTGCGCCCAGATGGCGCGGAGGACGGGATCATCGACGGCGAGGGTCTGGGCACCGGCGGCACGCGCGCCGAGCAAGAGCGCGAATGCCATGGCGGCCGAACGAAAGGATCGGGACATGACGACTCCCTGGATGCGGTGAGATCTGCAGGAGCAGGAACCCAAACACAGACGGCAACGGATACTATATACGGTACGGTGTACGGCTCAGTTACACCAATGGCCCACCCCTGTGCCGCACAAGGGTCCTTGAGCGCGCGAACCCAAGATGGACCGAACCCACGATGCTCCGTGATGCGCGCGACTATCGATAATTCATTGCGAATTCATGAATATGCGTCCTGCTCCCAAGACCGGCTTGGCATATCCAGCCAAGAGCGGGGCCTCATGGATTCGGTCCATCATGGGTTCGCGCGCCTGACATGACCATCCCGACCGAGATCCAGCTTTCCCACGCCCTCCTCCGCCCCTGGCGGCGCGGGGACGCCGAGTCGCTGGCGCTGCATGCCAACGACCGGGAGGTGTGGCGCAACATGCGCGACCGCTTCCCGCATCCCTACACGCTGAAGGACGCGCGAGAATGGCTCGCCTTCGTCGTATCAGTGCCGCCGGGGACGAACTTCGTGATCGATGTCGATGGTGCGGCGGTGGGCGGGATCTCTTTCGAACCCCTCGCCGACGTCTTCCGCGTCGGCGCCGAGCTCGGCTATTGGCTGGGCCAGGCCCACTGGGGGAAAGGGATCACCACGGAGGCGGTGCAGGCGGTGACATCGCACCTGTTCGCACATTTCGACTTCGTGCGAGTGCAGGCGAGTGTGTTCAGCTGGAACCCGGCGAGCGCGCGGGTACTGGAGAAGGCGGGCTACATCCTCGAGGCGACCAACCGTCGCGCGATGATCAAGGAGGGAGAGGTCGGGGATCGGTGGTTGTACGTCAGGTTGAGATAAAGGCGCGCCTTGAGCCTGGGGACTGGCGAGGCAGTGCAAGCATCTTGTGGTTCGCGGTCATCGCAAGCACTCGACACCGCCTCTCCAGGCTCCAGGCTCTACTCCCGCTTCATCGCCCGTTCGATCCGAGGATCCGGGACCAGCCAGAGCAGGGCGACCAATACGTACAGCAGGCCGGCCGCCCACACCATCACGAACGAGAGCGCGATCGCCAAGAGGTAGGCCACCAGCGAAAGGCGACCCTTCCGATCGGACCCCACCGCGGTCCCCAGCGTCGAATCCTTCCCTTCGACCGCCACGATGCAATTCTGGAGGATCGTGTATGAGATCGCCGCCAGGAGCAGGTTGACCCCGTACAGCGCGGTCGGTGCCGGCGCAAAGTGATTCTCCCCCATCCACGCCGTGGTGAACGGCACCACCGACAGCCAGAAGAGCAGGTGCATGTTGGCCCACAGGATCCCCCCGCTCACCTGCCTGGTGGCGTGGATCATGTGGTGATGATTGTTCCAGTAGATCGCCAGGTAGACGAAGCTCAGCACGTAACTGAGGAAGACCGGGTAGAGCTCGCGGAGCGCTCCGAAGCTCGGATCGTGGGGGGCGCGCAACTCAAGCACCATGATGGTGATGATGATGGCGATGACGCCGTCACTGAACGCCTCCAGCCTCTTGGTGTCCATCAGGCCGGATAGTACCGGCTGCCGTCCTTGGCCATCTGCACCAGCGACGGTGCCGGCGTGAAGCGCGGCCCGAACTTCGCCGTCAGCTCCTCCAAGGTCTTCACCACGTTCGCCGCGCCCACGTCGTCGATCATCCGGAGCGGGCCGCCACGGAAGGGCGGGAAGCCGATCCCGAAGATGCTCGCCATGTCGCCGTCGCGGGGAGAGCGGACCACGCCTTCCGCGAACGCCATCGCGGCCTCATTCAACATGGCATAAAGACACCGTTGCTCGATCTCCTTCGGGTCGCGGGGCTTGGGATGCACGCCGAGGAGGTCGTACACCGAGTCGTCGACGCCGATCTTGTGGCCGTCATGATAGTGATAGAAGCCGCGGCCATTTTTCCGGCCCTGCCGCTGGTCGGCAAGGAGGGTGCCGAGGAGCGGGGCGGGTTCGAGCCGGGCGCCGAAGGCCTCGTGCATCACTTTCCCCGCCTTCTGCGCCACCACGAGGCCCACTTCGTCGAGCAGCGCGGCGGGCCCCACCGGAAAGCCGGTCTTGAGCAGCACCCGATCGAGCTGATCGACCGGCGTCCCTTCGGCCAGGAGCCGCCCCGCTTCATTGAGATAGGGTGTCAGGATCCGGTTGACCCAGAAACCGGGGTGGTCCTTCACCACCACCACCTTCTTCCCCATCCGCCGCCCGAAGCTCACCGCGGTGGCGATGGTCTCGGCGCTGGTCCGGTCGGTCGGGATGACCTCGAGCAGCGGCATCTTGTCCACCGGTGAGAAGAAGTGCATCCCGATCACCTGGGTCGGCCGCGTCGCCTGCGCGCCGATGAGCGAGATGGGGATGGTCGAGGTGTTGGTCGCGAAGATGGTGTGCGGCCCGGTGGCCTCTTCCACTTCCTTCAACACCTTCCGCTTCACCTCGAGGTCCTCGTACACCGCTTCGATGACGAGCTCGCAGTTCCGGAACCCGACGTACTGCTCGCTTCCGCTGATCAGGGCGCGGAGCCGGTCGGCCTCCGAACGGGTGATGCGGCGGCGCGCGAGCCGCCCGTCGACGATGCCGGTGGCCGCCTTGATCCCGTGCCCGACCGCCTTGAGGTCGGCGTCCTTCATCCGCGCCTCGACCTCGGCCTGCGTCACCGCCGTACCCGCGATGCTCGCACCCATGAACCCGGCGCCGAGCACGCCGAGCCGGCGGACCAGGATGGCCTGCGCCCCATTGGCGGGATCGTCCTTCTTGAGTGCGGTATCAGCGAAGAAGAGGGCGACCAATTTCCGCGACACGTCGGTGACCGCCAGGTCGCCGAAGGCGACGTGCTCGGCGCGGTAGCCCGCCGCGGGCCCTTGATTGAGGCCGGTGAGGATCACGTCGATCGCGCGCGGCTGGGCGGGATAGTTGCCGAGGGTCTTCTTGAGGACCGCCTTGCGCGCCATCCGGGCCACGAGGGCCCGGCCCGGCTTGGTGCGGTCGAGAGCCCAGGCCAAGAGGCCTGCGGGTCGGGGGTCGCGGGTCGGGGGCCCGCTGGTGGCGAGCCGTCGAGCCGCGGCCACCGCCGTCTGCCGCAGGATCGCCGGATGCACCAGTTCGTCGATGAGGCCGAGCTTGAACGCCTTGGCGGCGCGCTCGCTCTTGCCGGCAAGGATGATGTCAAGCGCCGCCCGCAACCCGATGAGGCGCGGCATCCGCACCGTGCCGCCCGCGCCGGGGAGGATGCCGAGCATCGTCTCGGGGAGACCGATGACGGTCTTGGGATGGTCGGTCGCGACGCGCCAGGTGCAGGCCATCGCGAGTTCGCATCCGCCGCCGAGGCAGGCGCCGTGGATGGCGGCGACGACCGGTTTGGGGAAATCCTCGATCCGCTGGATCAGCTCCTGCCCCATGCGCGAGAGCGCGGCGGCCTCGTCGGCCGTCTTCAACCCGGTGAATTCTTCGATGTCGGCACCGGCGATGAAATTCTCCGGCTTGCCGCTGATGAGCACCACCGCCTTGACCGACCCGTCGGCGGCGAGCTGCGGAAGGAGGGTCGAGAACTCGGCGCGCGCGTCGCGGTTGAGGGTGTTGACCGGCGCGCCCGGCACGTCGAGCACGAGGAGGGCGACGTCGCCGTCGCGTTCGATGCGGAAGACCGGCATCAGGCACGCTCCAGGATCATCGCCATCCCCATCCCACCCTGCGCACAGATCGAGATGAGGCCGAACTGGACATTGCGGCGGGTCATCTCATTCGCCAGCTGGGTCACGATGCGCGCGCCGGTGGCGCCGAACGGATGTCCGATGGCGATCGACCCGCCGCTCACATTGGTGATGCTCCAGTCGACGTCGCCCACCGGCCCCTTGAGCCCGAGTCGGTCGGCCCACGCCTTGGAGCCCCACACCTGGATGTTGCTCAGCACTTGCGACGCGAAGGCCTCATGGATCTCGACCAGCCCCAGGTCCTTCCAGGTGAGCCCCGCGCGCTCGAGCACCTTGGGCACCGCGTAGGCGGGCCCCTGCAGCAACTGCCAGCCGGGGTCGACGGCGGCGACGGCGTACGCTTTCACGTACGCCAGCGGCGCGTAGCCGAGCGCCTTGGCCTTTTCCTCGGCCATCACCAGGACGCCGGCGGCGCCATCGGTAAGGGGAGAGCTGTTGCCGGCGGTGACGGTGCCGTAGCGACGATCGAACACCGGCTTGAGCGCACTCAACGCTCCGATCGAGGTGTCGCTGCGGATCCCGTTGTCACTCGTGACCGGCTCGTCCATCCCCTTGCCGCCGAACCAGGGTGCGATCTCGGCCGTGAGTCGACCATCGACGGTGGCAGCGGCGGCGCGCTGGTGGCTCCGGAGCGCGATCTCGTCCTGCTCGCGCCGTGGAATGGCGTTCTCTTTGGCCATCTTCTCCGCCGACTGTCCCATCGACTCCCCGGTCGAGGGCTCGGCGATGGCGGGGGCGACGGGGATCAGGTCCTTGGGCCGGATCCGCGCGAATGTGGCGAGGCGAGCCGCGAGGCTCTTGGCCTTGCTCGCGTCCATCAGGATCCGCGTCATTCCGCGCGAATGGAGGATCGGCACGTCGCTCAGCGATTCGACCCCGCCGGCCAGCACCACGTCGGCGAAACCCTGCACGATCTGGTCGTGCGCATCGGCCACGGCCTGGGCGCTCGAGGCGCAGGCGCGGTTGAGCGAGTAAGCGGGGATGGTCCTGGGGAACTGTGGCAGCAGGCTCACTTCGCGCGCCACATTGGGGACCAGCACCGACGGGACCACCTGCCCCCAGATGACCTGGTCCACCTCACGGCCATCGAGCTCCGCGCGGTAGAGCAATTCGCGGGCGGCGTGGCGGGCGAGGGCGACGGCGGGCACGTCGCGCAGGACGGTGCCGCTCCGGGCGAAGGGGGTGCGAAGTCCAGCGACGATGGCGGCGCGCCGGCCGGGGGGGACATCCATGGGAAAGACCTCGATGTCGCGGGTGGGTTGCCCCACGCGACGGAAGTTCGGAAGTTACGGTGCAGGCAACCGCTGGGCGAAGGCCGAGGCCACGGCGCGCCAGCGATCACCTTCGAGCGGTTCAACGACTTCGCGGCCGTGGGCCACCGCGAGCGGAGCGAGCAACGTGAGCAGCTCCCCAGGATTGAGCAGGTGCTCGTCGGACTGCGGCCCCCACCCGAGGTGGCGCTGGGCGACGAGGAAGGTCTCCATCAACAGGGCGCCGCCGGGGGCCACCAGGGCGAGCAGGTCGCCGACGCGGGCGCGGTCCAGATAGTTGAACGCCAGAACCACATCGAAAGTGCCCAGCGCGGGCCACGGCCCGGTGAGGTCGACCTCTCGCCAGTCTATCTCGAGCCCGCGAGCCATGGCAAGCTCCTGGCCCCGTTCGAGCGCCGGGGCATCCCGGTCCACCGCCACCACCGTGGCGCCGAGAAGCGCGGCGCCGACCGCGTGCCGACCCTCGCCGCAGGCGAGATCGAGCACCCGGATCCCCGGATGAAGGAGTTGATCGTGCCAGGTGAACCAGGTGCTGGGCCGGGGGAGCTGGGAAGCGATCGGGGCCGGCGTAGCTCGGAGATCGTGAGTCATCGAACCTCAGTGACCGGCCTCGGATCGGGGCCGTGGGACCTGCTCATCGTCGGGGGCGGCGTCGTCGGCGCAGGGATCGCGCGGGACGCCGCGATGCGCGGACTCCGGGTGGCCCTGGTGGAGCGGGGTGACCTCGGCGTCGGCACCAGCTCACGGTCGAGCCGCCTGGTGCACGGGGGCCTGCGCTACCTCGAGCATGGCGACTTCCGGCTCGTCTTCGAGGCCCTCCACGAGCGGGCGGTCCTGCGCCGGATCGCACCCCACCTCGTCCACCCGCTGGCCTTCGTTTTCCCGGTACATCGGGGGGACCGGGTGCCGCTCTGGAAGCTGATCGCCGGCATGTGGCTCTACGACCTGCTCGCGGGGACCCGGAATGTGCGGGCACACCGGATGCTGGGCAAGCGGGCGCTCCTCCGGGCCGAACCGATGGTGCGCGAGCGTGGGCTCGTCGGCGGTGCCCGATACTGGGACTGCCAGGTGGACGATGCCCGCCTGACGCTCGCCACTGCGCGGAGCGCGCTGGCTCATGGGGCGGCATTGGCCACCTACACCGAGGTCGAAGGACTCGAACGGAGCGACGGCCGGGTGGTCGGCGCGCGGCTGGTCGACCGGATCGACGGCACCCGCGCCACCGTCCACGCCACCGTGGTCGTCAATGCCACAGGTCCGTGGAGCGACGCATTGCGCCAGATGGAGGACCCCGCGGTTACGCCGGTCCTCCGGCTCACTCGCGGCGCCCACGTCCTCGTGCCCCGTGCACGCCTGGGCCACACCGACGCGATCACCCTCACCAGCGCGGTCGATGGTCGGGTGATGTTCGTGCTCCCGTGGGGGCCCTGGAGCTATGTCGGCACCACCGACACCGACCATGAGGGGACCCCCGACGACGTCCACGCCACCGAGGAGGACGTGACCTACCTGCTCCGCTCCGCCAATGCGGCCTTTCCCCACGCGCACCTCGTCGCCGAGGACGTGGTGGTGACGTGGGCCGCCGTGCGCCCGCTGGTGCGGAATGACGCCAAGCTTTCGACCGCCACCGTTTCACGCGAGCACATGATCCTCCGCGGCGCGGGCGGGATGCTCACGATCGTGGGGGGAAAGCTCACGACCTATCGGCGGATGGCGGCCGAGATGGTGGACCGGGTCGGGGAGGAGCTGCATCGCATCGACGGCCGGCCCCGCGCGGCGCGCGCGCGCACCGACCTCGAGCCTCTCCCCGGTGGCACGGCGGCCGACCTGACGCCGCTCCATGCACGCGCCCTTGACACGGGGCTGACCGTCGACACCGCTGACCACCTCGTGGCCCGGTACGGCGACGAGGCCCAGGCGGTGGTGAACCTCGTGGCGGCCGACCGGCACCTCGCGGAGCGGCTGCATCCCGCGCATCCCGCGATCGCGGCGGAAGTGGTGCATGCCGCCCGTCGCGAGCTCGCCCTCACGGTCGAGGACGTCCTCGTGCGCCGGATCCACCTGTTCTATGAAACGACCGACGCGGGGGCGGCGGCTGCGGCGACGACGGCGCGGTTAATGGGGGCGACACTTGGCTGGGGCCCGGAAGCGGTCGCGCGAGCGGCCGAGGCCTACGTCGCCCTGGTGCGGGCGAAGATCAGGGGGCGGTAGTCGGGGGCGGGCCGATCCGCGTCAGCATGAAGCGCGGTGGCGGACCATCATGCAGGGTGGCGCCGGTGATGTGCCCTGGGGGCGGGGTGGCGCCGCCCGGACCGGCGAGCCAGGCGCGGATAGCGGAGCGATCGGGGCCGACCGCGGCGAGCGCCGTGCGCGCGTACAGGATGGCGTCCTCGCCGAGCGCCTCGCTCGGGGTCGGGTCACGTCCGGCGAGCGCCCGGAATCGCGCGATGAACCGCCGGGTCGACAGCTCGGAAGTATCCGGATGCCAGAGGCTCAGCACGTAGAGCGACTCGGCCGCCGACCCACCCACGCGCCTCAACCCCTCGGCATACATGGCGCCGTCACCGGCGATCAGACGGAGGCGCGGACGGAGCGGCACTACCGTGCGCGCGATGGCACCGGCCTGGCCGTAGTCGACGAGCAGCAACACCACGTCGGCCGAATGCCCTCGCACCGCCGCCTCGGCGAGGGTCGCGACGTCGGTCCCCACGCCGAGCCGGACCTCGTCGACGACGGCGATGTGGCGCCGCGTGAGCTCGGGCCGGATCGCCTCGACGAGTCCCTCGCCGTACGGTTCGCCGGAATAGAGCAGGATCGCCCGACGAAGCCGCATCGAGTCGACCGCGGCGGCGAGGAACACCGCCTGCGCGGAGTCCCCCGGCGCCAGGACGAAGGTCCAGGGGCCCACGCTCCGAAGCAGGCGGCTGGTCGCGGCGGGGACGATCTGCGGGATGCCGGCGCGGGCATAGACCGGCGCCACCGCGAGGCTTCCCCGGCTCCGCTGGTGCCCCACCACCACGACCACCTTGGGGTCCCCGGCGATCTGTTCCGCCAGCGCGACCTCGGCATCCGGTTGATCGACCAGGTCATAGGACGACTGGGACATAATGCGCTGACAGACCCAGCTCGGCCCCTGACCAGGCGTCTCGACGAGGAGGCTCTCGGCCACCGCCACGGTGGGGGAGCGGCTCGACCCTCCGGCGTACACGATGGTCGGGCAGGGCGGTGTGAGGTTGCAGGCGGCCAGCAGGGCGGCGAGCGGGATCAGTCGTTTCATGCGCTGCTCCGCCCGATCGTGTTGAGTCGTTGCTCGAGCAGATCCAGGTCCACCGGCTTGAGCAACTGACGATCCCCCGGGATGGTAAGTCCGTCGAGGCTGTGCAGCTGCGAGAAGTCGCCCGACAGGAACAGGACCCGTTCGGCCAATCCCGGGTCACTGCCACGCAGGTGCCGGTAGAACTCGATGCCATCCATGATCGGCATGCGGAGGTCGGCGACGATCACGTCGGGCCGGACCATCTCCACCCGCGCCAGCGCTTCGACGCCGTTCGCAGCCTCCGAGACGTCCGCGCCACGGCGGGCGAGATAGCGGCCCACCGGCCGGCGGACCGCCTCTTCGTCCTCGACGAGCAGCACCCGGAGGCCGTGCAAGGGGCGGGTCCCCGCGATCGGGGGCGGCGTGACGCGGGCGGCCGTGAGGTTGAGCGCGGCGATCGCTTCCGGGTGCGCGATCGAGAAGGTGGCGACGAACCGGGCGCCCTCACCCGCCACCTGGGGAGCAAGGACCAGGTCGCCTGCCATCTCGCGGACGATCTGACGCGAGATGTAGAGCCCGAGCCCGGTCCCCGACTTCCCCTTGGTGGAGATGAATGGCCGGAACACCTGCTCGGCGATCTCCGGCGGCACGCCGTTCCCCGAATCGACCACGGAGACCCCGACCTGGCCCCCGCGCACCACCGAGGAGACGGTCAGGCGGCGCGGTCCGGGATGGTTCCGCATCGCATCGAGTGCATTGCTGAAGAGGTTGACGAAGACCTGCTCCAGGCGGGCGGGATCGCCCACCACCCACGGGATCTCGGGGTCGAGGGTCAGGTCCAGCTCCATCGAAGACGCCACCAGCTGATGGGTGACGAGATCGAGGGCGCCGCGCAGCACATCGTGCACCGCGACCGCCGACTGCCGGCCGTCGGGGGGCCGGACGAACCGCAGCAGTCCGCTCAGCAGCCGCCCCGCGCGGCGCGACTGCTTGAGGATCTGGTCGATCTCCTCGCGCAGCTCGGGTGCGAGGGCGCGATCCTGGAGCCGCGTCTCCGCGAGGGCGCCGATCGCCATCAGGGGGTTGTTCACTTCGTGCGCCACGTCGGCGAGGAGCGCGCCCGCCGCCGCGAAGCGCCCCTGCTCGGCGGCCCGCTCCCGCAGCACCTTGGTCATCTGGTTGAAATGCTGCGCGAGCCTGCCCAGCTCGTCCTCACGCTCCACCGGCAGGCGCGGCGAGAGGTCACCGTCGGCGACGCGCGCGAGCCCTGCCTCGAGCTGGTCGAGCGGACGCTCGAGACGCTGGTGCAGCAGCCACAGGACGATGGGAACGAGGATGATCCCCATCACGATCCACCAGCCGAGCGCGTAGGTCACCCGATCGATGGTGGAGCGGAGCAGCTGCTCGCGGCGCAGGAGGTCCGCGAGTCCGAGCCCTTCGGCGCGCCGGATCTGCGTGGCGAGGACATCGTTGAGCGAATCGACCTGCGCCAGCCGTCGCTCGGCCTCCGGGAGGCGACCCAGTTCGACGAGGGCCAGCACTTCGAGGAGCCGATTCTGTACCGACGACACCGCCTCATCCGCGCGCGCCAAGGTGGGGCGCATCCGCTCGGGGACACCGTCGAATGGCAGGGTGCGGCTGGGGGCAAGGGCACGCTCGCGCACCCGGTCGACCACCGCGCGCACCTGGGGCTCGCGGACCGAGGCGCGCCCCACCACCATGTGGGCGTCGGCTACCGCGTGACTCAGCTCCTGCGCCCGGGCGATGAGTCGATCGAAGACATAGAGCGCCGGCTCGGCGTCGCGCTGGAGCCGCCGCGCCTCCCGACCCACCCGAAGCGTCAGCATCAGGAAGATGGCGAACACATACAGTCCGATCCCCCCGAGGATCAACAAGAGGAGGGTCCGCAGCTTGAGCGCGGGGCGGAAGGTCGTCGGAACGGGGGTGGTCACGGGAGCTCGGCGCCGACGGCGCTGTCGTGGACGAAGCGACCGAGGTGGAAGGGGCGCGGTCGATCGGCGCGGAAGTCGATCGGGCCAGTGACTCCCCTGAACGATGGCCGAGTGAGGCCGAGGGAAAGGAGCCAGTGCCGCATCTTTCGGGGATCTCCGTGGCTTTCACGCGTCGCGGTCGCGGCGATCATGAGCGCATCGTGGATCATCGCATCCTCCGGTCGGGGCAACCCTCCACGGATGCGATGGAATCGACGGATGTACTCGCGCCCCATGCTGTCGGCGTCGGCCCGGAGCCAGCCTCCCACAGCGTACACTTCGAACGGGAGAGCGCCGACCGCTCCGAAGAGGGCCCGTGGCCCGAAGGCTCCATCGCCCACGAAGACCGGGATGCGCACCCTCATCCGGACGAGGACCACACTAGCGAGGGCGAGCTCCGGATTGCGGAACGCACCCACGATGGCGTCGGGACGCCGCTGGGTGAATTCATTGCGGAGCAAGAGCTCGAAATCGCTCTCCTTCGAGACCGGGAGCTCCGCGGTCGGGGTGAGTCCGGCGCGGGCGAGCTCCTCGAACACTCCGGCGCGCAGCCCCTGGCCATATTCATCGTTGACGTAAAGCACGAGGACGCGCCGGAGCCCCGACCGCTTCAGGATCTGACCCACCAGGAACGCGCCTTCGGCCGAATCGTTCCCGACGAGACGGAAGACCCAGGGCCCCGCCTGATCGAGGCGGCGACTGGTCGCGTTCGGGATGATCTGGGGAAGGCCGGCGGCGTTGATGATCGGGGCGACGGCGAGGGCGGCATCGCTGGTGCTGGGCCCCACCACGATGGAGATCCCGGGGATCCGGAGCAGCTGCTGGGTCCATTCCACCGTGCGATCGACCCGCTCCGGCGCCTGGTCGGCGTCGAGCACAAATCTCGGCAACACGGCCGTATCGCCCCACTCGTGACGCAAGGTCGACTCGGCCACCTGGACGAAGCCGGCCGCCCAGGGCGGATAGGCCACGCCCACCACCGGCGGGGTCGGTGGCCCGGAATGGCAGGCACTCAGCAGGACCGAGGTAAGGACGGCCCCCGCCAAGCACTCACGCGCTGACTGCATCGATCTCGACCGGGCTGTGACGGGGGGAAATGGGGGCTGGGGCCCTCAGACTAAGGCGATGGCGCAGGCGCCACAAGGGAGCGGTCGACCCGCTCCGCCCGCCCCGCGCGGAAGCGCACCATCGCGAGCGGCAATTCACGTTGGGAGCCGAAGCTGATGTGACCAGTCAGGCCGTGGAACGGAGGGCGGTCGCCAACCCCAAGGCGTCCTCGGTCAGGGCATCTTCGGGTGTGGGCTCCGTACCCAGGATCCGGCGCACCCGGTCGGCGAAGGCCCGGTGCGAAGCGTCGGTACTGTCATAGACCCAGAAGGAGAGGACGTAGAGCCCCGAGAGGTCGCCCCCCGCGAAGCGTTCGGGCTGGGCCGGGAGGTAGGCTCCGTCGCCGGCCACGACCGGGACCCCCGGCGCGTACTGCCGGGCCGCGCCGAGCAGTCGACCGGTCTCGTAACTCCGGGCGGCGGAGAAGATCACGTCAGGGCGGTGGCGCCGCATGACCGAAGCCATCAGCGTTGCCACATCCATCTCCTCGCCTATCGGGATGGCCTCCTCCATCACACCCCCGATCGCGCCGAAGGTGGCCACGATCCCGGCTCGGAGCCCCTCACCGTACTCGTCATTCACGTAGAACACCACGGCCCGTCGGGCCTGGAGCGTGTGGCGGCCGAACCGTGCGAGGAAATCCCCTTCGACCGAATCGTCAGGCACGAGGGTGAAGGTCGCTCCCCCGGCGTCCCGCAATCGGCGACTGGTGGCGCTGGGCACGATGTGCGACAACCCGGCGGCATTGTACGCCGGCGCGGTGGCGAGTGCGTGCCGGCTGTTGCTCGGTCCCACCACCACTGCGACGTCGTTCCGGTCGACGAAGGCCGCCGCCTGGGCGAGGGCTCCGTCGGAAGTCTCCTGCGGGGAGACCGAGTCGTGGACGAATTCGGGGATCGCCACGCCGCGCTCGGCCAGCGCCGAGCGCGCCAGGTCGAGATACGCCGCCCCCGTCCGGGCATAGGCAAAACCGATCACCGGGCGCCTCCCGCTCGCGCGAACGAAGAGGGAGGCGCCGATGGCCAGCGCGATCAGGATGACGACCAATGTGGTGCGGCGCATCGCGTGCCCAGGGGGAGGGACGCCGAGCGACGGGGGGACTTCAGTTCACGATCACCTTCCCCGTCATTCCTGCATGTACCGAACAATGATAGGCATAGGTCCCCGGGGTCGAGAACACGAGCGGCCCCAGGACGAACGGCGCTGCCTGGACGGCGCTGCCGGTGAACGAGGGGCTGCCGTCGGAGGTCACCGAATGGGAACCGCCGGTCCAGTTCCATCTGACCGCGGAGCCGGCGCTGATGCTGATGATGGAGTCGGTGAAGAAGTTGCTCCCCACGGTGACCGTGATCGTTGCGCCTACGACCGACGCCGTGAAATCCAGCGGTGAACCGGCCAGACCAGGTGTGGTCGCGGTCACCACGACCGGTCCGGCCGAAGCGCCCGCGGTAACGATTTGATTGGAGAAACCCTGGTCTCCCGTGATGATCGAGTCGGAGACAAGGACGACTGGGCCGGCCTTCGACCAATAGACCCATCGGCCCACTTTCCCATTCCCGAACTGGTCCACCACCCGGACCACCATGTGCGCGCCGAAGAGGGCGGTCACCACGGCGACCTGACTGTCCCCGGAGATCAGCTGGAGCTCAGCCGGGACGTCCGGTATCGCGGTGGCGTGGAAGACCAGCGGTGATCCGACCGCACCGGGGACCGTGGCGGTGACCGATTGCGACCCCGCGAGGCCACTCAAGGTCCAGGTGGTGGTTGCGATGCCGTTGGTGCCGGTCACCATCGAGGCCGTGCCGAGATTCCCCCCGGTAAAGTTGACCGTGATCCCGGCGGCGAGCGCCCCGTCGAGCGTCGCCTTCACCCGGATGACGTTGGGCAGCGTCTGACCGACCGTGTCGGTCTGGTTGTCGCCGCTGGGAGTCCATTTCACCACTTCGAGGACCGGAGGGGGCCCGCCGTCGCTGCCGCCACCACCACAGGAACCAAGGATGACGACCGCGAGGGTCGGGAGGATCAGCTTGCTGGCTACGCGCATGGAATTCTCCTGGGGTTCACCGGCATCGCCGGGGGGCGTGGCGCGACTGCGTGGCACCCGCCGCTTCAGTTATCTTACCGTATTCGCCGCCGGGAGGTCAGGGCGGCAGATCACAATGGCCCAGCAGGGGAGCTTGCCGTGCATCCGAATGTGTTCGAAACGGCGAACGCGGGGTTCGCACAGGCCCTGTACGAAGACTACCTCCGGGACCCCGCTTCGGTGTCGCCGGAGTGGCGCCGGCTGTTCGACAGCGGGCAGGTGGGAGAGCGCCCCGTGGCAGGTGGGACCGGGATCGCCGCTCCCTTCACGGTGACGAACGGCACCGGGACTGGGAGCACAGGGACCGCCGAGCCGGCGGTCCCCACACCGGTCCCCACAGCGCCCGCGCACCCGTCAGCGGCCCCCGCTGGCGCCACGCCGATCAAGGGGCCGGCGCTCAGGCTCGCGCAGAACATGAGCGAGTCGCTGACGGTCCCCACGGCAACGACCTTCCGCGAGCTCGCGGTCGGCATCCTCGATGCCCGGCGCCGTGATCTGAACGCCGCGCTCGCCTCCGCCGGAAAGACCGCCAAACTCTCCTACACCCACCTCATCGCCTACGCCCTCGTCCAGGGGATCAAGAAGCACCCCGTGATGTGCCACACCCTCCAGGACCAGAAGGGTGAGCTCCTCCGCGTGGCGCCCGACGGCGTTTTCCTTGGCCTCGCGGTCGATGTGGAGCGGAAGGACGGGAGCCGCGGCCTGGTGGTCCCCGTGCTCAAGCACGCGGAAGCGATGGACTTCGCCGCCTTCCACGCCGAATACGAGCGGATCGTCGAAGCGGCGCGCACCAACAAGCTGATGCCCGACGCCTTCGCCGGTGCCACGGTGTCGCTCACCAACCCCGGCGGTCTCGGCACCAGCGCCTCGGTACCGCGGCTGATGAAAGGTCAGGGGACGATCATCGCCACCGGTGCCATCGGGGTGCCGGCCGCCTTCGCTGCGGACCCCAAGCGGGCCGCAGAGCTCGGTGTGGGCAAGGTGATGCAGATGACCTCGACCTACGACCACCGGATCATCCAGGGAGCGGAGTCGGGGTCCTTCCTCCGCACGATCGACCAGCTGTTGCAGGGTCAGGAGTCGTTCTATGAGAACGTCGCGGCGTCGCTCGGGGTGTCGCTGGCGGCCGGTGGGCCGGTGGGCCAGAGGGCCGTCAGCATCCCAAGCGCACCCAGCACCCAGCACTCAGCACCCAGTACCCCAGTCTCCGCTGACGCGTTGGTCCACGTCGCCGCGGCGATGGGGCTGGTCAAGGCGCACCGCACCCATGGTCATCTCGCGGCGCGGCTCGATCCGCTCGGCAGCGAACCCGCCGGCGACCCGTCGCTGGAGCCGGCCACCCTCGGCCTCACCGCCGAGGTGATGCGCACGATCCCGGCGGCCGTGCTCCGCATCGGGGTGCCCGGCGCCACCCTGGCCGACGCGCTGCCCCACCTGCGCGAGACCTACTGCGGCACGATCGCCTACGAGGTCGAGCACATCTCCTCCCACGAAGAGCGGATGTGGCTGCGCGACGCGATCGAGTCGCGGCGCTATCGTGCGCCGCCCGCTCCCGAGGCGCAGCGGGCCCTGCTCCACCGCCTCACCGAGGTGGAGACGTTCGAGAAGTTCCTCCACAAGGCGTACCTGGGTCAGAAGCGCTTTTCCATCGAGGGCGTTGATATGCTGGTCCCGATGCTCGACCTCGCGAGCGACCTCGCGGCCGAGCAGGGGGCGCGAGAAGTGGACATCGGGATGGCGCACCGCGGCCGGCTCAACGTGCTGGTGCACAACGTCGGGCGCGCCTATGAGAGCATCTTCGCGGAGTTCGAAGGGAACAAGCACCACCCCGAGGATCCCGATGCCGGCACCGGCGACGTGAAGTACCATCTCGGCGCCGAGGGGACCCATCGCACCCCCGCGGGCAAGACCATCGATGTGAGCCTCTCGCCCAATCCGAGCCACCTCGAGTTCGTCGGGCCAGTGGTCGACGGGCGCGCCCGCGCCAAGCAGACCAGCCGGAAGGGCGCCACCGCCCAGCACGACAGCACCGCCGCGGTACCGATCGTCATCCACGGCGACGCCGCCTTCGCGGGCCAGGGCGTAGTGGCCGAGACGCTCAACCTCGGGCAGCTCGCGGGCTATCGCACCGGCGGCACGCTTCACCTGATCACCAACAACCAGATCGGCTTCACCACCGACACTCGCGATGCGCGTTCCACGCGCTACGCCTCCGACCTGGCCAAGGGATTCGACATCCCGATCATTCACGTCAACGCGGACGACCCCGAGGCGTGCCTCGCCGCGGTACGGCTCGCGATGGCGTACCGGGTCGAGTTCGCCAACGACGTGCTGATCGACCTGGTGGGCTACCGGCGCCACGGCCATAACGAGGCCGACGAGCCGGCCTATACCCAGCCGCTGATGTACGAGCGCATCAAGGCGCTCCCGACCGTGCGCGATCGCTACGCCCAGCGGCTGGTCGCCGCGGCGGCGGTGTCGCAGACCGACGCCGACCAGGAGGCCGAGGGACAGTACCAGAAGCTCGTGGGGTTGCAGCAGGCGATGAAAGCCGCGACGGCGCGGCCGGCGGGCCAGGCCGCCACCGCGCCGGTGGGCCAGGGCGGTCCGGGTGCCGCGGTCGAGACGGCGCTCAGCGTGGAGCTGCTCACGGCGCTCAACGAAGAGCTCCTCGCGTGGCCGGCGGGCTTCACCGTGCACCCGAAGCTGGCGAAGCAGCTCGAGCGGCGGCGCCAGGTGTTCGGGACCGAAGGAGGGATCGATTATGGCCACGCGGAGTCGCTCGCGTTCGGCTCGCTCCTCATGGAAGGGGTACCGATCCGAGTCACGGGCCAGGATGTGGAGCGAGGCACCTTCAGCCACCGGCACTTGGTACTGCACGATGCCAAGACCGGGGCCACCTTCGCGCCGGTGCAGAACCTGAAGGGAGCGCTGGCACCCCTCGAGGTCTACAACAGCCCTCTCTCCGAGCTGGCCGCGATGGGGTTCGAGTATGGATACAGTGTGGCAGCCGCGGAGTCGCTGGTGCTGTGGGAGGCCCAGTTCGGCGACTTCGTCAACGGCGCGCAGATCATTCTCGACCAGTTCGTCGCCGCCGGGCTCTCGAAGTGGGGCCAGCGAACGCGCCTCACCCTGCTCCTGCCGCACGGCGCGGAAGGCCAGGGCCCGGAGCACTCGAGCGCGCGCCTGGAGCGGTTCCTCCAGCTCGCGGCCGAGGGGAACATCCGGGTGGCCAATTGCACCACGCCGGCGCAGTACTTCCACCTGCTCCGGCGGCAGGCGCGCGATCAGCGCGTCCGCCCGCTGGTGGTGATGACGCCGAAGAGCCTGCTCCGGCTCCCCCAGGCGGCGTCGAAGCTCGCCGACCTGACCGGCGGCACCTTCAAACCGGTGCTCGACGACGCGAACGCCGACTCGGCGCAGGTCTCGCGAGTCGTGCTCTGCTCCGGCAAGGTCTACTACGACCTTGCCACAGAGGCCGAGAAGCTCGGCGCCAGGCGACCGGCGCTGGTGCGGGTGGAGCAGCTCTATCCCTTCCCCGGCGACGAGCTCAAGGCGGTGCTGGCCAAATACCCGCGCGCCGGCGAGGTGGTCTGGACCCAGGAAGAGCCGCGGAACATGGGGGCGTGGACCTTCATGCACGAGCGGCTCCCGACGATCCTCTCGCGCGGGATGCAGCTCCGCTACGCCGGTCGGCCCGAGCGGGCGAGCCCGGCCGAAGGGTACCCGGCGGCCCACAGTGCGGCGCAGAAGGCGCTGGTGGCGGATGCGTTGGGAGTCTAGAGTCTGGAGTTGAGAGTTTAGAGTTGCTCCGAAAAAGCTCAGAGCCCCTTGCCAGTAGCAGGGGGCTCTCGTTCATCGTGGAGTCACTCTAGACTCTAGACTCTCAACTCCTTACCGTCCCCGCCCCCCGGTCTTCCCCCGCCGGAACCGGAGCCCCGATGTCGACACCGCGGAGTCCTTGCCGGTCAGGTCGATCATCGGGCGGTCGAGCGCATGACGGGCCGATTCCTTGAGCGGTTCGGACAGGTGCGAGCCATACTCGAGGAGGAAGACCGCGCGACTCTTCTTCTGCAGGAGCCACGACACCAGCGGCATATCAGCCTTGTCGGCGTTGCACTCGCGGCAGGCGATCACGAGGTTGTCGAGCCGGTCGTACGCCTTCTGTCCCTTCCGCGGACGCACGTGATCGAGCGTCGCGGCCTCGGGGTTGATGGTCTTGCCGCAGTACGCGCAATGCGGACCGTGGTGCTCGAGGAGCCACTCACGGTTCCCTTCCATCGACTTGGTCGAGGATGTCCGGAACGAGCTTGCGGTGACCGGCTCGGGAGCGGCACCACCGCGATTACGACGCCTGCGGGGCACGGGATCGGGGTTCGGGTACAGGTCCTGAGGCCGGACGATCCAGCCCTGGGACGGGGGGAACCTAATCGGTAGGGCGGTAAGGCGGTAAGGCAGAGCGCCGGAACCGTCCCGAGCGACGCGAGGGACCTACGCTGCACAAAGTAGGTCCCTCGTTCCACTCGGGACGGTTCCGGCGCTGGGGCAACTCCTACCGCCCTACCGCCTTACCGTCTACCGCCCCCGGTCGCGCTGATCCACCTTGCGGGTCTTCTTGTCGATCTCGGCCTGTTTCATCGCCGCGCGGAGCATCTTGGCCGGATCGGGCTGGGCCGGAAGCTTACGGGCCGCCCCCTCCTCGAAGGTGATGGTGCCACCCTCGGCCTTCCAGTTGAGCTGCCGGCGCGCCCCGACGTCGTAGCACCCGAGTACCGTCTCGCTCGCCGTGCCAGCGCTGATCACCCGCTGGGTCAGCGCGGCCCGGTCCTTCACCCCCTGCAGGATGATCGGTGCCTTCCCGCTGAACGCGCGAGGCGAATAGAGGAACGCCGCGCCGGCGCCTCCCATCCCCGGAGTGCCAGAGAGCTCTTCCTTCGCCACCTCGCGGGCCCACCGAAGCGCCTCGGTCTCTTCGGGGGTCGCAGTGTGCTTGCCACCTGTGCGCGCGGGAGTGGTCGTCTGCTTCTTCGCCTGCGCGGCTCGGAGGGCCTTCATGTAGCCGGGTTCTTCGCTCATCGATGCCTCAGGGAGTGAACGTCCAACGGGTCCTGGGTGCCGAAAATAGCCGGGTTGCGCCTGGTCCGCTATGCGCCCCACCCAGCCACCCAGTGACAATGGCCTGGGACCAGGGAGTGTGGTGCCGGGACCCACGGTCCGGGGTTACTTTTCCGCCCGTTCTGCCACCCCCGCGCGTCCCCCGGAGTCCGCCCGTGACCGCTCCCTCCGAGAGCTCGACCACCCCTGGCCTCCCGGCCGCCGCGGACGCATCCGCCTGGGCCTCGATCAACACGATCAAGGTCCTGGCGATGGACGCAGTCGAGCAGTCGCAATCCGGGCATCCGGGGACGCCGATGGCCCTGGCGCCCGCGGCGTACATGCTCTGGAGCAAAGCCCTCCGCTTCGACCCCGCCACCCCTGACTGGGCCGACCGCGACCGGTTCGTCCTGTCGTGCGGGCACGCGTCGATGCTCCTCTACTCGATGCTCCACCTGACCGGGTACGAGGTCTCACTCGAGGACATTCGGCAGTTCCGGCAGTGGGGCTCCAACACTCCCGGCCACCCCGAGCGGGGGCATACCCCCGGCGTCGAGGTGACCACCGGCCCCCTCGGTCAGGGCGTGGCGAACTCGGTGGGGATGGCGATGGCGGAGCGGTTCCTGGCCCAGCGATTCAACCGCCCCGAGTTCGACGTCGTGGACCATCGGGTGTGGGCCTTCGTGAGCGACGGCGACCTGATGGAAGGGATCGCGAGCGAGGCGGCGAGCCTCGCCGGTCACCTCCGGCTCGGCAAGCTCTGCCTGCTCTATGACGACAACCGCATCACCATCGACGGCAGCACCGACCTCTCGTTCAGCGAAGACGTACACAAGCGTTTCAGCGCATATGGTTGGAAGGTGCTGCGGGTCTCTTCGGGGAATGACCTCAAGGCGCTGCAGCGCGCCTATTCCGCGGCCCGGCGCGAGAACGACCGCCCCACCCTCATCATCCTTCGCACCGTGATCGCCGACCCCGCTCCCACCAAGAAAGGGACCGCGGCCGCCCACGGTGCGCCGCTCGGCGCCGCCGAGGTCAAGGCGACCAAGGAGATCCTCGGGTGGCCGCAGGACCCCTTCCACGTGCCGGCCGAAGTGACCGACCACATGGCCAAAGTGGGACGGCGCGCGGGTCGGGAGCACAAGGCGTGGCGCAAGAAGTTCCTGGCCTACAGCCGGGCCTTCCCGGTCGAGGCCGCCGAGTTCGAGCAGTGGATGGCGGGCGACCTCCCCATCGGCTGGGATGCCGCGCTCCCCACCTTTGCGGGGGAGAAGGGTCTCGCCACCCGTCAGGCGAGCCAGGCGGTGATCGAGGCGGTGGCGAAGGCGCTGCCCAATTTCCTGGGCGGTTCCGCCGACCTGGCGGGCTCCAACGGTGCGGTGATCAAGGGCGGCGGCGATTTCACGGCGGACCTCGCGGGACGCAACGTGCATTGGGGTATCCGGGAGCACGCAATGGCCGCGGCCTGCAATGGCATCGCGGCCCACGGCGGGATACGCCCCTTCGCGGCGACCTTCCTGATCTTCGTCGACTATCTCAAGCCGGCGCTCCGACTCTCGGCGGTGAGCAAGCTGCCGGTGATCTATGTGCTGACGCACGATTCGATAGGGGTCGGCGAGGATGGCCCGACCCACCAGCCCATCGAACAGCTCGTGACCCTCAGGGCGACGCCGAACGTCCGGGTGTTCCGCCCGGCGGATGCGACCGAGACCGCGGAGTGCTGGCGTCTCGCGCTGGAGCGGAAGGATGGCCCATCGGTGCTGGCACTCACGCGGCAGAAGCTCCCGGTACTCGACCGGAGCGTGCTCGCCCCCGCGACCGGCGTCCGCCAGGGCGCGTACGTGTTGAGGGAGGCGTCAGCCTCCCCGAAGGTCATCCTGATGGCCACCGGTTCCGAGGTCTCCATCGCGCTCGGTGCGGCGGATCTCCTCGAGAAGGACGGGATCCCGGCGCGCGTCGTTTCGATGCCGTCGTGGGAACTCTTCGCGGCCCAGCCGCAGGCATATCGCGATCAGGTGCTTCCCCCGGGCATCACTGCCCGGGTCTCGATGGAAGCCGCCGCGACCGTCGGCTGGGACCGCTGGGTCGGGAGCGCCGGCCGCGCGCTCGGCCTCGATCATTTCGGCGCGTCCGCCCCCGCGGAGCGGCTGTATCAGGAATTCGGTCTCACCTCGGCGCGTATGGCGGAGATCGCCCGCACCGTCATCGCAGGGAGGACCTTGTGACCAATCCCCTCGTCACTCTGGGGCAGCTCGGCCAAAGTCCGTGGTACGACTTCATCACCCGCGACCTCGTCCGCTCGGGCGAGCTCGCGCGGCTGATCCGTGAGGACGGTCTCCTCGGGATGACGTCGAATCCGACCATCTTCGAGAAGGCCGTGGCAGGCTCGATCGATTACGATGCCGACATCCGGCGGCTCACGGCCGAGGGGAAGAATGCGGCCGAGACCTTCGAGGCGTTGGCGGTGGCGGACGTGCAGGCGGCGTGCGACGTGTTCCGACCGGTCTGGGAGGCGCGGAAGACCGGCGACGGCACCGTGTCATTGGAGGTGTCCCCGACCCTCGCGCACGACACTACCGGCACCATCGCCGAGGCGCAGCGGCTCTGGGACCGGGTGGCTCGACCCAACGTGATGATCAAGATCCCGGGGACCAAGGCCGGGCTGCCGGCGATCGCCGAGTGTCTCGCGCGCGGGATCAACATCAACGTCACCCTGCTCTTTGCGGTGGCGCGTCACCGCGAGGTGATCGAGGCGTTCTTCCAGGGGGTCGAGCGGCGAGTGGCGGCGGGCCAGCCGGTGGACCGGCTTTCGTCGGTGGCGAGTTTCTTCGTGAGCCGGGTGGACGGCAGGATCGACCCGATGCTCGACCAGAAGGGTGCCGCCGGCGCGGAGGTCCGCGGGACCGTCGCGATCGCCAACGCCGCGGCGGCGTATGGCGTATTCGAGGCGGCGTTCCGCGGGCCACGATGGGAGGCACTGGCGAAGCACGGCGCCCAGTTGCAGCGACCGCTCTGGGCCTCGACCAGCACCAAGGATCCGAAGTACCCCGACACCTACTATGTGGAAGCGCTGGTCGCGGCCCATACCGTGAACACGCTCCCTCCCGACACCTTCGCGGCGTATCGCGATCACGGGCACCCGACCGCGCGGATCGCGGCCCACGTGCATGGCGCGGAGGCGATGCTCGCGCAGCTCTCCACCCTCGGCATCGACCTCGTCCAGGTCACCGAATTCCTCGAGACCGACGGCGTGCAGAAGTTCGCCGCCAGCTACCAGAGCCTGCTCGCCGGCATCGTGGCGAAGGCCGGCGCCCTCACCACCACGTAAGAGAGTCGATCGCCCATGTTCGGAATGTTGCGCCGAATCAGCTTCACCCTCTGGATCTTCATCGGGATGGTCCTCGGCGCCCTGCTGGGCTGGCTCTATCCCGATTTCGCCGCCGACCTGAAGCCCCTCTCGACGGCGTTCTTGCGGATGATCAAGTCGGTCATTGCGCCGATCCTCTTCGGCACGCTGGTGATGGGGATCGCAGGCCAGGGCGACGATCTCCGCCGGGTCGGACGGCTGGCCTGGAAGTCGCTGCTCTACTTCTGGGCGATGACGGGTCTCGCGCTCATCATCGGCCTCATCGCACCCCACCTGACACACCCCGGGGTGGGTGTCCTGATCCCGCCCCCCGACGCGACCACCGCGGCAGCGATCCCGCGCGCGGTGCCCACGACCTTCATCGGCTTCGTCGAGCACCTGATCCCGGTGAGCTTCTTCGACGCCGCGGTGCACAACGACGTGCTGCAGGTGGTGTTCTGGAGCGTGCTGTTCGGCGTCAGCCTTGCACTGATCAAGGGGGAACCGAAGCAGGCGATGCTCCGGTGGGTCGAGGGGCTGATGGAGGTGATGTTCAAGTTCGTCGGGATCGTGATGAAGTACGCCCCCATCGGCATCGGCGCGGCGCTCGCGGTCACGGTGAGCCACAGCGGCATCGGCGTGCTGAGGAACCTCGCCACGCTGGTCCTGACGCTCTATGGTGCGCTGATCGTCTTCGCGCTGATCGCCTTCGTGCCGGTGATGTATTTCATGCGTATCCCGTTCAGGAGCTTCTACCGGGCGGTGAAAGACCCGGCGATCGTGGCGTTCAGCACCACCAGTTCCGACGCCGCGCTGCCGCTGGCGATCCAGAACATGACCGCATTCGGCGTCCCGCGACCGATCGTCGCCTTCGTGATACCCACGGGATATTCGTTCAACCTCGACGGATCCACGCTCTACCTCGGCGTCGCCTCGATCTTCGTGGCGCAGGCCGCGGGGGTCCACCTCTCGCTCGGCCAGATGCTGCTGATGATGTTCATGCTGCTCATCACCTCGAAGGGTATCGCCGCGGTGCCGCGCGCTTCCCTCGTGGTGCTGGCCGGGACGCTCACCGCCTTCGGGCTGCCGATCGAAGGGATCGCGGTGATCCTCGGCGTCGACGAGCTGATGGACATGGCGCGCACGATGACCAATCTCGTCGGCAACTGCCTCGCAACCGCCGTGATGGGGCGGTGGGAAGGCGAGTATACCCCCGGGTCGGAGTTCGATCCGAACAGGGCGCAAGCGGCGTAGGCGGCAAGGCGGCGACCGAAGCGGCCCATAGGAGCGCGCAGCGCGACTCGGCCGCGGGGAAGGGGCGGTAAGGCGGTAAGTTCGCACACGGAGCCGTCCCGAATGGAATGAGGGACCTACTCTCGACTGGGTAGCTCCCTCACTTCGTTCGGGACGGCTCCTTCACACCATTTGCCCACTTACCGTCTTGCCGTCTTGCCCACTGGCCCACTGGCCCACTGGCCCACTGGCCCACCGGCCCACCGGCCCACCGGCCCGCCGGCCCACTACGGTCCCAACGGCGCATCCTGCAGCGAGAAGAGCCAGAGATCCGCCCGGTGATTGGTCGCGTTGAAATTCGAGTTGGGGCCGAGCACCGGAAGGGCGAAGGGTTGTACTTCGACCACGAGCCGAGTCCCGTCGGGGCTGATCTCAGGGTGGCGGAAGAGCCAGACCGGTGCCCGGGTGTAGAGGAGCTCGGCCCCCGTGGTCAGATCGACCACCGCGATATCCCCGCCCTCGTCGCGCTGCACCCAGCCGTGCGCCGCCTCGTTCTGCCAGACCACACTTTGCCCCACGATGCCGACGAGGGTGTTCCCCCGCACCGACACGTCGCGCACGATCCGGCCCGAGCCGAAGTTATGCACGGTGTCGATCACACCGCTGGCAAGGTGCCGGCGGTACACGATCGACTCGCCGCCGATGGTGTAGTAGAGCGCGTCTGGATCGGCATCGACCGCGACCGAAGAGGCGTAGGCAGTGCCGGGGACGACGGTGAAGTTCGAGGTCGAGTCGTCGATCAGGTGGAGGAGCATGATGTCCTGCCCGGTGAAGAACGTGTCGGGCAGGAAGGTGGAGCCTTCGAAGAATTCCAGCACGCCCAGGTAGGCGACCTGGTCGGGGGCGAGCCAGCGCGGGGTCCAGGCGAGGGTCTGGGTCCGGCCGCTGGTGGCGATGAAGGGGAGCGAGCGGACCTTGCGGGCGTGTTCGAGGTCCCAACCGGTGGAGAGCGCGATCCGGGGGAAGCCGAGCTTCTTGGCCTGGCTCCATCCCGTCGTCCTGATGAAGAAGACCTGACCGTCGGGGGCCACCGAGGGCCACTCCCAGACATCGGTGGTGTCGCCGATGTGGCGCCCGTCATGCTCGCAGTCCCGCCAGCGCTGGGTGCCCCCGTCGGCGGGGAGCAGCGCGAGGCAGCGATCGCGGTCGCTCTGGTGGTCGCCCCGTTCGGTCGAGTAGACGATGCCGGACCCGTCGGGGAGCCACTGCGGGTGGCGGTCGTCGAAGGTGCTGAAGGTGATCGCGCGTGGCCACGTCCCCGCCCCCAGGGGGGGATTGTCCGGGGGCTCCACCGAGGCGACCTCGGAGTGACCGCAGGCGGCGAGCAGGAGGGTCGCGGTCCAAAGGGCTGGGCGCATAGTGAATAATAGACGGCTGGAGCGGTCTCGGGCGCACAGGGCAGCCACGATCACAGATCTTGGGCGCGCGAACCCATGATGGACCGAACCCACGAGGCTCTCGTCCACTGGCCCACATCGCTGAACGGTCTGGCTCCTCAGAATCGTATGTGGTTTCAAAAGGAGTTCAGCTGTGGAACCACACGAACTTTTCCTGGGTTCGTGGGAATCCCAAGTTCTTGGCTCGGACAGGCTTGATCCCCGCGGTGATATCGACCGATGGGCCGAAACCACGTGGGTTCGGTCCATCATGGGTTCGCGCGCATGTTGTTCCATACCGTCAGCGATGTGTCACCGCCGGAAAGTGACCGTCTGGCGCACTCGCACCCGCACCGCTACGCCCCCCTTTCGCGCCGGACGGAATCGGCTGGTCACTACCGCCTCCACGGCCGCAGCGACGAACCCCTGGTGGGTCGCGGCCAGCACTTCGAACGCCCCAGCTTCTACGCTCCCTTCCACGTCGATCACGAACGCCAGCGTGACCGAGCCCGCAATCCCTGATTCCGCCAGGACCGCAGGATAGCGCAGCCGACCTGCGGCCAGGAGCGCCGGCAGCTCGTCCACCTCGGCCTCGCGGAAGATCGCCGCCGCGGAGCCGGGATCTCCCCCGGGCACGAAGGGAACGCCGGGCGGAGTGTCGGGCGTGAGGGTCGTCGGGTCGATCCGCGGAGTGCCCGGAAGGACCGGTGAAGGCTCCGTGGTCGGGATCGGCGGCAGGACCGGTACGCTCACGATCGGCGCAGCCGGCAGCGCAGGCGTCGGGGTCGAAACCACCGGATGTGTGGTGGTCTGTACCGGCCACGCGATGCTTACTTGGATCGGATCACCGCTGACTGCGGCCACCGTGGCCTGCGAGGCCCAGATGGCGGCCCAGATCAGGGCGGCATGAACGAGTGTCGACGGGAGCGCCGCAACGAAAGACGACTGCGGCTCGGCGAGAGCGAAGGTAGGCATGGGACCATCCGTGGCAAGGGCTCGATCACACATTGCGCACGGGAGATGACCGGAGACCGACCTTTGTGATTACAGGGGGATGACAGAGGGGTGAGGGAAGAGAGTCCAGAGACGCCAAAGGCGCCCGGGCTTGGATCCTGAGCGCCTTTGGCGACTCCAGCGTCTGTGGACTGTCAAAGAGGCGCCGACCGGAGTCGAACCGGTGATGGAGGTTTTGCAGACCTCTGCCTTACCACTTGGCTACGGCGCCGTGCGGGCCAAATATAGCGGGGGGACCCCGGCCTCAAAGGGAGCCGCGAAGGGCCGGCGAAGCCGCTCCAGACCACCCCACCCGTGTCATCCTGAGAGGGCTTCAGCCCTCGAAGGATCTCCGGGCCGCGCTACCGAGATCCCCATTCGTGCATGCCCTCTCCTGCAGATCCCACCAAGGACGGCGGAGATCCTTCGGGGGCTTTCGCCCCCTCAGGATGACAGGTTGCGCAGATCTTCCGCCGCTCCGCGGGTCCTCTTTCGCGCCTTTCGCGCCTTTCGCGCCTACTGATACTGGATGTACGACGGCGCCGGCCAGAACCGTTCCAGCACCTCGCCCGGTCCCATCATCGGCGTGTCGTTCCGGCTCTTGGTGAAGAGTTTGAGGCCGGTGTACTGCACCGGCCAACGCAGGATGACCTGGCGCCAGATACCGAGCTTCCCGCTCGGCGTGCCGAACCCATCCATGTCGATCACGACCTGCACCCGTCCCTGCGGATCGACCCGGATCGCGCGGGCGTTGGTGAGCATGTCGTGGGTGAACCGATGCACCACGATCACCTTGGGCGGCAGGCGGAGCGAGTCCACCAGCCGCGCCAGAATGGCCACGGCGTGGTTCACCTCGGTCGCATCCATGGTGCCGATATACCGCCCCGGGAGCCGGCCATCCTTCATCGCGAATTCGGGATCGAGCGCGAGGTGCACATTCGGCCGCGCGAGATAGGGCAGCAGTCGCGGCAGCTCGGCCTCGACGGTGCTCTGTCCTACCTGGATGTCGAGGAAGACGAGCCACCCCTTCGAGTCGGCCCATCCGATCACCTGTTCGATGACATCGGCACCGTGGCGGATCCGGTACTTGCCATCGGCGCCGGGCCCGGCGTGCGCTACGGTGGCGATGAGATGCAGCGCCGGCACCGCCGGGGTCGATGGATCGGCGGCGGTCCACTCCGCGGCCACTTGCTCCAGACGCGCCATCATCTGTTCCGGCGGAAGTTCTCCGAGGATCCCCATCCGGGTCGACCGCGGCGTTCCATAGAACGCGATGATCCTGCGGTGCGGCAGGATCGCGTCGGGCCGGGGGTCCGGGAGGGTCGGCCAGATCCGTGCGATCGGCGGCACCGGTTCGCGCAGACGGCGCACGGCCCGCGCGGCGAGGAGGGTCCGCGACACGCCCTCGATGGCGAATGCGACCGAGGTGGGGCGCCAGAGCCGGATGTCTCGCGGCCGAGCGGCAGGAGGCTCCGGCGGGGGCTCGGCGGCAAGCTCCGCCCGGGCCCGCGCGAACACCGCCGCCGAGTACGGCGCGATGTGCCCCGCATCGACCCAGTCACGTGGCTGGGTGCGGTGCATCGCGGGGAACGCAGCGGGAGGGGTGGCTTGGAGCAACCAGAGGGCCAGAAGCATCTGGACAGGAGTTTAGCCCCAGATTGGGCGCCTTCCAAGCGCCTTTCGGAAGATTCCTTCACGACCCCTTCACGATGGACCATACCGTCTGCTGCTTCATTCATTGATGCCTGCCAATCCCCGCGACGCCCAGCGCGCCTGGTTCCTCGGACCCCGGGCCGAGAACGCCGATCTGATGGAGCGCCTCGTTGTCGAAGCGCTCCGCGACCACGTCTTCTGGCGCCGCAATTTCCACCCCGAGGATGGCGTGGTGGTCAGCGAGAACGACAAGCGTCGCCCCGGCTACGTCGACGCCACCGGGGTGCTGACCCAGGGGCTCACCACGCTCCTCGCCCGCCTGAAGCAGGATCTCCCCTTCTTCAGCGGCCGCTACCTCGGCCATATGCTGTACGAACAGACGATCGCGGCGCAGGTCGGATATTTCGCCGCGATGCTGTACAATCCGAACAACGTCGCGGCCGAGACTTCGCCGGCGACGACGGCACTTGAACTCGAGGTGGCCGCCGACCTGGCACGGATGGTGGGCTATCCCCCCGCCAGCACCTGGGGGCATCTCACCTCCGGCGGCACGCTGGCGAACTTCGAGGCGATCTGGATCGCCCGGAACACCCACTACCTCCCCCTCGCGGTGGCGGGCGCCGCGCGCGCGCTCGGCGTCACGCTCCAAGCGACGCTCCCCGATGGCACCCGCGCGCCGCTCTCGAAGCTCGACCTCTGGCAGGCGAGCAACCTCGACCCCGGCGCGGCCCTCGACCTGCTCGATGCCTTCCACGCCGCGGTGCCCAAGGAGCAGGCCCGCGCCGCACTGGATGCCCACTCCCTGGCCACGATGGGGTACCAGGACTACTCGATGCAGCTGGCCCGCACCTACGGCGACCCCCTCCCGGCCGCGGTGGTGCTCGTGGCCGCGACCGCCCACTACTCATGGGAGAAGATCGTCCGCGCCCTGGGCATCGGCGGACAGCAGCTCCGCTTCGTTCCGGTCGATTCCCACTGCCGCATGGACCCCGACGCGCTCTGGGACCAGCTCGCCGGCTACGCCAAGCGGCGGACACCGGTGCTGGCGCTGGTGAGCGTTTGCGGGACGACGGAAGAGAGCGCGTTCGACCGCCTCGACCACATCGTCGAGGTGCGGGACCGTGCTCGCAAGGAACTCGGCCTGGCGTTCCACCTCCACAGCGACGCTTGTTACGGCGGCTATGCGGCGGCGGTGACGTGGCGACAGGATGGCACCCGTCGGACCGCGGAGGAGATCCGTCGGACAACGGGCATCTCGTGGCCCGAAGAAGGCTGGGTCGAGGGGATGGTGGCGCTGGGTCAGACCGACTCCGTCTCGATCGACCCGCACAAACTCGGCTACGTCCCTTACGCGGCAGGAGCGTTCCTGCTTCGTGACCGCCGCGCGCGTGAACTCGTCGCGCTCGATCCGCCGTACCTCGTCCCCACCGCCGCCGCGAACGCTTCAGAGGAGCGCTTCCTCGGGCGCTACAGTCTGGAAGGGTCGCGCCCCGGCGCCTCGGCGGCCGGCACCTGGCTCAGCCACAAGGTGGTGCCGCTCCACGAGCACGGGTACGGCCACCTGATCGAGCGCACCGTGGTCGGCGCGCGCCGGCTGCACGCGGCACTCGCCGAAGCGGATCTGTCGGGGTGCCACGCCGTGATGCTCCCCCGTCCCGACCTCAACATCGTGAACTTCACCGTCCGCGGGCCGGGCCATCAGACTCTGGCCGAGGTGAATGAGTTCAATGAACGACTCTACCGCCAGTTGAGCGGTTCTCCGGGAAGCGTGCCTCCTCCCTACTTCCTGACGCGCACGCGGCTGACCACCCCGACGTACGATGGGGCGATCGGGCCATTGCTCAAGGAGCTCGGGGTCGGGCCGATCGACGCGTGGCGCGCGGAGGGAAGGGCCGGGCTCGTGGTACTGCGGATGACGGTGATGAATCCCTTCCTCGCCGATCCGCCGCCGGCGCCCGATCACATAGCGGGCTTCGTGGCCCACCTGTCAGAGCTCTGCCTGGCGCTTGACGCGCGGCATTGATCGACCGCACCCGGGCCCGGTCTTCTTGACACCCGCTTGACGGCCACAGAAGAACCTTGGGGCGACTCTTTCCCAGAGGTGATCTGTGAATCTGACCTACCTCCGCGCCCCCGCCCTGCTCTTCATCATCCAGGCGGCGCCGTTCGAGATCCGCCCCACGGATGATGGCACCGGGTATCGGATCACCATCGCCGGCGGCGGGGGCCAGTACGAAGAACGGATCCTCGGCTGTGCCGGAGAGGTGCTCGAGGCCCACCCGCACAAGGTCCAGGCCGCTGGCGCCTCGGCCGACTATTGGCCGGCGCCGGACGTCCGCATCTCGGCCGCGGTCGGCGTCCATGACGATGGGGCCCGCTATGATGGCGGGACCGCTGCGATCCAAGTGGCAGGGGAAGAAATGAAGTTCGGCATCGGATTCGGCGCGGCGCAGATCGGCGGGGAGCTCGTACCGTCCGCCTACCTGCGGGTCGGCTCCCGGGACAAAGGACACTTCCGATTCGACGCGATGCGACCGGAGGCGACGGGGCCCCTGCTCGGCGATGCAAAGCTGGGGTGGGCCTGGGGCGAGGGACTTCAGTCCCGCAGGGGAGGGTTCATCGGATACACCCACGGGCTCTACAGCGATGAAAGCCACAACGGTGGCGTCTTCGGCGAGTTCCGCCTCCCCGCGTCCGACCGCGTCGCCTATTCCCTGGGGCTGTCCTGGCGACCGTCCGCCCAGTACGCGGATCTCACTGGTCAGGTCGGGGTCTCGCTGCGACTCGGTGCGCGGCACTGACCACAGGCACTCGATGCAGTGACGGCAAAAGCAACTGACTGTCGCGAAAACGCGGAACAACTACAGAAAGCGCGAAATGCTCCACGCCGTGTCGAACTCCGCGCTATTGAACGATCTGATTTGTGGGTGCGGCACCGAGCTCCTCGTGGGACCACAATAATCCCACTGACGGCCGCCTGAAGAGATGCCAAATGGTGCCGGGAACATTCCGCGCTTTCGCGGTCATTTCGCGCTTTCGCGGCAGTCAGTTGCGGTTCCCCTGCCTAGTTGGGATGCCGGTCCCCCTCGGCGGCGCTCCAGCGGAAGAACAAGATCCCCATCGCCAGCCAGATCACCGGGTCGGCACCGAGCTTCATGATGATGCCGGCGGTCTGCTGGTCGGCACGCGCCGTGATCTGCCCCACCGGGGGGGCAAGCTCGTACAGTCGGTAGAGCGGATAGCTGGCGAAGGTGAGGAACGCGGCCGGGATCGTCGGCAGGACGGTCGACCCGAAGAGGTACGCGATCCTGAGCGGCATCCGGACCCGATTGATCCCTTCGGGCGCCACCACCACCCACCAGAACCAGAGCCCGGCGACGAACCAAGTCAGGTCGATGGCGAGCGACCCGAGTTGGGTCGGCATCAGCGCGTCGCTGAGCGGGGGGAAATGGGTCACCACCAGCGCCAGGTGGTACGCCACGATACCCAGCAGCGGTTTGGCGCAGAGACGGAGGATCCGGCCCGTTCGGCTGGTGGCGTCGACGCCCAGGGTGACCTGCGGCGGCAGGCCGAGCCAGAGGAGTGGCGGGCTGATAAGGCCAAGGAGGAGGTACTGGACCTCGTGCACGCTCAGCAGGTAGCCGGAGCCGAGGGTGCCGATCGGCCAATCAATCGCGGCCCAGACGCCGAGGAGGCCGAGCGCGAAGACCAGTACGCGCCAGCGGGGCCATTCGCCGGTCGCACGGCGACGAAGCGCGACGTACCCCAGCACGAGAAGTACCACGAAGAGCCAGGCGCCGGGATAGGCGCGCCAGGTCCAGGTCCAGGGCAGGCCGGTGGCGCTACACCAGAATTGCATGGCGGTCGGGCGGTCGGGCGGTCAGGCGGTCAGGCGGGAGTCGACTGTCATGACCCATACGGATTCACGGTGGCGGTCGCATCTATCCGTCCGGCGCGGTGGAGCCAGAGGGTCAGCGGAAGTTGATGGCCGGCGGTGAGATCCCGGTCGACGCTTTCCAGCATCAGATGAGCCCCCCCGGGCTGGAGCACCAGCGAATCGTGCGCGGCGATGGTCGGCCGGTCGATGGGGGTCATCGTGACGAAACCGTTCTCGGTCTTCTGCCCGTGGAGCGACGCGAAGCGCGCCACGCGCGTCGTCACACTGTCGAGCACGTCGGCGCTGTCGCTGTGATTGACAAGGGTGAAATATGCCGCCGCCGTACTCCCGCTTTTCGCCTCGAACGCTCGGGCATCGTGGACCTGAAATCCTCCGACCTGGACCGACGAACGCGCGCATCCGGCCACGAATCCGGCGAGGATCCCCCACCGCCCCAGCGCCACAGCGCCCCAGCGCCTCACCGCGGTCCCCCCACCCGCGCCAGCTCCGGGATGTCGTAGGCCCAATCCTGTTGGCGGATGCCGAACGGATAGACCACCCGGAGCGAATCGTCGGCGGTGTACGCCAGCACCTGTGCCGCGTGCCCCACGGAGTACCCGCCGTTCACCAGTCGATTGACCGTATCACGGTAGGCGGGGAGGAGGTTCGCCGCCTGCTGCGCGGCGCCGATCTCTTCCCGCGAGCCCGTGAGTCCGATGATCTGAGGGCTGAAGCGGCCGAGGAACTCCCTCAGCACCGGGATCGAGTCACGCTCTGGATCGGTGGTGACGAACACCACCTTCACCCGATCGGTCACCTCGGGGGGCTGTTGGCGGAGTACTGCGCCGATGTTCGCCATCTGGAGCGGGCAGACGTCGGGGCAGTTGGTGTAACCGAAGAAGAGCAGCGTCAGGTGCCCGTCGGTCTCTTTCCGGAAATCGAAGGCCTTCCCGTCAAGATCGGTCAGGGTGAATTCCGGCTTACCCATCGCCTGCATGAGTTCGAGCCCCTTGTAGGGGTCGGTCTGGGGATCGGGGGCCGGCACGCGTCCCCGGTCGCAGGCCATAGCGCCGAGGAAGAGACAGGTGAAGAGATAGCGCATCACTCGAGTCCGGGAGCGGGAAGCACGACGAGCAGAGCGGTGATGACGAGGAGGGCCGCCCCGAATGCGAGTTCGGTGAACGCCGACCTCCGAAGCAACGGCGCGCCGGTGCCGGCGGCAAGGCGCGGCTGTACCACCCGCCAGTTCCAGGCGCCCAGCGCCGCGACGCCGACAAGGCAACCGAGCTTGAGGAGCAGGGTGCGCCCGTAGGGAGAGCCGGTCAGCGCGGAGACGCTGCCGACCATCTGCCACGCGGTGATCACACCGCTCAACGCCGTGAGTGCGGCACCAGTGAGCGCGACCGGCGAGAAATTCGCGAACAGCCGCGCGATCCTCGACCCCAGTCCCTCCGTCGGCCCTGCCCACCCCGCGACCACCAGCACCGCGAGAGTGCCGAGCCAGAGCCCGCCACCGATCAGGTGAAGGGAGATGCCGAGTACGCCGAGCACCGGTGCGCCGGAAACGAGGCGGGCGTGGCCGGTGAGAGGGAGCGTGGCGGCAAGAGCGAGCGCGGCGAGGGGAGCGAGTCGGGGGCCGAAACTGGGATAGCCCCGACGCGGGATCCAGGCCATCACGGCGAGGAGGCCGGCGGCGGCCTGCGCCTTCCACGCCGCACCCCAGCCGCTCCCGAGGGCCAGTCCGTACTGGACCGCGCTGAGGCGCTCCCCTTCATCGACGAGCTCGAGCGCCTGGGCACGAAGCGCGACCAGCGCCGCCAGCGGAAGCAGGAACGCGGCGGCGAAGACGAGATAGGTGAGGCGCTGCTGGGCGGCGGTGTGGGCCGCTGCATCATCGGCCCGGCCCCAGCTCCGCCGCAGGAGCGAGCGCGCCGGGATGGCGCCGATGCAGATCAGGGCACCGACGAAGCCGAGGGCCCGTACGACCGCTTCCATCCTCAGGGCTGGTAGGTGAACTGATACTTCCCGCGCATCACATGGCCGTCGGGGCCGGCGGTGCGGTAGAACACCGTGTACTTGCCGGCGGTCAGGGCACCGCGGACCGGTGAGGTGAGTGCGAGCGTATCGGTGCCGGCGTGAGGCGCGCCGACCGGGATCGACGTAGAGTCGGGACCCATGAGCCGGACATTGGAAAGCACGACATCGGGACGCTCATTGAACCAGAGCGTCAGCTCGGTGGGAGCGGCGCAGACGGTCCCGTCGATAGCGGGCGCAGCCTTCACCAGGGAAGCGTGGAAGGCCCAGGCGACCGAGGCGACGGTGAGTGAAGCAAGCAGCACGGGCAGGAAGGCCCGGTGAAGCACACGCAGCATGTCAAGTTCCGGAAGTAGACCCCTGAAATCTAACCACCCCTCTCGGTCAACAGCTCCACGATCTCGGTATACCCCTTCTCCTCGGCGCAGACCGCCGCCGTGCGTCCGTCGTCGTCACGGGCATTCCGATCGGCGCCGTGGTCGAGCAGGGCCTGGATCAACGGGAGGTCCCCGTTCTGGGCTGCGGCGTGGAGGGGCGCGAAGCCGCCGTGCTGGCGGGCATTGGGGTCGGCGCCGGCGGCGAGCAGGAGCGCACCGATGCCGGCGTGGTGACCCGCCGCCGCCGAGTGGAGGGGCGTGACCTTCATTCCGTTCCGCGAGGGACGGTCGACCGGGGCGCCGCGCTCGAGCAGGACACGCACCGTCGCGGTGCGCCCGAAGAAGGCAGCGAGGTGCAGGGAGCTGAAGCCGTCGGCCGACCAGGCGGCGAGGTCGTCGCCCGAATCAAGGAGTTCGCCCAGCAGTTCGTGGAGGCCGAGCGCGGCCGCTTCGAAGAGGTCGAGGGGAGGGAGTCGGTCGAGGAAGGCGGCGAGGATGTCCTCCTGCCGGCAGTACAGGGCGGCGAGGACCGCCGAGAGTCCCTGGTGATTGCGCGCGGAGGCGAGGTCGCTGTCCCCGTCGAGGAGGGCATCGATCTTGGCGCTGTCGTTGGCCGCGATCGCGGCGAAGAGTTCGTCGGTGTCGGTCATCCAGGGCCGGGGGTCACTGCTCGAATCTGCTCGGCAGTTGTCCCCAGCACCAGATGCCATCGCTCCGCGTGCCGCAGATCGGCCCACCGAGACTGATATCCTTGAAACTGAGATCGCCCAGGACCGGCTGCGGCGAACGGGCCGGGAGGGTGTTCCCGGTGCCGAGCTGCCCCGACCCGTTGGCACCCCAGCACCACGCCTTGCCTTGCCGATCGAGGGCGCAGCTCGACCTGGACGAGTACCCGGGTCTGACGGCGATATGACTCAAGGGAACGGGGGGCACACTCTGCATGGGGGTCTCGCGTGGAACGGTGGTGCCATCCCCCAATTGCCCCGACTCGTTCAGGCCGAAACACATGAGAGCCCCCGCCGTTGTCACCACGCAGGTGTAGGTGTCGCTCAAGGCGAAGTCCTGAACGGCGGCGGAGCTGTTGATCGGGGTCGGCGCATTCCAGATCACCGGGACCCCCAGGACTCGACCGAAGCGGCCAGAACCGTAGTCCTGGCCCCAGCAGTAGAGCTGGAATGCCGCGTCGGTGCCGCAGGCGCCGTAGTAATTCAGGTCGAAGATCCGGAAGGTGAGCCCTGGCGCGGCCCGGATCGGCGACGGGCAGAGGTATCCGGTGCACCCGGCTGGCGCCGAGCTCGCGCCGAGACCGAAGCCATCTTCCCCGTATCCCCAGCACCAGAGCTCTCCACCACTCGTAAGGGCGCAGGTCTCGTCGTCATCGGCATCGATGGACTTGAAGCGCTTGGAGGTCGCGACCTTGATGGGCGTCGTCGCGCAGGCGATGGTCCCGACGATCACCGTCGGGTAATAGCTCAGTGTCGCGTTGCATCGCTCCGGACCGGTAGTGTCCCCGACCCCGAGCTGTCCGCTCCGATTGCTCCCCCAGCACCACGCCGCACCATCGGCATCGAGGGCGCAGGCGTGGTCGTACCCCACAGCCACCGCGTGAAAATCTGCTCGCGAGTCAACTGGAATTGCATTCGTCGGGTCAGACTCGTATTCCACGGCCGTGCCGATGCCGAGCCGTCCGTAGTAGTTGGCACCCCGGCAGAGGACCGATCCATCCGCGCGCGCGGCGCACCCATCGCCGGCGGGGAAACTGGCGGTGAATGCGGTGATGCGCGCGGAGGTCGATTCAGTGGTCCCGACGTCGCAAGCACCCAGAACGGTCAGGAGCGCCAGCGCGGGAAGCGCAAGTCGGCTATACATCGGATCCTCTGGTGGGCTTGAGTGGACCGGCCCGGTCCCGAAGATACAAGACGACCGCCTCCGCTGTGGTTGCACACAATGTGCAACATCCTTCTCCGCGAACGTCACATCAGATGGTCCCCGGTGGCCGCTGGGGCTCTCACCCATTCTGCATCAATGAGGCACACGTCCATGCGGCGAATCTTCGTCCCGCTGGCGGCGGCATTTTTCGTCGGATGCACCGCTGAGACCTTCACCTCCCCTGGACCTACCGGGGTGGAAGTGCTGCATGGACCCCCTGCGATCGTGAGCTTGGCGACCGAACTCGACTCCCTCCTTCTCATCCGGGTGGTGGATGACGAGGGGAGGCCGAGTGCCGGGGCGCGGGTGACCTGGCAGGTCATCGACGGCGATGGGATCCTCGTGCCTTCGGATTCGGTCTCGGGTCCCGACGGGCTGGCCTCGGCGCGATGGAAGTTCAACCTCATCCCCGGCCTCCAACGTGCCCAGGTCGCGGTCGCCGGTGGCGATCCGGTCACCTTCGTGACCGAAGCCCGGGCCTTCCGAGCGATCCAGGTGACCGCCGGGTATAGTCATGGCTGCGGGATCGATGCTGAGGCGGTCACCTGGTGCTGGGGCGGTGACAGCACTCGCCTCGGGAACGCCGCCGCGGGGAGCTACACCCTTCGACCGACGCGGGTCTCCGGGGGCCACACCTTCGCGGAGGTACAGGCCGGCGAAAGTGTGAGCTGCGGGCGCACCCCGACCGGCGAAGTCTGGTGCTGGGGGTGGAATTGGAGCGGTGGATTGGGACAGGGGTCGACGACGCTGGCGAATAGCGCCCTCCCCCTCCGAGTATCCGGACTTCCGGCCCTCACCGCGATCGTCCTCGGCGATGCGCATGGCTGCGGCCTCGGGGTCGACTCCACGGCGTGGTGCTGGGGCAAGAACGGCAATGGAGAATCGGGAACGGCGGGGGTCGGAGGGACGGCGGGTCAGGTGGTCACGCCACTTCGTTTTGTCGCATTGGCGTTGGGAGGGAATCAAAGTTGCGGACTCACCGGCCTAGGCACCGCCTACTGTTGGGGCTGGGGCCAGAATGGCCTCCTGGGCGACAGCGGGAGTTCGCGGAACGCTCCGACGGGACCGGTGCTCGGTGGCCACCAATTCGTGCAGATCAGCGCGGGCTACGATATCACCTGCGGACGTGACGCAGCCGGCGCCGCCTGGTGCTGGGGGTACAGCCGCGGTCACGAGGGACTGCCACCCGGCCCGCACCCGACACCGATCCGGCTTCCCTTCCCCGTCTCGGTCTCGGGGATCACCATCGGTGACGATTACACCGCCGGCATCGGGATCGGCGGCCAGGTCATGTTCCACTCCTTCCGCGGCGAGAATTCCCTGCTGCCGGAGGCATTGCGATCAATTCCGATGCGCCAGATCGCCGGGCGATACAGTTTCTGCCTGATCGGTGCGACGGGGGATGTCTATTGCAGCGGTGAGATCGTCGACCAGGTCAACTGTTCCTCATTGCCCCCCACGGGTTGCAGCGAGACCGGTGCGATCCCCCGCCCCACCGGCGGCAGGGTCACGCCGCGTTGGCCGGGCGAAGACTGATGACTTGGCTTCCCCGGCGCCGCATCATCCTTTCCCTCACGACGGGGCTGCTCACTGCCTGCACCGCCGAGACCTTCAGTCCGCCGGTGGCCGATCATTTCGAGGTCGTGCAAGGCGCTGGACAGACGGGAACTCCGGGCTGGATTCTCGATTCGCTGGTGGTCGTCCGCCTTCTCGATGACCGAGGCGCGCCGATCGTCGGCACAGAGGTGAGTTGGCAGGTAGGCGCCGGTTCCGGCAGTATCACCCACTCTTCGGCGGTGACCGGTGTCGATGGCCTGGCCGTGGCGAGTTGGAAGCTCGGGCTCCCAATCACTGACCAGCGATTGCGGATCTCCGCGCTGGGGGTGGATCCGATCACCGTGTCAGCTGAACAGCGGGTTCTGGCCCTCACCCGCATCGGTACCGGGACCTCGTTCGGGTGCGGCATCGACGAGAATGGGGTCACCTGGTGTTGGGGGGACAACTGGGGTGGAACCGCGGGGGAGGCCGACGAGGTGAGCGTACCGCGACCGGTGGCCATCGCGCCCGACTCCGCCCACTACGTCGAACTGGCCTTGGGTGACTTCCACGCCTGCGGCCGGTCGGCGACGGGCGAGGTGGGGTGTTGGGGGATGTACTGGAATGGCGCATTGGGGACCGGCGCCAGTGGAGCGACGTGGGGCCCGGGGACCTCAACCCCGGTCCGCCCGGTCGGTCTCCCTCCCGTGACCTCGATCGTCTCGGCCGATGACGTTACCTGCGGACCTACCGCTGCGGGGGTCCTGTGGTGCTGGGGGAACGCCGGGGGGATCCTGGCCAGCCTCGTGCCGACTATCGCGTTCCCGGGGACGACATTCAGCCGTGTGGCCCTGGGATCTGGTCACGGCTGCGGGATCTCCACCGGAGGTCAGGTGCTCTGCTGGGGAAGCAATGTGTCGGGTCAGCTCGGCAATGGGACCATCGGGGGATCCTCGGCGATCCCGCAGCCGATCGCAGGCGCGTTCACGGCCCGCGCCATCGCCTCGGGGGACAACGGCGCCTGCGCGATCACGACATCGTCGGAGCTGTATTGCTGGGGATTAATCTTCGGGATCGATGGGCACTTCCACGACGACCCCGCCCGCGGGCTGCCGAGCCGGTCCTTCCAGGATGGATCGGTGCGAGCCGTCACGCTCGGCGGATGGTGCGGCGCGGTCTGGCGGGGTCCGGGCTCGCCGCGAATGCTCTGCAACGGCTGGGTGAACGACATTGAAACGCTCCCCGCCATCGCCGAGGCCCAGTTCGGGCCAGAGGACGTCTGCCTCCGGTCGGGGACGGGAGCGGTGTACTGCAAGAGCTACTCGGACCAGTCGTCCCCCCCTTTCTTCGACCGCGAAGGAACCGCCATCCCCGCACCCTGATCCCCACCCCTGACCACGCGGGAAAGCCCGCACTACTTTCCCCGCGTGCCGATCACCCGAATCATCTCCGGCGGCCAGACCGGCGTCGACCGCGCCGCCCTCGATGTCGCCCTCGTCCTCGGCATCCCCTGCGGCGGCTGGTGCCCTCGCGGGCGCCTCGCCGAGGACGGCCCCATCGCCGCCCGCTACCCGCTCTACGAAGCCCCCTCCACCGACTACGTGGTCCGCACCGAGTGGAACGTGCGCGACGCCGACGGCACGGTGATCCTCACCAAGGGAGAAGCCGAGGGAGGGACCAAGCTCACCATCGAGCTCGCCCGCAAACACGGCAAACCCCATCTCGTCATCGACCTTCGCAACCCACCTGACGCGCGGGTCGTGGCCCGCTGGGCTCGCGCCCACCACGTGAAGACGCTCAACCTCGCCGGCCCACGCGAGAGCACGGTGCCGGGGATCTACGACGACGCCAGCGGCTTCGTGGTGCGGCTGTTCGAGATACTGCGCAAGTAGGCGGATCGGTGGCGATCGAAGCGGCCCACAGGAGCGCGGAGCGCGACTCGGCGGCGAGGAAGGGGCGGGTAGGTGGGTAGGCGGGTAGGCGGGTAGGAAAAGTTGGGACCCGTCCCGAACGACGTGAGGGACCTGCTCGACTGAGAGTAGGTCCCTCGCTCTTCCTTCGCTGCGCTCAGGACAAGGCTCGGGATGACTCCTTGCAATAACCGCATCCGATCCCGAATTTCGATCCCCCCATCCGTCCTACTGCACCAGCCGCATCCCAATAACGAAATACGGGGTCTCCCCGAAGCAGCTGCTCGGCACACCGCGATGCTCCTCATACTCGAGCGCTACGCGCCCATTATGCGCCACCGCCTCGGCGAGCTGGTTGGCGACGATGTCATCGCGCACGCTGAACTCCCAGAGGATCGGCGCCGAACCGGGGATGGTCGAGATCTGAAGCTCCCCTTCCCACGTCTTACAGAGCCATCCCTTGCGGGAGAACTTCTGCAACGTCCCCGCCCGCTCCCCTTCGGAGTAGGACCAGTGCAGTGCAACCCAGATCCAGAGCGTAATGAAGAGCACCGGCAACACGACCAGCCCGACGCCGGTCAGGCGCAGGATCTTCATCCACTTCGGCGTGGTGCGTTGGGCGGGCGGCGGGACGTCGGGTGTGGGGTCGGTCATGGGAGTCGCTGGTGAAATGTGATGTTGGGACAGAATCTAACATCGCCGACAGACACGCGGCCCTAATTCCGCCTCACCCCCCGACCCCCTCTCCGCAAAGCGGAGAGGGGGAGCGACAGTCAGCGGAGATCCTGGAACGGCAGCCCCTTCCCCACCACGAATACCCACCCCGCCGGCTGCTGATCGGTCGCGAATCGCCGCGCCAGATCCATCCTGAGCACAGAGAGGCTGGTCGCCCGGCTCGGCCCGATCCGGAGCCCCACCCCCAGATCGGTCCCGGTGCGGCCGGGGTCCCCCTTGAACCAGGCGCCCCCGTGGTCGACAAATGTGGCGACACCCAGCCCCATCAGCCCCCAGAGGTCGGCGTTGATGGTGTAGCGATACTCGGTGGTCAGGAAGAAACTGCGGTCCCCCGTGAACGCGTGGCCGCGAAAGGCTCGGGGCCCGACGCCGAGGCCGAGGTCGAACTCATCACCGGGGGCGAGGCCTTCCTTCCATCCCGCCTCGGCGTGCGCCACGAAGACGTGGCGGCGCCCCCCCACCCATCCGAGCGTGGACCCGATCTGGGTGGTCCCGGAGTCGAGTCCTCCCGACGTGTAGAGCGAGTTGTGCCGCAGGTCCGCCGTGAGGAAGGCGTTGGCGCCCAGCGGCTCGCCGCCGTGGACCGCCACCAGCGGCCCGATCCCCGTCCGGGCGTAGCCCCAGGGGGCCGGCGCGACGGCCACACCGAGCCGTGCCGTATAGCTGAGGTCGATATCCTCCTGCTGCACGAAGGTCCGGAACCCCTGGAGCACCAGGAACCGCACTCGGCTCAACTCGGTCCACGCCAGCAGGGCACCGGAAATGCTGCGCCCGACCGTATCGGGCCCGGCCCAGGGAGTGATGTCGTCGCGGCGCACCTGCGCGGCGAGACCGAGGCGGAGGTAGTGACGGGCATCGGCGGTCGGCGCCCATCCGACATCGCCCCGCACGATGGTCTGCACTCGGC
The DNA here is from genome assembly GCA_039917855.1 of Gemmatimonadales bacterium. Classification (GTDB taxonomy): domain Bacteria; phylum Gemmatimonadota; class Gemmatimonadetes; order Gemmatimonadales; family GWC2-71-9; genus CAMLHU01. The sequence goes on along the minus strand of JBDSIR010000107.1, from coordinate 16,973 downwards.
GCACCGAATCGACGGCCTCGGTACCACCACCCCGGAATCGCAGGACCCGTTCATCACGGGCGAAGGCCGCAAGGAAGACCCGGCCGCGGCTCTGGGCGGAGAGCCAGGGGACGCCGGTCTGCCCGAGTGCGAGCCAGCCATCGCTCTTGTCCACGTATTCGGTGCGGAGGAAGACCTTGTTGGCGAAGAGGCGCGAGCGCTGGAACAGGAAGGTGTTGGTGCTGCGGTCGGGGGTCTTGCGGTGTTCGAACGCGAGCTGGCCGGCGGTACCGAGGATGTTGTCCTCATAGGCGCCGACGGTCCAGGTGACCTCGCTGCCGGTACTGCCGAACCGGAAGTCGGCCTTGGTGCTCCAGCCATCGTCGGTGATGTAGCGCAGCACGAAGCCGGAGTCGGTCGTTGCCGTGTCGACCCGCACCTGCCGGAAGACGCCGAGCCGACGGAGGTTCCGCGCCCCTTCGGCGGCGAGGGCGGAATCGTACGGCTGGCCGGGATGGAGCAGGATCTCCCGGCGTACGGCCGCATCCTGGGTCTTGATGTGGAGGGCGTTGGCGATCCGGCCGTAGAAGGTGCGCGCCACGTCGCTGGTGAAGACGTCGTGGCGTTCGATCTCGACGGCGGTGATGGTCTGGGCGACAAGGTGGCGAGACGGTAGCGCGGCCAGCAGCGCAGCGAGCAGCATTCCGCCCACCTTGCGCGAGAACGCGAGACCGCGAAGGTACGCGAAGAAGTACTTGGGGGACCCATGGTCGGGATCTCGGCCGGCAGACGCCCACACGCTTGTTTCGCACAACTTCGCGTTGTCGCGCTTTCGCGAGAGGTTCACGAAGTCTTGTCGGACGCCCCGAGTTCGGCCGCCGGTCCCAGGATGCCGTCGGGCTCCGCCCACCTTGCGCGAGAACGCGAGACCGCGAAGGTACGCGAAAAGTACTTGGGGGGCCCACCGTCGGGATCTCGGCCGGCAGACGCCCACACGATTGTTTCGCACAACTTCGCGTTGTCGCGCTTTCGCGAGAGGTTCACGAAGTCTTGTCGGACGCCCCGAGTTCGGCCGCCGATCCCAGGATGCGGTCAGGTTCCACCCGGCTCTTGCGGAGGGAATCGGGGCGGAATTTTCCCGTCTTGACCAGCCATCCCTGAAATCCGGCGAGCTGACCGCCGCGCACGTCGGACCAGACGTCGTCGCCCACCACCGCGATGGTGCGGCGGTCATGCTCGACACCGAAACCGAGCGAGTTGAGGGCGGCACTCCAGAACGCCTCGACCGGTTTCCCGGCCATCGTGGCCTCGACGCCGGCTGCGTTCTCGAGCAACGCGATGAAGGGTCCCGCGTCGAGGGCAGCGCCATCGCCGCGATTCCACCACCGGTCGCGCGAGAGGGCAAGGAGCACCGCACCGTCGGCCACCAAGCGGAACGCTTCATTCAGGAGCTCGTACGTCCACACCTCGCCGAGGTCGCCGACGACGACCGCATCGGGGCGGGTAGAGCCCCGCGGGCGTCCGGAAGTGCCGGCGACGAGCTCGAACTCGCCGAGATCGGGGAGGGCGGGCTCGTAGAGGAAGGGGGCGACCGTCTTGATCCCCGCGTTCCGCAGGATCGAGGCGCCGGCGAGCACCGCCGTCTGGACATGACCCGCCTCGGCGGGATAACCGTAGCTGCGGAGCCGCTCCACCAGGGCGGCGCGGGGGCGGCGCGTCGTGTTGGAGACGTATCGGATCGGGATCCGCGCCTCCCGGATGCGCGCAATCGCCTCCGGCGCCCCGGGGACCGGGCCGTCGTCGGTGTAGAGCGTGCCCTCGCAATCGAGGAGGTAGGCGGTGATGGACACTGTGTGAGGGGTAAGGGGTAAGGGGTAAGGGGGCGGTGGACGCGAGGATTCCCCTCACCCCTTACCCCTTACCTAACCAAGGCTCTCCACCACCCGCCAGAGCTCGACCGCGCTGAATTCGGTGAATCGACCGATGAGCTCGCGCTCGGTCCATTCGACGAAGATCCATCCGGTGGAACGATGACGAATGCCGTCCACGAAGTGGAGACGGCCGGCCCAGTGATCGCCCTCGTTGCGGGTCTCGAGGTAGACCCCCCACCGCGCGTCGTTGCGGGTGAGGTCGCCGAGGTGTCGGGCCAGTGGCGCGTCGAGAAGGGGGGGTGACGCGCGATGCATGTCGGGAATGCCCATCCGGCCTCCGGAATGCCTGTTGCACGTTAGTGGGAGGGCGGCAGGTCGGCAAGGCGGACGGGCGGACGGGCGGACAGGCGGACAGGTTGACAGAAGGACAGTGATAAAACTGTCATCCCGAGCGGAGCGAGGGTTCTTGCCGCCGTCGATCGGTCCAGGGCCGCCCGCTACGGTCTAGGCTGAGTAGATCCCTCGCCCTGCTCGGGATGACACCCTGTGCCGTCCGGCTCCGCCCCCGATTGTCAGTCGCCCGACCGCCCGACCGCCTGACCGCCGTACCGCCTGACCGCCTCCCCGCCTATTTTCCCGGTCCTATGGAAACCACTCCCTGCCCCACCTGCGGTGTTCCGGCGAGCGGCAAGTTCTGCTCCAGTTGCGGTGCCCAGCTGGGCTCCGCCACCTGCGCCGGTTGCGGTGCCCAGCTCTCTCCCGGGGCGAAGTTCTGCCACCGGTGTGGGCGCCCCTATGGTAGCGTGGGCCTCCGGCCCGCGAGGTCGCGAAGCAAAGGTCCCTGGATCCTCGCCGGTATCATGACGGTGGCCCTCCTGGGGTGGGTGGTCTACAAGGTGAACGCCGGCGTCGAGCCGGCGCCGCCGCCCGCCGGACGCACCTCCGGGGCGAATGCCCCCTTCGCGGGGGGCGGCTCAGGGGGACCCCCCGACCTTTCCCAGATGACCGGGCGTGATGCCTTCCTCCGGCTCCACGACCGGATCATGGGGGCGCTCGAGCAGGGGGATACGGCGAGCGCGGCCCAGTTCACCCCGATGGCGATCCAGGCGTACGGGATGCTGACCGCGCCCGAGCGCGATCTCGACATCCGGTATCACGCTGCCACCCTGATGCTCGGCGCCGGCGACCTGATCGGGGCGAAGGCGCTCACCGATTCATTGGCGCGCGAAGCCCCCGGGCATCTCTTCGTCTCGATGCTCCGGGCCGGGATCGCCGAAGGAAAGAACGACCCCGCCGCCGCGAAACGGGCGTATCGCCAGTTCCTGGCCGACTGGGACCGACAGCTGGCCGCCGGGCGCCAGGAGTATGCGGACCACCGCCCGATGCTGGATGCGTTCAAGGAGCGCGCTGGGGCGCTGGGGCGCTGAGGCGCTGGGGGCCGGGGGGCAGTACACCCTACGCAGCACGCAGTACGCGCAACGACTCAAGGAACCCGACTTCGATGACGCGAACGATCACGGTCGCCCACAGCCCTGATTCCGACGACGCGTTCATGTTCTATGCGCTCGCCGAGGGGAAGATCGACACCGGCGACCTGCGCTATGTCCACGAACTGCAGGACATCCAGTCGCTCAACGAGCGCGCCCTCAGGGCGGAGCTCGAGGTGACCGCGGTGTCGGTACACGCGTACGCCTACCTCGCGGACCGCTACGCCTTCCTGTCGAGCGGCTCCTCGATGGGCGATGGCTACGGACCGCGCCTGGTGGCGCTCTCGCCCAAGCCGGCCGATCCGCGAGCGGCGCTCAAGGGACTCCGGGTCGCGGTGCCTGGGAAGCTCACGACCGCCTATCTCGCGCTCAAGCTCTATCAACCCGACGTGCGCGAGGTGGTCGTTCCGTTCGACCAGGTGCAGGATGCGGTCTCTCGTGGCGACGCCGATGTGGCGCTGGTGATCCACGAAGGCCAGCTCACCTACGGCGACGACGGATTCCATCTCTGGGCCGACCTGGGCGCATGGTGGCTCGACGACACCGGGTTCCCGCTCCCGCTCGGCGGCAACGTGGTGCGCCGCGACCTCGGCCCCACGGTGGTGCGCCAGGTGGCGCGCGACCTCAAGGCGAGCGTGGTGTACGCGCTCGAGCACCGGAAGGCGGCGCTGGCGCACGCCGAGCGATTCAATCGCGGCATCGGCGAGGAACGCACCGACGCCTTCGTCGGGATGTACGTGAACCAGTGGACCGTCGAGTATGGCGCGCGGGGCCGCCAGGCGGTCCAGTTGGTGCTCGATCGCGCGGCGGCTGCGGGGATCATCCCGAATAAGGTGGCGGTGGACTTCGAGGGACCGGAGGGGACCGAACGGGCCTGAGGTTCTGCTGCAGCGAGGTCAGGGGGTGAACCGTCCCTCCAGCGCCAAGCGCACCGACGATCCCTGCAGCGGCACCGGGACGACCGTCACCCGATCGAAACGCTCGAAGCTGTAGTCGGCCACAAGCCACGCCCATCCGAAACGCGCGAGCGGTCGATACGCCGCGCGCAGTTGCAGCGTGAACGCCGTCCCCGCCGACCCCCCACCCGAGAACTTCGAGCCCGCGAGCCACGCGGCCCTGGTATCGACCTCCGCACCCTCCCCCAGGGCGAAGTGGGCCACGGCGCCGATGCGGAACGCCCGAAGCGCCTGTGCCCCATCCTTGGGGGTGGGAGTGCGGCGCACGGCCCCTACCTCCACCTCGGCGGGCAGGGTGCGCCGCGGCCGGTAGCGCACCGCCACATCGGTCTCGATCGCTCGGAACCCCTGGGCCGGCGAGTCAGGATCGGTGGGAGTGAAGGTGATCCGTTCCACCCCGGCGACGAGTCCCCACCGTCGCCAGGTGACGTCCACGCGACCGGCAGAACCGCTGCCACGGAAGTCGAGCACCTTGCTCTGCTCACGATAATCGGCGAACGCGATCCCGGCGGAGGCCTTGACCACCGGGTGCTGCGCCGAGAGCGGTGCGGCCACGCAGACGAGGAGGACCGCGAGGCCGTGGCGGTTCACGGCGCCACCGCCGGGGCGGGCGTCACCGTGAGCTCGACCTCCTGGCGCCGCACCAGATTGGCCGTCGAGATCTGCTGGTTCTGTCGCGTCAACTGGTCCCGGACCAGCTGGTTGTACCGGATGTTCGCCGTGGACGGAACTTGGACCGGATGCCCGAAGCTCGCGACGAGCCCCACCAGGAGCGTCGCGCTGGCGCCGATCACGACCTCGCGCCGAGCCACGTGTCCGATCGCGCCGTTCTCCGCGGCCAATGACCCCCCGGCCACGAGCCCGGTCAGAAGGGCCGCGATCCCGAGCGGACGGAAGCTGCGCGGTGGCGTGACCATCTCGGGCAGGGGGTCGTACCCCTCGAGGTGGATCAGGTGGGGCGCCGTATCGACCGGCGCCACGGCGATCACGAGCGGAAGCTCGGTGGAGAACCGATCCCCCGTCGAGGTCGCCTGGACCGTCATCCGATAGCGTCCCGCCGTCGGTGCCACGCCACCGGCGAGGAGGCCATTCCACGTCACCCGGACCGTGCCAGGATCGGCCACCGAGGAGTCCAGCAACGCGGTGCCGCCCGTCCCCACCAGGCGCGTGACGACACGGGCGCGCTGCGAGAGGACGAAGCGGAACGACATCAGCGACCGCCCCGCCACGAAGGAGGTCGACGCGCTGTCGGTGCCAAGGTGCCGGACCACCAAGAGCTGGGCCAGCGCGAGACCGTACTGCGCGGTGATCTTCGGCGAGATATTGCTGGCGTCGAACTCGAATTCGGGATCGAGGAGGATCAGCTGCCGGAAGGCGCCCTGCGCCTGGGTGCCGCTGTCCATCGCCGCGTAAGTCGTGCCGAGCAACTGGTAGGCCAAGCGGAGGTCCGGCGCGGTGAGGCGCTCCTGGATCGCCCGCCGGGCGAGCCGGAGCGCGGTCGGGTATTCGAGCGATGCCCCCGCGTCGAGGGCCCGCTTGAGCGTGGCGTTCGACTGCGCTCCAACGGGGGCGGCGAGGACGATGAACGCCGAGAGCAACACCACCCGCTTCACGGCGTGCACTCCAGGGTGTACTGGCGCTTGATCAACGCGGGCGTGGTCACACTGATCCGCTCCTCCTTCGCCTTGCACCCTTCTCGCTCCACCCGAATGGTGTGAACGCCCCGAGTGAGCGGGAAGTTCACCACCGGGGTCCCGCCGACGCGAGCGTCATCCACGAACAGGGTTCCGAATGGCATCGCATTCACCGTCAGCGGAGCGCTGGTGAATGGTGGAGGTGCCACGGTGAGGTCACGCGCGCTGCTCCGCTTCGGCGCGGGCTTCGTCGGCGGCACCTGGCCCGGTGCGGTGGAGCTGTCCCGAAGCGGAGTGACCGCAGGGGACGCACGGGCGGTGGTGTCGGCCACGGGAAGCTGGGTGGTCGCCGCCGGTCGGGGCCGCTCCCTCCACCAGAGTCCCCCCGCCGCGATGGCAACGAGGCCCAACACTGCCAACCGCGAAGTGCGCCGCCGCGACCCCGGGATGGGAGTGACCTCAAGGGAAAGCGTGTCGGCGCCGGTGAGCATACGTTCCTGCGCCGCGGCCACACGCGCGGCGCTCTCCTCGACAAGTGTGACCGACTCCTCTCCACGGATGGCACGCGTGAATGCCGCCATCGACTCGAACCGGTCCGCCGGCGACTTCGCGAGGGCGCGGAGGGTGGCCCGTTCGATGTGCTCGGGCACATCGGGGCGGCGGTCCCTGAGCCGCGGGGGGGGCTGGTGGATGTGCTTGTAGAGGATCGCCATCGACGAGTCAGCGTCGAAGAGCGCTTCGCCGGTGAGCATCCGATACCCGACCACGGCGAGCGAATACTGGTCGCTCCGGCCATCGACCGCGATGCCGAGCGCCTGCTCGGGCGACATGTAGTACGGGGTCCCGATCACGACACCGGTGTTGGTCAGCTCCGCCGCCGCGGCCACCGCCTTCGCGATGCCGAAGTCGGCGAGCAATATGTGGTCATCCTCGTCGAGCAGGATGTTGGCGGGCTTGATGTCGCGGTGGACGACGCCCTTCCGATGGGCGTGCTCGAGCGCGGTGGAGGCCTCGGAGAGTATCCGGACCGCCTGGGCCACCGGGAGCGGCCCGCGCGCGGCGATGAGGGCGTCGAGCGGACGTCCGGCCACGTACTTCATCACGAAGTAGTGGAGGCCCCCTTCGCTCTCGACCCGGTAGATCGGGATGATGTGCGTATGGTCCAGACGCGCCGCCGTCCTGGCCTCCCGCTCAAAGCGGATGACGACGCCGGGATCCTCCGCCAGCTTGGGAGGGAGGACCTTGATGGCCACTTCGCGCTCGAGACCGATCTCCTCGGCCAGGAACACCGCCCCCATCCCCCCCACGCCGAGGGTGCGCCGGATCTGATAGCGACCATAAAGCACCTCCGCCAGCCGCTCCCGAAGCTCGTCGATGGCGCTTCGGGTCGGTGGGGGACCCCCAGGCTGCGAGACATCGTTGCCGCAGATCAGGCAATACCGGGTGCCCGAAGGGACCGGGGTAAGGCAATGGGTACACTCGATCGCCGGGGCCGTCATCGATGACCGGCCGCTCGGGCCGCGCGGGTGGGGTCCGGGGGCTGGGTGCAGGGTGTCCCCTCGGCGACACAGAGCCCATACCGGGTCGGCTGGCCATCGGTGTTCACCACCACGAGGTAGTAATCGCCCGTATTGAGCACTCGTGAAAGCTGCTGGTCGGCGGTCGACCCGCCGGTGGCCGAGGTGATCAGACGGAGGTCCGACTGGCCATACAGATAGAGGTCCAGCGCGGCATTGGCGAATCCGTTCCGGCCCGCCGTCGCCAGGTCGACCCTGCCATTGGTCGCCACGTGGAAGCGATACCAGTCCACCTCGAACGGGGTGTCGATGGTCAGTGTATCGCTGAACCCGGCGACCCCGAGGTCGATCTTGAGGCTGTTGATCGCGAAGTTCGCGTCGGCCTGTTCACAGAAGTCGTTGTCCTCGAACTTGTCGGGCCCGAGTGCCAGACCCGCCGGCGCGCGGTAGCCCGCGTAGACCGCGAGACCGTACGTCCCGGCATTCGACGAGTACTCGACGAAGTCGATACCGCTCGCGGGGAGGGTCTGGAGCGAGAGCGTGATCGAGTCCACCGAGCCCGAGACTGCGAATTCGAAGTCTGACCCGCGGCATCGGGAGAGGAGCCGGTGGGCGTCGAAGTCGAACCCGAAAGCCCCGGCATTGAAGATCGGGACCCCGGCCTGCATGGTGGCGGGGACCCCGAACGCGCCCCGCCGCGGGATGGCCGGCGAGCGGTAGACGAAGGTCCAGGGCTGCGCCGAGGCGGCGGCGGAGACGAAATGGAACCAGTCGGTGGTGATCGAGTCGGTGACACCCGGCGCTTCATAGAGGAGCACCGGATTGAAGAAGTGGACCTCGGGATGGCCGGTGGTCGGCGGATCGGCGACCGGCGGGTACGGCTGGGCGGTATCGAGCTGGACCACCGTCGGGGTCAGGTCGTTCGGCTCATACAGCTCGTAGGGAAGCACGGTGATCGGGGTGCTGTCCGAGGTGATCAACCCGAACCCGGTGAGCTGGAGGATCCCCGAAGTGGTCCCGCCCGGTACGAAGTAACTCATCGACTGGACCTGATCGACATCGCCGACGAGCGAGAGGGTATCCGGGATGAGGGTCACGCCGTTGAGACGGACCGAGACGTCGTTGGGATTGCCGACGCGGATGCCATGGAGGGTGAGCCGTCCTCCCCACGCCACAGTGTCGGGGAGAACGGTGTCGAGCTCGACCTGGTCGGCCACCCGGATCGCGGCCCCGGCCCCGGTCCCGCCGCCGTAGGCCGGTGCTTCGACGTAGATGTAGGCCGTCCCGCGCCTGATCCCGAAGATGTTGGCGTAGCCGTTGGGCTGGGGGTCGATCTCCACGTTGCCGCCGCCACCCGACCAGACCAGCACCGCGTTGGGGACCGGCGTCGTGTCGCTTCCGACGATGTGATAGAGGGCGGCATAGGCGCTTATCCCATCGCCTCGGTAGACCAGCGAGGCGTCCGTCTGCAGGATGACCCGGTATTCCTGGCTCCCGTCCGCAGGCGCGGCGCACGCCCAGGCAGCGAGCGTGAGGACGACCAGGCTCGCCCACCGGGCGCGAAGGATAGGAGCGGTAAGGGTGGTCATGGGAACCCTGAATTATGCGCTCCCTGCGCCCGCTTGGCGAGGGAGGGCGCGGCCGGGTAACGGGGATCACCCTGAGCCCGCGCCCCACCGCTAGCCACCCGGCGCCGTCAGCCGTACCTTCCCGCGTCCCCCTCTCCCCGCTGGCGGCACCCCGTGTCCGACCCTACCACCACGATCTCCCTGCTCGTCGTCGATGATGAGGACGCCCTCCGAAGCGCGCTCAGCCGTTACCTCACGCAAAAGGGATACACGGTCTATGGAGCGGGGAGCGCCGCGGAAGCGATGACCGCGGTGCGGGCGCACCGGATATCGGCGGTCCTCCTCGACGTCCGGATGCCGGACAAGAGCGGGGTCGACACCGTGCCAGATCTCCTCGGGGTCGATGGCGACCTCGCGATCGTGATGCTCACGGCGGTCAACGACGCCACCACCGCCTCGCTCTGCCTGCAGCGCGGTGCGGTCGACTACCTCACCAAGCCGATCGATCTCGCCGACCTCGACCGCGCCATCCGGAACGCGCTCCGCAAGCGCGATCAGATGCTCGAAGAGCAGAAGATGCAGCACTGGCTCAAGGAAGAGGTCGCGGCCCGGAGCATCGAGGCGCGGCGGGAGCGTGCCAAGCTCGAGCGGCTCAGCATCGCCACCCTCGAGGCGCTGGTCAATGCCCTCGAGGCCAAGGACTCGTACAGCCGGGGCCACTCCGCCCGGGTGGCCGACCTGGCAGCGCTGGTCTCGGCCGAGATGGGAGGAAGCGACGAGGAGGTCGAGACGATCCGCGCCGCCGGCCGCCTGCACGACATCGGCAAGATCGGGATCCACGAAACGATCCTGAACAAGGCGGGCCCCCTTACGGCGGAGGAGTACGCCCACGTCAAAGCGCACGTCACCATCGGTTCCCAGATCCTCGCACCGCTGGCTCACCTGGGCGACGTGATCCCCTTCGTGCGGCACCACCACGAGCAATGGGATGGCCACGGTTATCCCGACGGCCTCTCCGGTGAGGCCATCCCGCTCGGCGCCCGGGTCCTCTGCGCGGCCGAGATCTACGACGCGCTCACCACTGCACGACCCTACCAGGAAAAGATGACCCCCGACCAGGCCGCCTCCCGGATGGGTCAGTTGGCGGGCCGGGTGCTCGACCCCCGGGTCCTCGCCGCGCTGAATACGGTGGTCAACCGCCGTCGGGTACTGGTCTTCCTGGACGAAGCCCCCGCCTGACCCAACGGGGACCGGAGGATCAGGTCCCCGCGCCCACCCGACTATCCTTGTAGTTCGCGAGGGTCGCTTGGCAGGACGCAAGAGCGGCACCTTTCGGCGTGGCGAGTCCCCACTTTTCTGACCGCCCGGGGTCCAGCACATGAGCCAGCTCATCCTGGTCATCGAGGACGACCTGGACCAGCGAAAGCTTCTGGAACGCGTCCTCACCGGCGCAGGCTATCGCGTGCTCACTGCCGCCGATGGCGAGGCCGGGATCGCCGCGGTGGCCGCGGTGCGGCCGGCCCTGATCCTGCTCGACGTGATGATGCCGAAAATGAATGGATACCAGACCTGTCGCGCCCTCCGGCAGAATCCGGAGACTGCCAAGCTCCCCATCGTGATGCTCACCTCGAAGGATCAGCCGGCCGACCAGTTCTGGGCCGAAGAAGTGGGCGCGGATGTTTTCCTGCACAAGCCGGTCGATATCCCGCTGCTGCTCGACACCATCGCCGAGCGCATCGGCGGCACGTGAGCGGTCTCGACGTCATCCTGGCCCTGACCGCGTTCCTGGCCACGGCCAGTGCGCTCTTCGTCATGGCCTGGTTCGCGATGTCGTGGTGGCTGGTCCGGGTCGAACGTCGTCTGGCGGAGCGGAAGGGGCTCTACCGGGAGTTCGTGGCGGGGCTCGCCGCCCGCGACCAGGACCGGCTCGAGCCGGTGCTCCGGACTCCCGGTACGCTGCACGATTTCGAGGCCCTCGAAGCTGTCCTCGAAGAACAGGCACGCGCCACCGAACAACGTCCCGCCTGGCTCCTCGATGCCTACGACCGGCTCGGCCTGGTCGACAAGTACATCAAGCGGCTTCGCGAGGGGCGCCGCTGGCGTGACCGCGCCTTCGCGGCGGAACTCCTGGGCCGCGTCGGCAACGCGCGCGCCGTCCCTCCCCTGCTCGAGACGATCCAGTCCACCACCACCGAGGACGGCGACGTCCGCGAGATCGCCCTGCGCGCCCTCGCACGCATCGCCGACCCGGTGGCGGTCGGCCCGCTGATCGAGGCCCTCAAGAAGGCCGAAGTATGGCTCGTACCCCGCATCGCGGACATCCTGGGGCGTCATGGTGACCTCGTCACCGATCCGATGGTCGCGTTCCTCAATGAGGAGACGAGACATCCCGCGCGCGCATGGGCGGCAGCGGTGCTGGGCGAAGTGAAGGCACCCCGCGCCTACCCGGTGTTGCTCAAGTCGCTGAACGACCTCGACGACGAGGTCCGCGCCAAGTCGGCCGGGGCACTCGGCCGCCTCGGCGACACCCGGGCAGTGCGCCACCTGCTCGACCGCCTCCTCACCGACCCGATCCCGTTCGTGCGCGCCCGCATCGCCGGCGCACTCGGTCAGTTCCCCGGTGACGAGGTGGTCGAGAGTCTGGTCCGCTCCCTCGGCGACCCGGCATGGTGGGTCCGGATGCGGAGCGTCGAGGCCCTCGAACAGATCGGCACCCGCGCCGAGCGACCGCTCCTCGTGGCACTCGACGACATCGATCCGGAGATCCGGATCCGCGCGGCCGTCTCGCTCGAACGGCTCGGCGTGCCGGCCCGGCTCATCGCGCAGATCGCCGCCGGGACCCCACCGGTCGACGCGGAGGAGATCCTGGTCCGCTTCGCGGTGGCGGGGGCCAAGGAGATGCTCGCCGAGCAGCTCGACCACGCGTCGCCCGCGGTACGGGTGGCGGTGGTCCACGCCGCGCGCCGGGCCGGCCGCCGGGAGCTCGAGCCCGACCTTGCCCTCACCGCCCGGCGCGATGCCGACGCGACGGTGCGCACCGCCGCGCTGGAGGCGTTGCGCGCCCTTTCGGCCCGCAGTTCCCTTCCCGCCGCAGTCGATGCCCTGGGCGACGCCGACGAGCACGTGCGGGCTGAAGCGCTCGCCCTCATCGGTGACCTCGGGTCGGCCGACCTCACCGCGGCGGTGGTCCAGCGGCTGGACGACCCGAGCGCGCGGGTGCGGGCGGGGGTTGCCAAGGCGCTCGGGCTCGTTCGCGCGACCGGTGTGGAGGAGGCGTTCGAACGGCTCGCCGGAGATCCCGCGAGCGAAGTACGCGCGGCGGCGGCCGGAGCGGCGGCGGACGGCGGATGGAACGATGCGGCCCCGACCCTCGTCCGGATGCTGGGCGACAGTGAGCCCGCGGTGCGACTGGCCGCGGCCCGGGCGCTGGGACGGGTCGGTAATCCGAGTTCGGTGCCCACGCTCATCCGCCTGGCGATGGCGCCCGAGCTCGACATCCGGCTCAGCGCCACTGAAGCGGTGGCGCGACTCGATCCTGACCGGATCGCCGACCTGCTCGACCGGGTCCTCGAATCCAACGACAGCGAACGGAAGCTGACGGTGGTGCGCGCGATCCTCGCCGCGCGGGTGCGGAACGCCGACCGATTCCTCGCCCTGATGTGGCGGGACCCCGACCCTGCGGTCCGCGCCGCGGTGGCCGAGGCGCTGGCGCGCCTGGGTGGTGACCCGGTGGCCGCGCTCCTGACGCAGGGGCTGGTCGATCCCGATCCAGCGGTGCGCCGAGCGGCCATCGAGGGGCTTACCCAGGTCAAGAACACCGCCATCGCTCCCGACCTCGTGCGCCTCCTCGACACCGATCCCGATGCCGAGGTGCGCGAGCGTGCCGCCCTCGGTGTCGGGTTACTGGGAGCGCCGGGGGGAGAAGCGGTGCTCCTGGCCGCCTGTCACGCCGATCAGCCGGTGGGGGTGCGCGCTGCGGCGGCGCTCGCGCTCGGCCTGTACGAGGAGGAGAGCATCGTGGCGCGAGTGATCGAGATGGCCGACGAGCACGCCGTGCGCGCGCATCTCCGGGCCCACCTCTCGACCGACCCGTTCTATCGTGCGGTGAGTCTCAAGCTGCGTGATACCCGGCAGGCCGAACTCCGGGCCCTCGCCGCCGAATCGCTCACGGGAATGGAGGCGGCGCTGGCCGATGGGGTGCGCTCCATGCTCGATGCGGACGGACGCCGCCGGCTGGTGGCGGGCCTCCGGTCGTTCCGCGGCGAGAAGAGCCGGGGGGCGCTGCTCCAGATCGTGCGAGGCGACCCGGCCCCCGAAGTGCGCGCTGCTGCCCTCGCGGCGGTGGCGGACCTGCTCGATCGAGATGAGCTGCTCGATGTGGGGAAGCGGGCGCTGGGCGACCCGCATCCAGCCGTCCGGCGCACCGCCGTCCAGCTCTTCCGTCGCCTCCCCACGGCGGTGGCGCTGCCGAATCTTATTCGCCTCCTGCGCGCGGACGACGATCCGGCGGTGCTCCAGGGGGTGGCGGCTCAGGCTGAGGCTGCGTTCGACGTCTTCCTCGACCTCACGCTCGGCCTCGCGCTCGACGGGGCCGAGGGGGTGATGGTGGTGAAGGTGGCTCGCTTCATTCACCATCCCAAGATCGCGCGGGTACTCCTGCCGATCGCCGCGAGTCCGGCGCCCGAAGTGCGCGAGGCGGTGGCGGAACTCTGGTCGCTCCGGCCCGACCTGGTGGACCTGCCGACGCTCGACCGACTGAGCCTCGACCCGGTGGTGACTGTGCGCCGCGCGGCGGGGCGCGCCTGGGCGGTTGTGCGAAAGGGCGATGGGCTGGCGCGCCTCGCCAGCGACCCCGACCCGCAGGTGCGGCTCACCGTGGCCCGCGCGCTCGCCAATCTGATCGGTCCCGCGCCGGCGCTCAGCACCCTGATCAAGGACCCTGACGAGAGCGTGCGCGCGGCCGCGGCGGTGGGACTCCTGCTCAGGGGCGAGGCCGAACGGCTCCCCGCCCGCGTCTCGCGCGACATGGCGGCCGCGGCCGCGAGCGAACTCGTGGCCATCGACACGCTCCGCCTCGGCGTCCAGACCGAACCCGATCCGATCCGCCGGCGCGCGATGGCGCTGGTGCTCGCACTCCTCGACCCCGCGGCGGGCCGGCTGGTGGCACAGAAGGATCCCTCCCCCGAGATCCGACAGAGCGTCGCGATCTTCCTGGATCCGTCCCTGCTCGAGGGATCGCGGTGACCACGAACGCGGCGATCGTCTGGTCAGCCACCGCGATGGCCACTCTCGGGATCGTCCTGCAGCCGCTGTTCCTGATCTACCTCTTCGCCTACAACACCTGGAACATCACGCTGATCGCGCTGTCATGGCACGCGATCCGGCGCTTCGTCGGCGCGCACTTCACCGCCGACCTCGATCTCATCGACGACGCCCTCGCCACCAAGCCGCTCACGATGATCGTGCCGGCCTACAACGAGGAAGTGACCATCGTCGACAGCGTGACCAACCTGCTCCAGTCGGATTATCCCCGGCTGGAGGTGGTGGTGGTCAACGACGGGTCGAAGGATCGTACCCTCGAGGTGCTCCAAAAAGCGTTCCACCTCCGCCGCACCGACCTGCCGTACCGTCCTGCCCTGCAGACCGCGCGCGTGAATGCGATGTACGAGGCCACCGTCCCCCTGCCCAAGCAGGTGATCCGCCTCGTGGTGCTGGACAAGGCGAACGGCGGGAAGGCCGACGCGCTCAACGCGGGCACCAACGCCTCGAACTGTCCGTACGTCGTCTCGCTCGACGCCGACTCGATCCTCGACCAACGGGCGCTCAAGGAGATGATGCGGGCGTTGCAGGAGGATCCCCGACTCATGGCGCTCGGGGGGCAGGTGGCCATCGCCAACGGCTGCGCCGTGCGCAACGGCAAAGTGGTGAGCATCGGGCTCCCGAAGAACGACGCCGCGCGGTTCCAGATGATCGAATACCTCCGCTCCTTCACCACCGGCCGCACCGGCCTCGACCGCCTGGGCTGCGTGCTGATCCTGTCGGGGGTCTTCGCGGTGTTCGACAAGGAGCTCCTGATCCGCGCCGGCGGCTACCTGACGCGGTTCCTCGATTCCCGTCTCGTGGCGGAATACGTCGGGCTCGAGACCGACACCGTCTGCGAGGACATGGAGGTCGTCGTCCGGCTGCACCGCTATTGCCGCGACAAGGGGATCAAGCGCCGAGTGGGATTCCTCCCGCACCCGGTGGCGTGGACGGAGGTGCCCGAGAGCCTCGACTCCCTCCGCAAACAGCGTGGCCGCTGGCATCGCGGTCTCCGGGAGAGCCTGCTCTACCATCGGGGCATGCTCTTCCGCCCCCGGTTCGGACGCATCGGCAGCGTCGCCCTCCCTGCATTCTGGCTATTCGAGTACTATGGCCCCATCTATGAGTTGCTGGGATACCTGTTCGTCCTCTTCGGGTTCCTGCTGGGGCACTTGAGCGGGCGGCCGGTCATCTCGGGGCAGTACTTCCTGGCCTTCTTCCTGGTCTCGAGCGCGTATGCCGTGTTCGTGAACCTCCTCGCGGTCGTCGTCGGCGCCTGGCGCTTCCAGTACGGGCTCGCCGACCGGCTGCAGCGGAGCCTGCTCCCGTATGTGCGGCCGCGCGACATCGGGTTGATGCTCGCCTACGCCGTGCTCGAACCGTTCGTGTGGCGGCCGCTGAGCCTCTGGTGGCGTCTCCGGGGCCAGTTCGATGCGTGGCGCGGCAAGAGCGGGTGGGAGAAGTTCGCGCGGATCGGCTTCCAGACCGGGGAGCACGCCGATGCCTAAGCGCACGTTCCGCATCCTCCTGGTGGACGACGACCACCTCCAGGCCAAGCTGGCAAAGGTGGCGCTCGAAGGACACGGCTTCGCGCCGCCGACGACGGTCGACACCGCCGCCCTGGCGCTGGCGCTCGCCCCGGAACACGACCTGGTCCTCCTCGACGTCCAGCTCCCCGACGGGAACGGCCTTGACGTCCTGCGAAAGCTCCGCGAGCGCTCGATGCGCCCCGCCGTGATCATCGTCACGGGGCACGGTGCCGAGGCCATCGCGGTCGAAGCGCTCCGCCTCGGCGCCGATGACTACGTCTCCAAGGACGCCCGGTTCATCGATCTCCTGCCCACGGTGGTGGAACGGGTGCGGCGGACGATCGCGCTCCGTGACACCCTCGAGAGTACCGAGCGCGAGGTCGTGCAGGCGGAACGACGCTCCGCCGTCGGGGAGATGACCGTGGCGCTGCACCACGAGCTCAACAACCCGCTGATGGCCGCCCTCACCGAGTCGAGCCTGTTGCAAGAAGAGCCCGGGCTGTCGCCGACCCTCCACGCGGGACTCGCCGTGATCCGGGCATCACTCGAGCGGATCAAGGAGGTCGTGAAGCGGGCCGGCGAAGCGGACGGGGCGCGCAACACCGACTACCTCGCGGGCTCGGTCAAGATGGCCGACCTGGACGGGCCCACTGTGATGCGTGGGGCGCGCGGGTGCGCCTTGGTCGCCGCGGAGGACGTCTCGCTCCGCCGGGTGGTGTCGGTGCTCCTCCGGCGCGTCGGATTCGAACCGGAGTCGCTGGAGTCACTCGAGGAAGTGGCCTCCCGCCTCACCGGAGCGCCGGTCCCCAGTGTCGTCGTCGTCGCCGGCATCCCGAGCGCCGAAGCCGATCCCCTGGGCGTGAGCGTGCCGGACGGATCCCGCGCCTGGAGTCTGGTCGTGATCGCGGTACCTGGGGCGGGCGGGAAGCTCGGGCGGCACTGCGACCTGGCAGTACAGCTGCCGTTCGATCCGGGCACCTTCGCGGAACAAGTGGTGAATGTGGTGGAACGCAGGCGGGTGGGCGGGTAGGCGGGCGGACGGGCGACGGGCGACGGGCGACGGGCAGACGGGCAGACGGGCGGACGGGCGGATGGGCGGATGGGCGGACGGGCGGATGGGCGGACGGGCGG
>JBDSIR010000106.1:0-15944 GCA_039917855.1 Gemmatimonadales bacterium | reverse complement strand
GCCTCTCGGCTGGGCAGCGTGGTGGTGACGATGACCAAGTGCATGACGGAAAGTGGGGGGAGGGCGGGGAAGGGGGTAGGGTAGACCGGCGAAGCCGCCTTGCTTTAAATCATGGCCTGCCGAGGGCGGATCTCGACTTTGGCCCGCGACAAGTCGCGGGCCTACGGCAGGTCAAGAACTGCACCCAACAGGGCCGCGCCTCCGGCGCGGCCGTCAGCCGGGTGAAAGGCCTCGGCTTTTGCCCGCGATGAAATCGCGGGCCCACAGGCCCCTTCAACAACAAGCCGCTCCGCGGGCCATTGCAATGAAAAGGGATCCACTCTCAATGGAGCGGACCCCTCCTGTGCGACCTATCGCGCCTTACGCGCCTCTCGCGCCTTGCAACTACCCCTGCGGCTGCGACACTCCAGGCAGATTCGGCGTCTCGGCGCCATGCTTCCCGTCATCGATCGGCACCACGCCCTTGATCCAGCCGCTCTTGAAGGTCACCTGGATCCGGTACCCGAGGGTGTCGGCCACGACATTCACGACGTCGGGCTGCTTCCTGGCGAATTCCATCGCCGCCGCGATCTGCTCACCCCGCGCCTTGCCGTGTGCCGCACCCATCTCACGGCCGATGGCCACCGCCTGCGCCTGCTCGACGCCGTACAGCGCGAACCGGTCGGCGGGGATCAGTCCGCGCTGGTCGGCCAGGTACTTCTCTTTCTGGTAGGGCCGACAGGCGCTCGCGACGAGGACGAGGGCGACGGCGAGGAGATTCCGCATCGGATACTGCTCCTGAAGGCTGTCCGAGTGTGACCGGCTGTCACCTGAATGTAATGCGGCCCGGACTATCTTGCCCCTATGAACAGCCTCCGTCCGAGCGCCCTGATCGGCGCGTTCCTGCTCGCCTCCGGCCCGATGGCCGCCGCCCAGGGCGTCGACTCCGTGCCCTCTGCCACCCCTGTCGCGGCCCTGTCACGCGCCCCCGCCCAGATCCGTCTCTGGCACGCGGGTGCGGCCCTCGCCGGGACGGCGCTGATCAGCCTGGTCGATCACGACGTCCAGCGCTTCGTCGTCGACCACCGGACCCAGGGGGAACAGGACCTGGCTGACAAATGGCAGAAGTGGGGCGAGGCTACCATCCCGGTGGCGATCACCCTCGGCACCATCGGCACCGGTCTTGTCCTCGGAAAGCCCGAGGTGACCCGCACCGGCGGTCGCCTCGCCACCTCACTCGTCGTGGTCACCCTCCTCGGCCGTGGGATGAAGAAGGCGATCGGTCGGGCGCGGCCGAGCGAAGCGAACGATCAGTACACCTTCGATCCATTGGGGACGTACAACGCATTCCCTTCGGGGCACACCATCACCGCCTTCGCCCTCTCCACGACGCTTGCGGACGCGATCGACAACCGGTGGGCCGATGCCGGGCTCTACACCCTCGCCGGTGGCACGGCGGCCGCGCGGCTGGTCGGGAACCATCACTGGCTCTCGGACGTCGTCGGCGGGGCGGTCCTCGGGACCACGGTGGCCAAGGTGGTAGACGGCAAGTGGCGTCTGTTCGGCCTCGAGCCTCCGGCCTTCCTGACGGGGCCTCAAGGGGCGGCGCTGCGATGGACGTTGGACGTTCCGGCCTTGCGTGGAGCCCCAAGAGTACGAAATTAGAGGGATGGCGGCTCACCGCGTCCTCATCATCGATGACGACAAGACCCTCGTCGTCCTCATGACCGCGCTCCTCCGCAAGGAGGGGTTCCAGGTCCTGGCGGCGTTCGACGGGATGTCCGGCTTCATGACGGCCCAGAAACAGCGCCCCGACCTCATCCTTCTCGACGTGCAGATGCCCGCGGGGGGCGGGGCGGGGGTGTGGGACCGCCTGAGTTCGTCCGCAAACACCCAGGGGATCCCGGTGGTATACGTCACGGCGACCGCCACACCGGGATTCGCGGAGGAGCTCACGTCTCGGGGCGCCGCCGGGTTCATCCAGAAGCCATTCGATCCCGAGACTTTCGGCGCGGCGGTAAGGGGATTCTTCAAGCGGGCAACGGGGCAGACGGAGGCGGTGAAGGAGTGAAGAAGGTGCGTGGCGCGTGGTGGGTCGTGCGTGGGGGGTGCTTGGTCATGGGCACCCTTCTCTGTCTTGGCTTGCAGCGCCTCAGCGCCCAAGCGCCTCAGCGCCTCACCGTCTTCAACGCCGGCTCTCTCGGTCGTCCGCTCCGCGAAGCGCTGCAGGCATTCTCCCGGCGCGATCCCGGCATCGAGGTCGCCCAGGAGAACGCCGGCTCCCTCGAGTCCGCCCGCAAGCTCACCGAGCTCGACAAGATCCCCGACGTCATCGCTCTCGCCGACGAGGCGGTCTTCCCCGCGCTCCTCGTGCCGAGTCACGTGGAGTGGTACGCGGCCTTCGCCCGGAACGAGATGGTGCTGGCCTACACCGACCGGTCGATCGGGGCCGGCGAGATCACGGCGGCCAATTGGACCGCGGTCCTGCTGCGCCCCGGCGTCCGCTCCGGCCGCTCCGACCCGCTCCTCGATCCCAACGGCTATCGCACTCTCATGGTGCTGCAGCTGGAAGAACGCCGGGCGCGGACACCGGGGCTCGCTGCTCGGCTGCTCGCGGCGATGCCCGCCCGTTACATCCGACCCAAAGAAGCCGACCTCGTCGCCCAGCTTCAAGCGGGCGAACTCGACTACGCCTGGTCATACCGCTCTGTCGCGCAGGCCTCCGGCCTGAGATACCTGGATCTTCCTCCTGAGATCGATCTCAGCGATCCCGCCCGTGCCGCGCTCTACGCGACGGCTTCGATCAGGATCCCGCGACACGCAACAGGCAACACGCAACACGCTTCCCGCGACTCCGTGACCATCCGCGGTGCCCCGATCCTCTATGCACTCGCGATCCCGAAGGACGCGTCCAACCCGACTGCGGCGCGGGCTTTCGTGGAGTGGTTGTTGGGTGAACAGGGCCGATCCATCCTGACGCGGAACGGGTTCACGGTGCTGGAGAAGCCGATCGTGCATGGGAATGCGCCGGGGTGGGTGCAGAGCCTGAGCCGCTAGCGCCGCTCCAGTTCCGCCACACCCCAGCCTCCTCTACCTGACAACCTCACCCCCAGCTCCCGCTCCGGTACCCTCACCCGTTGAGCGGAATGGGGAGGGGGTAAGGTTTGGAAGGGCATTATCTTTCCCTTCTGTATCTCCAGTCCCACCCCTACTGGCTGCACCTCAATGGGTCTCTACAACACTCCGCACCCGATCAACGAGCCGATCCTCGGCTACGCCCCCGGCTCCGCCGAGAAGGCCGCGCTCAAGGCGAAGCTCGCCGTGCTGGGCGGCTCCGTGATGGATATCCCGCTCGTCATCGGTGGCAAGGAAGTGCGCACCGGAAAGACGATCGACATCACCTCGCCGCACGACCACAAGAAGGTGCTGGCCAAGGTGCATCAGGCGGGCCCCGCCGAAGTGAAGGCGGCGATCGAGTCGGCGGTCGAAGCGCAGAAGTGGTGGCAGCACACCAAATGGGAGGATCGGGCCGCGATCTTCCTCAAGGCCGCCGATCTCCTCGCCGGTCCGTGGCGCGCCACCATCAACGCCGCCACGATGTGGGGACAGAGCAAGACCGCGCACCAGGCCGAGGTCGATGCGGCGTGCGAGCTGATCGATTTCTGGCGCTTCAACGTCCACTATGCCGAGCGGTTGTATCAGGAACAGCCGAACAGTGAGCGGGGGATGTGGAATCGGCTCGACCACCGCCCGCTCGAGGGGTTCATCTACGCTATCACGCCGTTCAACTTCACGGCCATCGGCGGCAACCTCCCCACCGCGCCCGCGATGCTTGGCAACGTGGCGGTCTGGAAACCGGCGACGACGGCGTCGCTGAGCAACTATCTGGTCTACCAGGTGTTGATGGAGGCTGGGCTCCCCCCCGGTGTCATCAACTTCGTGCCGGGGCCGGCGAGCACCATATCCGAACTGCTCCTGGCCGATCGTCGACTCGCCGGGATCCATTTCACCGGCAGCACCGAGGTGTTCCAGTCGCTTTGGCAGGGGGTGGCGAAGAACCTTCCCAACTACGCCGGCTATCCGCGACTGGTGGGTGAGACCGGTGGCAAGGACTTCGTGGTGGCACATGCCAGCGCCGACGCAGAAGCGCTGGCCGTGGCGCTGATCCGAGGCGGGTTCGAATACCAGGGACAGAAATGCTCCGCCGCCAGCCGCGCCTATGTGCCGTCGAATCTCTGGCCCAAGGTGCAGGAGCGGATGCTCGCGATGCTGGCCGAGATCCGGATGGGCGACGTGAGCGATTTCCGCAACTTCATGGGGGCGGTGATCGACAAGAAGGCCTTCGAGCGGATCAAGGGATATCTCGACGAGGCGCGCACCAAGCCGGGGGTGTCGTTCGTGCACGGCGGCAAGTGCGACGATTCCAAGGGGTGGTTCATCGAACCGACGCTGCTGAAGGTCGAGGACCCGAAGTACCGTACGATGTGCGAAGAGATCTTCGGTCCCGTCCTCACGGTGCACGTCTATCCCGAGGCCAAGTGGGAGGAGACGCTGGCGCTGGTGGACAGCACCTCGCCCTATGCCCTCACCGGGGCGGTCTTCGCACACGACCGGGGCGCGCTCGACCTCGCCAACCGCGCCCTCCGGAACGCCGCCGGCAACTACTACATCAACGACAAGCCGACCGGCGCGGTGGTGGGTCAGCAGCCCTTCGGCGGCGCCCGCGCCAGCGGGACCAATGACAAGGCGGGGTCGATCCTCAACCTGATCCGGTGGGTATCGCCGCGGCTGGTGAAGGAGAACTTCGTCCCGCCGCACGACTACAAGTATCCGTACCTCGGCGCGGAGTAAGCGGTCGGGCGGCCCGGCGGTCAGGCGGTCCGGAGGCGCTGGTCGGGGCCTTCGGATCGTTCTCGTCCTCGGGGCTGTGCTGACCGCCCGCCCGCCCGACCGCCTGACCGCCCAGACACCCGCCTTTACGGCCGACCAGCTCACCTGCGTTCTCTTCGATGTCCGTGTCCGCACCATCGTCACCACCGACCTGCAGGGGCGGCAACGGATCGAAGAGCTGCGGCGCGACGGACGACTCAGCGTCCGCGGGGTGCCCACGGACAGCGGGATCGCGATCGAGGCGTGGTGGGACACACTCGCGCTCTGGCGGCGCGCCGATGGCAGAACGCTTGCTCCAGACGCGGGAGGGATCCTCGGTGGTCGGTATCGCGGGCTCCTGATGGCGGACGGCCGCTTCACCCGGACTGCGGCGCCCTGGGTGCCCGACGACGTGGCCGAGGTCTCCGACCTGACCGTGGCGCTCGACGACCTCTTCCCGGTGTTCGCGGGAGGCGCCATCCGCCGCCTGGCCGACAGCGCCGGGCTCCGACGCTACCGGCTCGTCGCGACCAGGGAAGCGGATGCTCCCGCGACGACGGAGCGCCCGTTCGCGGTGCACGAGTCGGAGTCGAGCGATGGGGTGGTGGCGTGGGCGCGTGATGGCCTGAGCAGCTGGGTGCGAAGGGTGACGGCGGAGACGCGGGTGGTCGAAGCACCCCGACGGGCATTCCGGAGTCAGGTTGCGCAGGTGATCGAAATGCGGCGAGCGGGGTTTTGTGCGCGCAGGTAGGTGGTGTACCGGGTGACAGCCCTGCAAAATCCCCAGGCACGGAGGTAACGGAGCCCAACAACGAGGTCACGGAGACAAACGATGTGTTGTGGTCTCAGGGGTGAGCTCCCGAGCTGGAAGCCTGCACCTGCGGCCACATCAAATTGCAGTTCTCCGTGACCTCGCTTTTTTGCTCCGTTCACTCCGTGACAGGGGATGTTGCTGCACTCGCCCCTGGTACGTCAGCTGACCGGGGTGGCCAGGACGCCGTGGAAGTAGAGGTCGAGGATCATCCGCCCATCCGCCCTCTTGTGCCGACCCCCATCCTCTTCCTACTATTGTCCATACCCACCTTGGAGCACCTGCCGATGTCAGAGCCCTTCCTGAGCTCCGACGACTACGATGAGCAGGCCCACCAGCTCTACAACGAAGCCCGTTACGACGAAGCACTCACCCTGCTTCGCGAAGGTCTCTCCCTCTATCCCCACGCCGTCGAGCTCCATGTCGGGCTCGCGTATGCCCACCTCGCCCGCGAAGAGTTCGCGTGGGCGGCGCGCGCATTCGAGGCGGCGATCGCGCTCGATCCCGATCACGAGGATGCGCTCGCCGGCTTCGGCGAAGTGCTCCTCAAGATCGGCCGGCGTGAAGAGGCGTTGCGGCAGTTCGAGCATATCCTCGCACTCGGGTTCGACGACGATTGCGAATTGATGCTCCAGCTCGGGCGCGCCTGCTTCCGGGAGGGACTGCACCAGTCGGCGTACCGGTACTTCGAGCTCTCGGTGCAAGGCGCGCCCGACCTCCCCGAACCGGCGGCCTGCGCCGGCTATGCCAGCCACCGCCTCGGCCTGGAAGCCC
The DNA here is from genome assembly GCA_039917855.1 of Gemmatimonadales bacterium. GTDB lineage: Bacteria > Gemmatimonadota > Gemmatimonadetes > Gemmatimonadales > GWC2-71-9 > CAMLHU01. The sequence continues at coordinate 9,511 of JBDSIR010000106.1, read as the reverse complement.
AGTCGATCTACTGGCTCCGCCGCGCCCTCGAGAGCGACCCCGAGTATGTCGAGGCGCGGGTCTACCTCGCGAACCTCCTGTACGACAAGGGAGAGTACGCCGCCGCCCTGCACCAGCTCGAACGCTCCCAGCCCGAGGACCATTTCGACGAACTGGGGTTGTGGCGCTACATCGAACTCCGCAAGGAGGCGTACCGCCTCCCGGACGACGACCCGGAGCTGGCACCCTGGCTGGCGCGGCTCGGCGAGATCGCGGGCGAACCCGATCCCCTCGATCTGCTCCTGTCGGAGATCGAGTCGCAGGCGTCGGACGGCACCCTGCGCGACCCGACCCAGCTCGAGCTCTTCGGCACCCTCCTCACCGAGCTCGCGGCGATGCAGAAGCGCCCGATGACGGGGGACGCGCACACGGTGGCCACCCTCACCGGACGCACCTTCCGCGGGACCTGGGACGAGATCCTCTCCCAGATGAAGGAGGCCGAGGCCGAGTGGGCCCACCGGCCGATGGATGAATTCATGCTCTCCCTCGCCGAGCGGGGGCGGGCGGAGACCGGGATCAAGATCCCGATGACGACCGCCGAAGAGTTCATCGCCGGCAGCGCCGAGGCGGGAGTGCTGCGGATCATCAGCTGATCCGAAGGTCGCGCTACGGACCGAACCGTCCCGAACGGAGTGAGGGACCTGCTCGAAGGTGAGCAGGTCCCTCGTTCATACTCGGGACGGTTCCGGGTGTATGCCATCGCCCTGCTTATAATGCCGGTATGCAATGGACCGAAGGAGCGATCACCGAGCGCCTCCCGAGCGGCCTGACCCTCGTCGCCCAGCGCGATCCGGCCGCTCCCGCTGTGGCGGTCGTGACCCACGTGCGCGCGGGGTTCTTCGACGAACCCGACGAGTGGCAGGGGATCTCGCATGTGCTCGAGCACATGTTCTTCAAGGGTACGGGGCGCCGTGGGGTCGGTCGAATCGCCCAGGAGACCAAGGCGCTGGGCGGCTACCTCAACGCCAGTACCAGCTACGACCGCACGCTCTACTATACCGTGCTGCCGACGCGCAATCTCGCCGCCGCGCTCGACATCCAGTCGGACGCGCTCCGGAACCCCGCGTTGGCCGCCGAGGAGCTCGCGCGTGAACTGCGGGTGATCATCGAGGAGGCGAAGCGCAAGCTCGACTCACCCAGCGCGGTGGCCGGAGAGACCCTTCACGAGCTCCTGTACGATCACCACCGCATCCGCCGGTGGCGGATCGGGCACGAAGCGCAACTGGCGACGTTCACCGCGGCCGACGTGCGGGGCTATTACGCCACGCGCTACGCGCCGCATCGGGTCGTCATCGCCCTTGTGGGGGACCTCGATCCCGCCATGATGCTCACAATGGCCCGGCCGTACTACGCCGATTGGTCGGCACCGGTGTCCGGGATCCCTGCCGGCCCCGGCGAGCCTGCCGCCCGCGTCGTCCGGGCGCGCACCCTGCGCGGCGATGTGGCCCTGGCGGAGCTGGTGCTCGGTTGGCGCGGCGTGGCCTCTCTCGACGCCGACGAGGCGGCGCTCGATCTCGCGGCGGGAGTGCTCGGTTCCGGGCGCGGCAGCTGGCTGCATCGCGCGCTCCGCGAACCGGGGATCGCGGCATCCACCGGAGCCTACAGCTACGCTCCCGACGAGGTCGGCGTCTTTGGCGTGGCGGCCTCGGGGGCGCCGGAGCGGCTCGACGAGATGGTCACCCACCTCGCGGCGCAGGTCCGCCGCCTGCGCACCCAGGGCCCCTCAGCGGACGAACTCGAGCGGGCCCGCACTCTGCTCCGGGTGCGGTGGGTCCGCCGGATGGAGAGCTTCGACACCCGCGCCACGGCCCTCGCGTGGGCGGTCGCGCACGGCGACCTCGCGCTTCTCGACCAGGAATACGCCAAGCTCCTTTCGGTGACCCCGGAGGAAGTGCAGGCCGCGGCGCACCGACACCTGGTGCCCGAAGGCGTCTCGGGGATCGCCTATCTCCCCGAGAAGTCCGGGGACGCGCTGGTCGCCGAGCGGCTGCGCGAGGCGTTCAGCGGGTCGCTGGCGTCGACGGCGGCGGCCCAGCGTCTGCCCGAGGTCCCCCGCGCGCCACTTCGCCGGGTGGTCCCCGCGAGCACGAACACGGTCGCCGGCACCTTGCACCTCGCGCTGCCGGGAGCGGACCTGCTGGTCCGGCGAAAGCCCGGCATCCCGACCACCACCCTCGCGCTCCACTTCCTTCGCGAGTGGGAGACGGCCACCGATGCCGGCCTCGGCGCGTTGGCGGCGCGGAGTTCCATCCGCGGTGCGGGCGCGTTCGACGCCGCCGCGCTCGCCCTGGCCTTCGAGCGCCTCGGCGGGTCGCTCGGGCCGAGTGTTTCGAGCGATGTCCTCGCGCTGGGCGCGACGGTGCTCACCGAGCGGATCGACGAAGCAGCCGCCCTGATGCAATTGGTGGTCACCGAGGCCCGTTTCGCGGAGGCCGACGTCGCCGCGGAGCGTTCGGTGCTGATCGAAGAGGCCCGCGACGCGGCGGACGACATGTTCCGCTTTCCGTTCCAACTCGCGTTCCGGGGCGCGTTCGGCGACGCCGGTTATGGCGTGCCGGCCGGCGGGATCGAGGGGACGCTTGCCACCTTCACGGCGGCCGGCGCTGCCGCCCGATGGCGCGCGATCACGTCGGGGCGCGCGACGATCATCGCCGTGGGGGACGGCGAACCGATCCGCCTCGCGGAGACGCTCGCCGCTGCGATGCCGGCGCTGGTGGATGGAGACCGTTCGATCCGCAACGGGGACGGGATGCTGGCCCCGTGGCGATCGACCGGCGGGGAGCCCGTCGTGCACACCCGACGGAAGCAGCAGAGCGCGTTCGCGATGCTCTTCCCCGGTCCCGCGCGGCGCGACCCGGCCCATCCCGCGGCGGAGGTCTGGGCGGCGGTGGCGAGCGGGCTCGGCGGGCGGCTGTTCGAGGCGCTCCGCGACAAGCGCTCGCTGGCCTACACGGTCCTCGGCACCGCGTGGGCGCGTCGTCGCGGCGGGGCGCTCGGCGCCTACATCGCGACCTCACCGGCCCGCGAGGAGGAGGCCCGCTCGGAGATGCTCAAGGAGCTGGCGACCTTCGCGACCACCCCCGCGACCGCCGACGAGCTGGAGCGGGCCAAGAGCTATCTCGCGGGCCAGGCGGAGATCTCCCGGATGACCGCCGGATCGGTGGCGGCGGAACTGGCCGACGCGTGGCTGGCGGGGACGGGTCTGGAGGAATTGGAGGCGCCGTGGGAGCGCTACCGGAATGTCACCGCCGAGGAAGTGATGGCGGTGGCGCGCGCGGCGTTCGATCCGGCGCTTCGGGCGGAAGGCGTCGTGCGGGGGAGCGTGTAGGAGAGTTTTGAGCAAGGGCGCAGCATTAGTTCACCACGGAGGATCGGAGGCACACGGAGAGTCACGGAGAATGACAATGCGTTGTGGCGTCATGGCGGAGCTCCTCTTGAGACCACAACGACCGCTTTTCTCCGTGCAACTCCGTGTGCCTCCGATCCTCCGTGGTGAATGAGCCCGGTCGCCCGGCGCGATCTCAGACCGAGAGCCGCCGGATCAGGATCTCGAGCGCCAGCTTCGGATCCGACGGACCCGGGACCACGAGATCGACGAGGCAGCGACCCTCTTCAGGCATCGCGTGCAGCACGAGGTGCCCGCCGTGGGCGAGGAGCGCCACCGAGGTGCCGCGGGGGCCGGTGCGGGTGAGGGGGGTGCCGTAGGGGATAAGGCCCAGCGCGCTCGCCGCGGCGATGGTGACCGCGGCCAAGGTCTGCTCTTCGGCCAAGCGGGCGCCGGAGAGATTCGAGAGCTCGGTGATGTGGTGGGAGAAGGAGGCCATGCGCGGTGCGACCGCCACCCGGTCAGAACATCGACATCGCCAGGATCGAACGGAGATTGTCGTTCGTGGCGCGGAGCCGGGACGAGAGCATCCGCGTCACCGACCAGAGCACCTTGTAGGCGATGTCACGGTTGAAGTCGAGCAGGAGCTCGAATTCGGGCCGCGTGATGGTCAGCAGGACGCAGGGGATGTGCGCGATGGCGTCGGTCGAACGCTCGGAGCGGTCGAACACCGACATCTCCCCGAAGCAGCTGCCCGGCTTGAGTACCGCCAGTGCTTCCTCGCCCGCGCCCGGCACGGTCCGGCTGATGCGCACCTGGCCGGTGATGATGACGTACAGCCGATTCCCCGGCTCCCCCTCCTTGAAGATGGGGGCCTGGGACGCGAACTTCTGCTCCTTGCAGATCTCCGCCACGCGCGCCAATTCCCCGTCATCGAGGTCGGCAAAAATGGCGGTCTTCTTGAGGAGTTCGCTCACCATGGCAGCACCAGGCCGGGACCTTGGTCGGGATGCCCGAAGCTAGTCCGCCCCCCGGGGGGCCACAAGGTCGAGGCTCGTTCGGCGTGGCCGACGGGCTGACGCTGGCGCGGATCCCCCTCGCCCTGGCCTTCGCACTGGTGTCCGACAGCACCGGCCGGCTGGCGATCCTCGCCGTGGCCGGCGCGACCGACCTGATCGACGGGTGGGTCGCCCGCCGGTGGGGAAGCTCCCGTCTGGGTGCCTTCCTCGACCCGGTGGCAGACAAGATCTTCGCCGCGACCGCCTTCACCGTGGTGCTCCTGAGCGGCCGCCTCTCCTGGTGGGAGGTGGGGCTGGTGCTCCTGCGCGACATCCTCGCTACCCTCGCCTTCGTCGTCACGATCGTCTGGCGCCGGCCGCGTGCGATCTCGGCCCGGGCCGGCGGGAAGGCGGTCACGGTACTGCAGCTCGCGACCCTCCTCGCGTTCCTCACCGATTCCAGATATCTCCAACCCCTCGCGTGGGCCGCCGCCGCTGTCGGCCTCTACGCCATCTATGATTACGCGCGCGCCATCCCGACCGAGACCCGGCCGGTCGGTGGCTGACCCAGGAGTGACAATGGCCCAGGAGACCAAGCACGTCATCGTCGAGTGGATCGGCGACCTCCGCTTCTCCGCCGGTGCCCCGAACGGGCCGCGCTCCTTCATCGACGGCGACAACGCATCGGCTCCAGGTCCCATGCTCACCCTCCTCGGCGCGGCGGGGTCGTGCAGCGCGAGCGACGTGGTGATGATCCTGCAGAAAAAGCAGGTAAAGCTCTCCAAACTGACAGTCGAGCTCGCTGGGCTCCGCCGCGAACAGGCCCCCAATCGCTATCTCTCCATCGCTTTGGTGTGGCACCTGGCGGGCGAGGGCCTCGACGAAGTGAAGGCGCGCCACGCCATCGAGCTTTCGGTCGAGAAATACTGCTCGGTGATGGCCTCGCTCGCTCCCGACCTCAGGATCACCAACGAGATCCATATTGAGGCGACGTGACGCGGACTGCGGGCTGCGGACTGCGGGCGTGTGTGGCTCCGGTCCTGTTTTTCTACTGCGTGTCAGCGAATCCTCTTCACGCGCAGCAGATCCGGCGGGAGGTGGGAGTGCAAGCGTATGCGTTGCTCGGCGACGCCGATCGGATCGGGGGCGGCCTGTATGGCGCGCTTCGGGTCGGTCCCCGGGCACGCCTCTCACTCTTCACCGGGCTGGGCGGCGCCAACGGAGGCACGGCCGGACGGGTCGAGACGCTGGCGCATTTCCTCCTCGCGCCGGGACGGAAGCAGGGCGCGGGGTTCTACCTGGCTGGGGGGCTCGCGGCCGACGTGGCCGAGCGTACGGAGGCGCGGATCGTGGGGCTCGTCGGGGCCGAGGGGCGTCCGGGTGCCCGAAGCGGCTGGATGCTGGAGACGGGGGTCGGCGGTGGTTGGCGGGTGGCAGCGGGGTGGCGCTGGCGTCGGTGAACAAGAAACGCCCCGGGAGCCGAAGCGCCCGGGGCGTGGCCCTGCAAGTCGTTCAGACGATCACGCCGTGGCGCCGGCGGTCTGTGGCGCCCGGCCCTGCACGGGTCGGCAGTACCGCTCGCCGAGCACCCGCAACTGCCCCCGCTCTTCTTCACCGAGGTCTTCGTACCGCTCGGTGATGTAGAGCATCGTGTCGTCGAACCAATCCTTCTGGTGTTCGGGCTCGGCCTCCAGCACCCCGCAACGCAGGATGTGGCTGAACAGCTCATCGCGCGCCATATCGAATGACGAGGGCGCCGCCTGAGGCTTCCGAGGCTTCTTCTTGGACATCAACTCTCCTTAGGTTCCTGGTCCCGTAGTGTCAATAATATAGACAGGTCAGGGTCGGTTTTGCAGTGGCGGGGCGCCTCGCAGGCATCTGATTACATTCCGCCCAGTTCCGTTCTGAAGGGGGACGGTTCCAGGGTATTCCGGTGCACACCATCGATGGTCAGCGGGGGCTCGGCATGAAGAAGTTCTACTATCTGCTCGTTGTGGTCGGCGTGGTCGGGGCAGGGGTGATCGGCTGGCAGGTCATGTCCACCAAGACCGTCAGCATCCCCGCGAACGTGACGGTCACCGCGGCGGACACGGCGGGATTCCACGGCTACATGATCGGGAGCGACACCGCCCCCGTGACGATCGTCGAATACGCCGATTTCCAATGTCCCGCCTGCCAGGATTTCGATGCCGTACAGTGGCCCGAGGTGTATGAGCAGCTGGTGGCCACCGGCAAGGTGCGCTGGGTCTACAAGGACTGGCCGATCGACGGGGCGCATCGGTACGCCCGCCTCGCGATGCACGCCGCGGCCTGCGCCGACGACCAGGGGAGGTTCTGGCCGATGAAGGCGCGGATCTACGCCTACCAGACCCAGTGGGCGTTCGGCGGCGGTCAGCTCGGCAAGTTCCGTGATTACGCGAGGGAGATCGGCGGCGACGTCGGCCAGTGGAACAGCTGCATGGAGTCGGCCAAACACGCCGGCCGGATCCAGGCCAGCTACGAGGAGGGGGTGCGGCTCGGGGTGCAGTCGACGCCGAGCTTCCTGATCGGCGGGCGCCTCTACCTCGGCGTGCAGGGCTCGGATCAGTTGCGCCACACGGTCGATTCGCTCATCGCCGCCCGGCCGAGGGCCGGTGGTCCCCCGCGGGCCGAGACGCGATGAGGTACCGGATGGGGGCGGCGCTGCTCAGCCTCATCGGGACGCTGGTGGCGACGTACCTGTACCTGTTCAAGCTCGGGCTGATCCCCGGGCTCGCCTGCGGCACCGGCGGTTGTGGTACGGTCCAGGCCTCTCCGTGGGCCACCTTCGCCGGGCTCCCCGTCGCCCTCATCGGGGTGGTCGGCTATCTCGCCTGCCTGGGTCTTGCCCTCATCGGACTTCAGCAGGAGGGCGAGCGCCGCCATTGGAGCGATGCGTTGCTCCTCGGAGGGAGCGCCGTCGGGGTCCTCTTCACCGGGTGGCTCACCTACGCCGAGGCGGTCCTGATCGATGCGTGGTGCCGCTGGTGCATCGGCTCGGCGGTGATCATCTCGCTCCTCTGCCTCTGCGCCCTCCTCGGGTGGCGGTCGCTCCGCCCCGCGCCATGATCCAAGAGGCTGACAAGAAGCCTCCTCAGGGGCGCGCCCTCGCGGTCCTTTCGCTCGGTGCGCTCGGCGTGGTCTACGGCGACATCGGCACGTCGCCGCTGTACGCGCTCAAGGAGTGCTTCACGGGGCACCACAGCATCGACCCGACGCCGACGAACGTGCTCGGCGTGATGTCGCTGGTGTTCTGGGCCATGACCTTCGTGGTCTCGTTCAAGTACCTGGGCTTTGTGATGAAGGCCGACAACCGGGGCGAGGGAGGGATCCTCGCCCTGCTCGCGTTGGTCGGTCAGCGCGACCCCGGGCGCGGCGCCCGCCGGATGCTCATCCTCGCCGGGCTCTTCGGGGCCGCGCTGCTGTACGGCGACGGCATCATCACGCCGGCCATCTCGGTGCTCGGCGCGGTCGAAGGGGTGAGCGTGGCGGCGCCCGCGTTCCAGCATTTCATCGTCCCGATCTCGCTCGTCATCATCGTGCTGCTCTTCGGCTTCCAGAAGCGGGGCACCGCGGCGGTCGGGGCGGTGTTCGGGCCGGTGATGCTGCTCTGGTTCGCCTGCATCGCGGTGCTCGGCATCCGGGGGATCATGATGGACCCCTCGATCCTCCGCGCCATCTCGCCGCTCAACGCGATCGAATTCTTCCGCGAGGACGGCCTTCGCGGCTTCCTGATCCTCGGCTCGGTGGTCCTCGTCATCACCGGCGGCGAGGCGCTGTACGCCGACATGGGACACTTCGGGCGCCGGCCGATCCGACTGGCGTGGTTCACCGTCGCGATGCCGGCGCTGATGCTCAACTACTTCGGCCAGGCTGCGCTGATCCTTCGCGATCCGGCGGCGGCGGCGAATCCGTTCTATCACCTCGTCCCGGGGTGGGCGCTCTATCCGATGATCATCATCGCCACGGCGGCGGCGATCGTCGCGAGCCAGGCGCTCATCTCCGGCGCCTTCTCCCTGACCCGCCAGGCGGTGCAGCTGGGGTACGCGCCGAGGGTGACCATCACCCACACCTCGCGGACCGAGATCGGCCAGATCTACGTGCCCCAGGTCAACGCCGCCCTCGGGGTCGGGTGCGTCGCGCTGATCCTCGGATTCCAGAGCTCGTCGAACCTGGCGGCCGCATACGGCATCGCGGTCACCGGCACGATGATCATGACCACCATCCTGTTCCACCGGGTGGCGCGGGAGCGCTTCGGCTGGTCGCGCGCCCGGACCTGGCCGCTCACCGCCGTCTTCCTCCTGGTCGACGTCTCGTTCTTCGGTGCCAACCTGGTCAAGATCGAAGAGGGGGGCTGGTTCCCCCTGGTCGTCGCGACCGTGATCTTCGCCTTGATGACGACCTGGAAGAAGGGGCGCGAGGTCCTCAACGCGTCGATGCGGGAGAGCTCGCTCCCGATGGGCCTCTTCCTCGACGATATCAGCCGCCGCCGCCCCCAGCGGGTGCCGGGGTGCGCGGTGTTCATGACCAGCGACACGACCGGCGCACCGCCGGTCCTCCTCCACCACCTCAAACACAACAAGGTGCTGCACGAGAAGGTGGTGCTGGTGTCGGTGGTGACGGAAGAGATCCCCCAGGTGGCGGACCGCGACCGGGTGATGCTCAAGGACCTGGGGCACGGCTTCTGGCAGGTCATCGCGCACTACGGATTCATGGAGTCGCCCGACGTGCCGGAGATGCTCCGCTCGCTCGAGGCCCGCGGCGCGCGGGACGCGATGGGGCTCGGCGGCCTCATCGTCAAGCCGATGGAGACGACCTTCTACCTCGGCCGCGAGACCCTCCTTCCCGGCGGGCCCGGCCCCCTCGCGCGCTGGCGCAAGGCGCTCTTCATCCTGATGGCCAGGAACGCCCTCCCGGCCACGCAGTTCTTCAGCCTGCCCCCGAATCGGGTCGTCGAGATGGGCGCCCAGATACAGCTGTAAGCGGTAAGCAGTGAGCGGGGGGTGCCGATCACACGGAACCGTCCCGAGCGCCGCGAGGGACCTGCCGGCATTGTCCAGTAGGTCCCTCGCTGCGCTCGGGACGGTTCCATCAACTTGTCCCCCCTCACCGCTCACCGCTCACCGCTCAC
>JBDSIR010000105.1:0-2564 GCA_039917855.1 Gemmatimonadales bacterium | reverse complement strand
GTTCCTCGTCTCCGTCGTGCGCTTCCTCGCCGGCGCGCTCGGGGGCGCGTGGTCATCGCTCGGTGATGCGACGACGCCGTCGTTCTACCTGTGGGGCCGCGCGGTGACCGCGGGGTTCGGCGTCGCGACGGTCATGCTCGTGTTTCAGATCGGCATGCGATGGGGGGGACGGCATGCCCTCCTCGCGGCTGCCCTGCTCGCCGTGATGCCGCTGCACGTGCGTTACTCGCACTACGTCCTCACCGACATTCCACTGACCTTCTTTGTCACGCTGACGCTGCTGCTGTCGCTCGCGGCGCACGAGAAGAACCGGCTGGGGGCCTTCGCGCTGGCGGGTGCGGCGGCCGGGCTTGCGGCCGCGACCAAGTACAACGGCGGACTGGCGATCGTACTGCCGCTCCTTGCGGTGTGGATGGCGGTCCCGGCGAAACCGTCCCGCATCGCCGCGGCATGGGCGGTCGTTGCGGCCGCCGCTGCGGCGTTCCTCCTTGCGGCGCCCTACACGGTGCTCGACCTTCCAGGCTTTCTCAACTCTTTCGCGCGTCTTGCCGGCGAGTATCGGTACACGGTCCCGCGAGAGGCGCCATGGCTCACCTACTTGAAACACCTGCGCCTCACGTTTGGATGGCCGGCACTGCTCCTCGCGGGTGGAGGGCTGGGGCTCGGCCTCGTCCGACTGGTGCGAGGACCCGGACGCGTGCGATGGGCCCTGGTCGTCACGTTCCCGCTCCTTTACCTCTGGATGATCTCGCGTCAGCACATCGTCTACGGGCGGTATCTGCTGCCACTGGTGCCGTTTCTCTGCGTGCTCGCGGCGGCGGCGGTAGTCTCCGGCGTCAGCCTGCTGCGTCGCTACGAGATCCCGCGCGCGCCGCGGACGATATTGATTGCGGGGCTGACAATCGCGGCCCTGCTGCCCCCCGCGCTCCAGGCAATCGGGTTCAACCGCACCATCGCGAAGAGAACGACGGCCGATCAGGCCTACGAGTGGATCACGAAGAACGTACCGTCGGGTTCACTGATCGTCCTCGAGTCGCGCAAGCTCGTACTGCCGCCGGCGTCCTTCCGGTCGCGCAACGTCGGTCAACTTCGAAGGCAGCCGTATCAGGCCTACGTGGATGAAGGGACCGAATACCTCATGGCCTCGTCGCAGTCGTACGGCCCGTATCTCGATTCGCCGCACCAGTTCCCGAACGAGTACAAGGACTACATGGAGATTTTCCAGCAGAGCCGCGAGCTGGCAAGGTTCTCCCCGACGAAGGCCATACCCGGCCCCGAACTGCGCGTCTTCAAGGTGCGCCCCTGACGCGCGAGCGTTCCGGCTGGCGCACGGCGCTCCACGCCGCAGCCTGGTTCGCAGTCGCCGGCGCGGGCGCCGAGTTGTGCGCACGCGAAGTCGCCCGGCGTTCACTACTCGACGCCCTGCTCGGGTGGAGGCCCGGCCTGTTCGCGCTCGTGGCCGTCGTCAGCGTGGCTGCTGGAATGGCGCTGTTCGTCCGCCGCCGCGAGATCGCGGAAGGACGCGCACAGCGTGGGACGTTGTCCGCCGGGGCGCTGTTTTTTACCGCGCTCTTCGCAATCGGCGTCGCCGGCCAGATCCACCTCGGCGCGCGTCTCCAGAGCGACGGCTTCTACTACTTCGCCTACCTGCGGTCGCTCGTGTTCGACGGCGACGTCGAGCTCACCAACGACTACAAGCTCCTCGGTCTCGGCGACAAGGCCCACCTCTTTCAGCCGACCCCCACCGGCCACGCGCAGTCCGCGTGGACGATCGGTCCGGCGATCGTCTGGGCGCCGTTCTTTGGCGCGGGGCACATGGTCGCCGTGCGGCTGGCCGCAACGAACCCCGACGTCAGCACGAACGGTGTGTCGTTTCCCTATCGCCAGGCGGTCTGCATCGCCGGCCTCTTCTACGCGCTCCTCGGCACATGGTTCTGCTACCGGCTCACGGCGCGCTTCTACATGCGGCGGATTGCGGCGGTCGCGGCTACCGTTGTGATGACGGGCTCCTTCATGCTCTGGTACATCGTCAAGGAACCGAGCATGACGCACGCCCCGTCGATGGCGGCCGTCGCCGGGTTTGTGTGGGCGTGGCTCGCCACGCGCCAGGACCGGACGATGCGGCAGTGGGCCTGGCTCGGCGCGGCCGCGGGTCTCATGACGCTCATCCGGTGGCAGAACGCGCTCTTCGCGCTCCTGCCGGCGTGCGACGCCATGCTCCTGCTGGTCGCCGCGTGGCGTGTGTCGAACCGCGCGGCCCTCACGCGAACGTTCGGCGCCGGCATGCTGTTTACCCTCTGCGCGACGATCGCGTTCGTGCCGCAGATGATCGCCTGGCACTCGATCTACGGCACCTGGCTCGCGGTCTCCCCCGTCGGACCGCAGATTCGCTGGTGGGATCCACATCTTGCCGACATTCTCTGGTCGTCGCGCAACGGGCTCCTGAGCTGGTCGCCGGTGCTCTACCTTGCCGCGATCGGGCTCGGCATGTTCGCAGCCGCACATCCAGCCGTGGGTATTCCGGCGGTCCTGGCGGTCGTGCTGATGACCTGGTTCAACGCGTG
>JBDSIR010000104.1:0-12311 GCA_039917855.1 Gemmatimonadales bacterium | reverse complement strand
GAGGAGCCGTCGCTGGCAAAGCGCTTTCCGGCGGAATGGACGACTTATGCGGGGAAGGTGAAGCGGTGGGGCGTGTTCTAGAAGCAGGTCACGGTCTTACACCTGCTAGATCCTTCGCTCCGCTCAGGATGACTCCTCGCTTGATTCACGCTCCGACCCAGTGGTCCTCCCTCGCCGCCTACCCGCCTCCCCGCCTACCCCAACGCCTTCGTCGCTGCCGCCGCCACATCCTTGTCGTCGTCCGTCTTGAGCTGCTCGAGCGCCGACTTCGCGGGGGCGCTCGAGGGCGCCGCCAACCGGAGCCCTTCCACCGCCCAGAGCCGCAGCAGGGTCGGCGCCTTCCGCAGCAGCTTCCGCGGCGGGTTGGCCTGGCGCAACAGCGCCGCCACCCCTTCCGGCGTGGCGGTCCGCCCCAGGGCATTGCACATCTCGCGCTGGACCTCGGGAGGGATGTTCTCCTCTTCACCGAGCATGTTCGCGATGCGGAGCGCCAGCGCGCGATTGTGCTTCCCGTCGATCAGCACCAGCACCTGCGTCCGCACCGTCGCCACCGGATCCTTGAGCGCCTGCCGGAGCGGCTCGACGGTGGCGCTGGTGCCGATCTTGGCGAGCGCCACCACCGCCGCCTTCCGCACCCGCTCCTCCGTGTGCGACAACAGTCTGGCAAGCTCGGGGACCGCACTCTCGAGCTTCAGCTCACCGCAAAGCTCGGCGATATTGCGGACCACAAACCACTCGTGGTGGTCGAGCATCTGGACCACCTGCTCCGATCCCTTGCGACTGTGCACCAGGGCATCGAAGTAGCCGCGCCGCTCTTCGACCGTGGATGCGAGCACCAGCAGGTCGAGCAGCACGTCGGTGGCGCTCTCTCCCATCCGACCGAGCACCAGGAGGGCGTCGGCCTTGGTCTCCTTCCTGGCCAGCAGGCGCGCCATCTCCTCGAGTGTACGCCGCGGGAGGATCCGCTTGAGCGCCAGGTTGAACGGCCGGGCGTTGGGGCCCATCGGTCCTCCGACCGTCGCTTCGGCGCGCACGATGCCGGCACAGACCTTGGCCACCTCGGCCCACTTCTCCTGCTGCCCGCTCGTGTCAGTGATGCCAACGAGCTCCTGGAGGATGTTGCCCGCTTGTGGCCCTTGGGGATCCTTCTCGAGCGCGAGGAGCAGCTCGTCGATGCGGCCGATCGCCGCGTGGGCGGAGGACGGCATCTGCACCATCCCCCCATCCTCGCTCGAGAACACACCCGCACCCAGCTGCGCCGCCAGCTGCTCACTCGCGCGCGGCGCTTCTCCGGCCCCCTGGCCCACCGGCCCACTGGCTGGATTGAACATCCGCATGTCGGGCGGGTGGTTCCGCGGCATCACGCTCGGGTGCGGCGGCGGACCGCCACCAATGGCCACGTTGGTGGGGAGGGGGGTGACGCGCGAAGGAGCGGTCGTGACGCCGGTCGGCGCGCCGAAACGGAACTGGCTCGCCCCCGGCTCGCCGACGGTGGTGATGAAGGCGTCGATGTGAACGTAGGTGTTCTTCGGGAGGGAAAGCGCCTTGCAGAGCGAGAGGAGCGGACCGGCCCCGGTCCCTTCCGGGAGCTCGAGCTCGCCCACGCCATGCATCAACATCGTGCGGTTGATCTCGACGGCCCCCGGTGTCTCGGCCTGCACCAGCACTCCCTGGAAGGCGAGCCCTTCAGGGGTCGCTTCAAGGTGGAGCGCGCTGACGCCGAGGGTGGTCATCAACTGACGGAAGGCGTTCTTGTGGTCCTCCTTCGCGTTGGGCTTTTCGCGAAGGAGCTTGACCATCTGCCAGAGATCGCCGACGACGCTCAGGGGTGCGGACATAGGGGGGGCCGCGCAAGTTGCGGCGGCATCAAAAGATACGCCCCCCCTGAGCCCCCTGCCACCCCCGTGGTTCGGGACTCTTGGAGAATGCAAAGGCCCGACTCCATTGGGGCGCGAACCCAGGATGGACCGGACCCAGGAGCATCAGTGTGATCGGCACAACTCCGCGCACCGCAGAGCCTTCTTGGAATAGGAACCCAAGATGCCCAGGAACCCAAGATGAAACGATTGATATGGTCCAGTGACGAAGCTCTGCGTGGGGACCCCACAATCCCTGTTTCCTGGGTTCTTGGGAATCCTGGGTTCCTGTTCTGCAGTTGTCGTTCACTGATGGGCTGAGCAGACTGCTCGTTCCCACGGGCCCTCGTGGGTTCGGTCCATCATGGGTTCGCGCGCCCGCCGACCTCCCCTTGTCGCGATCTCCCCGCCAAAGCGGCCGCCAGATCCGCCATCCGCAGGCTCGCTCCCACCACCCCAGCCCCCTCCGCGGCGACCGCCGCGGGAGGTAGTCCGAGCCCCGCGACCCCAGCCCGCAGCACCTGGTCCACTGGTCCATCCTGCAGCACCTGCCCTGCGCCGAGTGCGATGCCCCGCCCCAGCGCCTCGATCGCGAAGACAGGATCATGCACCACCGCGATCACCGCCGTCCCCGCCGCGGCTCGAGCCCGGACCACGTCCGCGACGAGGGCGCGCGCGTTCCGATCGAGCAGGGCGGTAGGCTCATCCAGCAGCAGCACCTTGGGCGACGTCACCAGCACGCTCGCCAGCGCCACGAGGCGTCGCTTCGGCAGCGGCAGGTCATATGGATGCGTGTCGGCCTGCGACTCGAGTTGGCAGGTCGCCAACGCTTCCCGCACCGCTGCATCGGTCCGCTCAGGCGCCCAACCCAGGCGCTCGGGCGCGAATGCCAGCTCCGAGCGCACAGTGGTGCGGATGAGCTGATCCTCGGGCCGCTGGAAGAGATACCCCACCTCCCCCGCCAGGTCCTCGGGGCCGAGCCCCGTCGTGATCTGTCCCGCCACCCTCACTTGTCCGGCATCCGGCTGGAGGAGCGCCATGCAGAGCCTCAGCACGGTGGTCTTTCCCGCCCCGTTGGCGCCGAAGAGTCCCACGGCCTCGCCCGCGCCGATCTGGAGCGAAAGGTCGTGAAGGACCCGGTCGGTCGAATAGCTGAAGCTGACGCGATCGAGTTCGATCATCGCCACCGCTCCACCGCCGCCTCGACCGTGAGGGGAAATGGCGGCACCAGCCGCGGATCCCCGCCGGGGAGCAGTCGATGCGCCATCCGCGACAGTTCCGCGACATTGGTGCTCCCCGCGCCCATCTCCCACATCAGTTCGGTCCCGAGGAGCTCGGCCGGTGCGCCGCGCGCGATGGTGCTGCCGTCATCGAGCAGGACCATCTCATCGGCGACGGCGAGGCCGAGTTCGGCGTCCTCGGTGGCCAGCAGCACCGCCGCTCCGCGCTCCGCCTCGGCGCGGATCAGGGCCTGCACCGTGCGTCGGCCGACGGTGTCGAGCGCCGAACTCGGTTCATCAAGAAGCCACACTTCCGGCTGGAGCACCAGCATCGCGGCGATCACGACCCGCTGGAGCTCGCCACCGGAGAGCTGCTCGGGGACCCGGTCGGCGAGATGCCGGACTCCCAGCCGCTCGAGGGCGATGGGGACCTCCTGCCAGATCCGCTCGCGGCTCCACCCGAGGTTCGCGGGGGCGAACGCGACCTCGTCGAACACGCTCTCGGCCATCCCCGACAGCTGGAGATAGGGCATGGCGGTGACGTAGCCGAGGCGACCCTGCAGGATCGCGCGTCCTTCGCGCGTCTGCGGTGCCTGGCCAAGGACCCGGACGTTCCCCTCGAGCGTGCCGCCAGTGAGTGAAGGCGCAAGGCCTGCGGCGACCAGGAGGACGGTGCTCGCGCCGGCACCGAGCGGCCCGAAGAGCCAGGTGACTTGGCGCGCGTCCGCGTTGAGCGTCACTTCACGCAGCACCGGCCGTGACGCCGGGTACCGGAACGAGACGCGCGACAGCTCGATGGCGTTCATCCGAGAATGCGCCAGAGTGCCGCGACCGCCACCGCGAGCAGGAAACCCCAACGGGTGGCGCGATCGAACGCCGTATCGACCGGCGGGCGCAAGGGGGTCCGCCCCGACCCATCGGCCCGAACCTGGCGGGTGGCGAGCGCGAAGGTGCGCTCGTCCACGTCGTGGAGCGCGCCGAGCATGAGCGGGAGGGCGAGGGGGATGAAGGCGAGCGCGCGGGTGACGACGCTGCCGCGCACCCGGAGGCCGCGCGACCGCATCGCATCCTGCACACGCACCGCCCGTTCCTGGAAGCGTGGGATGGCGTTGAGCGTCGCGGCCGTGAGATACGCCGCGGTCCAGGGCCAGCCGCTCATCAGTGCCGCGTCGACGAACCGGCCGGGGCGAAAACCCCGGATCAGGAGGACGCTGGCCAGGATCACCGCGGTGAGGCGGGCGCTCGTGGTAAGGGCGAGTTCGAGCCCCGGGCGTGAGAGCATCAGCGGCCCCACGGCGACACGGGTCCCTTCCCCCATCACGCCATGCAGCAGGAAGAGCAACACCCAGAACGGCAGGGCCAGCCAGGCGGCGGGGATGAATGCGGCGGTATCGTTGGTGAGCGGAACGGCAAGCGCGAGCAGGAGCGCCAGTACGACGGGACCACCGGGGACCGGGAGGATGAAAGCCAGCGCGATGATGGCGAGTGACGCGATGAGGGGCGTAAAGGGATGCGCCCGGGCCGCGAGCCCCGCTGGTGCCGCGGGCTGGCTCACTCCCGACCGGCGGCCCGAAGTGCCGTGGGAAAGCGGCTGGCGAGCCTGATCGGGAGGGCGCGAAGGACCAGGCCGGTGAACGCGAAAGTCAGCGACTTGTCGAGCACGTCGGCCACCACCGAACTGATCGTCACCGCGGCCGCCAAGCTGAATTGCAGATATCGGAAGACGGCGTTGAGCGCGGTGATCCCCGTGGTGGTGACACCACCGAACACGAAGTACGAGATCACCGACGAGGTGAGTCCGCCAAGGATGCCGCAGAGCGCCCCCCACAGCAGGGCCAGGGGAGCCGTCGCAAACCCGCCCCGCTGCGCCGCCATGCCGGCGACCAGGGCGATGAGGATCTGGATCGGTGCGAAGGCGAGCCACATCATCTGCCCGCTGGTGAGCGCCGTGAGCCCCTGGCTGATGAGGCCCGTGATGATCCCCGCCCAGGGACCGGCCAGCGCCGTGGCGGTGACCGTCCCTACCGTGTCGAGGAACACGGGGAGGGCGAGTTCCGCCACGACGCGTCCGAGCACCACATTCAGTGCGACGCAGGTCGGGATGAGAGCGAGGAGCCTGGGGTTCATCAGGGGTCGGTCAGAGGGGCTGAAAATGTATACGGAGAGCGCGCTCCGGGCACCCCTCCAACTGAACGAGCGGCGCGGGAACCTTGGGATGAGCGTCGTAGTGGGACCACCCGAACGCGCCCTCGTTGTCGTTCGTGGATCCAGGATTCCCACCTTGACCCCTCATGGGTTCCGGTCATCATGGATTCGCGCGCTGCTTGTGCCCTCCCGTGCAGGGATGCTCGCGCCACACGTGAGGGCTCCACGGGCGCGCGAACCCATGATGTACTGAACCCAGGAGGATCTGCGCGACCGCAATGATCGTACCGACCCAAGGATCGTCGATACAGGCACCCAGACTGCGTTATCTTTGGATCATGAACCGCGCCCTCAAGCTGGCCCTGCTGAGCCTTGCGCTCGCCGCCCCGGTCGCCGCCCAGAATGCCCAGGTGCGCGACATCCAGAACGACGTCCGCTATCTCGCCGCCGACCGTCTCGCTGGCCGCAAGCTCGGCTCCCCCGGCGCCGACAGCGCAGCGGACTACATCGCCCGGCGGTTCCAGCGTCTCGGGCTGCAGCCGGGGCCCCAGGGGTGGTTCCAGACCTTCACCGTCGACCCCACTGCTCCAGCCGCCGCGCACGCGGGCCTCGCCAACGGCGCCACCGGCCGCAACGTGGTCGCCGTCCTGATCGGACACGACCGGCGACTGCGCGACGAGATCATCATCGTCGGCGCCCACTACGACCACCTCGGCCGCGGCGGGTTCGGGTCGCTCGCACCGGACAGCATCGGCGTCATCCACAACGGCGCCGACGACAATGCATCGGGTGCCGCGGCCATCCTCGCGATCGCGAAGCGACTCAAGGACCATCGCCCCGCCCGCACCGTCGTCTTCATCGCCTTCACGGGAGAGGAAGAGGGTCTGCTCGGCTCGGCGTACTACACCAAGCACCCGCTCTACCCGATGGATCGCACCATCGCAATGCTCAACTTCGACATGGTCGGGCGGCTCCGGAATGACCGGCTCATCGTCTACGGCGCCGCGACCGCGCTCGAGTGGCCCCGGCTCCTTGACTCGCTCAACGCCGGCTATCACTTCGACCTCAAGGCCTCGGGCGACGGCTACGGCCCCAGTGACCAGGCCTCATTCTATGCGATGAAGCGGCCGGTGCTGCACTTCTTCACCGACCTGCACGAGGACTACCACCGCCCGTCGGACGACTTCCCCGCCATTTTCCCCGAGGGGATCGCACGCGTGGCCAACTACGCCGCAGATATCGTGCGGGCCATCGGGGATCGCGCCGTGCCGCTCTCCTTCGTCGACCTCCCGCCGCCGCAGCCCGTCGCCGGGGCCGCTGTGACCCCGGGGTACGGGGCGTATTTCGGGTCGATCCCCGACATGAGCGAGAATCCCGGCGGGGTGCGCATCAGCGGGGTGCGTACCGGAAGCCCCGCCGAGGCGGCCGGGATCAAGGGAGGCGACATTCTCGTGAAGATGGGCGACGTCGACGTCCCCGACCTCCAGACGATGACCGAGGTGCTCCGGAGCCACAAGGCCGGCGACACCGTCGACGTCGTCTTCCTCCGTGACGGCCAGCGGATCACCACCAAGGTCACCTTCGGGCGACGCGGCGGGGGGTGATGACGGTCCTCGACGGGCAGAAGATCGTCGCCGGGCTCCGGGGACGATTCGCCAAGGAGGTCGGCCGCCAGGGATTGCTCCAGTACGCCGCTGACCATTTGAAGGCGGCAGGGGAGCCGTACACCGGCGTCTACCTCTATATGATGCAGAGCGGCGAGCTGGTGCTCGAGGCCACCGCCGGGCGGGCGACCGACCACACCCGGATCGCCGTCGGCGTCGGGGTGTGCGGCACCGCGGTGGCCCTGGGCCAGGACCAGAACGTCCCGGACGTGCGCGCCCGCGACAACTACCTCGCCTGCAACCTCCAGACCCGCGCCGAACTCGTGGTGCTCATTCGCCGCGGCGACGACATCCTCGGCCAGATCGACATCGACAGCGACACCCTCGATCCCTTCACTCCCGACGAGCACGCCGAGGTGAAGAAGGTCGCGGATGCGCTGGCGGTGCTGCTGTGAGAGTTGAGAGTTGAGAGTTGAGAGTTGAGAGCCTAGAGTCGAGAGTCGAGAGTCGAGAGTCGAGAGTTTAGAGCCTAGAGTATGGAGATTACAGGGCGATGGCCCAGGATCCTTGACCCTTGACCTTTGCCTCTCGACTCTAGACTCTAGACTCTAAACTCTAAACTCTCTCCCCCGTGCCAGAACGCACCTTCGAACGCCAGGTCAACGGCGTCACGCTCTTCGAGCGCCGCACAGGTGAAGGTCCACCCGTGGTGATCCTCCACGGCGGCCCCGGCGCGAGCCACGACTACCTCCTCCCCGGGTGCGACGCCCTCGCCGACGGACGGGAGCTCATTTACTACGACCAGCGCGGCGGGGGCCGGAGTGCGGTCGGGCGCGAGGTGCCGATCGGATGGCAGGAACAAGTCGCTGATCTCCACGGACTGAAGGATCTCTGGGGCGACCGGCCTCTCGATATCGTCGGCTACTCCTGGGGTGGGCTGCTCGCCATGCTCTACGCCATCAAGCATCCCTGCTCGGTCGCGCGGCTGGCGCTCGTCTCCCCCGCCCCGGCGTGGCGCGAGGGTCGGCTCGAGTATGAACGGCGTTACGCCGCGGTCACCAATGGCCCGTGGGCACAGGAGGAACGGCGGAAGCTGCGCGAGTCAGACCTCAAGAGCCGCGACCTCGTCGCGTATCAGCGTCGCATCTTCGAGCTGGCGGTCATCGCCTATTTCAAGGACCCGGCGAAGGTCTCGGAGCTGGGCGGCTTCCGCCTCGTCGAACGGGTCCAGAAGGGGATCTGGGAGTCCCTCGGCGCCTACGACCTCCGTCCCGCGCTCCGGAAGCTCGACTTGCCCGCGGTGGTGCTGCATGGCAAGGACGACGTGATCCCCTGGGAGACCGCCGCCGAGACCGCCGAATGCCTCCAGGCGGAGTTGACGCTCATCCCGGACTGCGGCCACGTGCCGTACGTCGAGGGGAAGGAGACCTTCGTGCGGGTACTGGACGCGTTCCTTCCGAAGACCGGCCGCGCGTGAACCGCACGACGCCGTTCGAACTCGTCTTCGGCGAGCAGGTGGAGCAGCGCTTCCCCGCGCTCAAGACCTCGCTCGAGTCGGGGCGCATCGACCCGACCGATCGCGACGCCTTCGTGCTCGACCGCGCCGTGACCGAATTCCTGCGCGACCTGGTACCGGAGGATGCGCCCCCCGAGTCGCTCCACGAGTTCATCGCCGTGCTGCAACACTCGTATCTGTACTGGGCGGATGGGCGGGTGAACGGATCGGCGGATACCGAGCTCCCCTCGACGCCAAACCGGCCCACCGGCCCACTGGCCCTCCGGCCCACCTACATCCAGCTCCCCGACCATCTCTACTGGGGCCAACTCGAACCCGATGCGCCGCACGAGCCGCTCGATGGATTCTTCGTGCACGCCCACGCCGACGGCATCCGCGCGCTGGCGATCTTCGGGTTGCATCCCGAGCGCCCGGGGTTCAGCGTGACGGAGGTGACGGGGCCGCCCGCAGGCCGGCCCCTCGAGCGGGCGGATGGCTCCGCCCCCTATGCGCCATTGATGGATGGCGGAGCGGCCGCCGGGATCCGCTCGGTGGCCGGCCCGACCGAGCTTCTCGCCCTCGCGTGGCACGCGATCGCATCATGATGGACAAGAAGGCCGTCGCCAAGGCGCTCGAACGCATCGCCTCGCTCCTGGAGCTGAAGGGAGAGAACCCCTTCCGCGTACGCGCGTTCACGACGGCTGAACACGCCGTGAGCAGTCTCTCAGGGACGCTCGAGGACGCGCTCGCCGATGGCTCCCTCGCCGGCACCAAAGGGGTCGGCCCCGCCACCCTGCAGATCGTCCAGGAGCTGGTGAAGACGGGCCGAAGCACCGTCCTCGAGGAACTCCAGGAACAGGTGGCGCCGGGTCTCGTCGAAATGCTGCAGATCTCCGGACTCGGCGTGGCGAAGGTCCGCCAGATCCACGAGACGCTTCGCATCGAGACCATCGCGGAGCTCGAAGAGTCGGCACGCGACGGCTCACTCGCCCGCCTGCCTCGGTTCGGCGCCAAGACCGCGGAAAATATCCTCAAGGGGATCACCTTCCTCCGCCAGGCGAGCGGATTCCGCCTCGCACACCACGCGCGCGATGAGGCCGAGACGCTGTCCCGTGCCCTCGCGGCCCTTCCCGGCGTGCAGTGGGTGGAACCCTCGGGGGAGGTGCGGCGGCGGATGGAGGTCGTACGTGAACTGGTCCTCATCGTCGTCGCCGATGTGCCACCGGCCGACCTGTTCGAGCGACTGGCGAGGCTGCCGGGCGTGAGTGAGTTCAGCGGTCGCGACGAACGCCAGGTCACGCTCCGATTCGCCGGGGCGGGCGCGGCGCGCGTGGTGGTCACCAACCCCGCGAATGCCGGGTCGGTGATGGTCCGCACCACCGGGAATGAGACCCACCTCGAGCAGCTCACGGCCCACGCCAAGCAGCTCGGCCACTCCTTCGACGCCACCGCACTCTGGAAGGGATCGACCTTCGTCCCCACTCCCGACGAGGACGCGGTCTACCGCGCGCTCGACCTCAGCACGATCCCGCCCGAGCTGCGCGAAGGGCATGATGAGGTCGCTCGGGCGGCGGCGGGCACCCTGCCGACGCTGATCGAGCGGAGCGACCTCAAGGGACTGTTGCACTGCCATTCGAACTACAGCGACGGCGGCACCTCGATCGAAGAGCTCGCCCTCGCCTGCAAGGCGGAGGGGTATACCTGGGTCGGCCTCACCGACCACAGCCAGGCCGCGGCGTACGCGGGCGGGCTCTCGCCCGACGACCTCCAGCGGCAGGCCGACGAGGTCGACCGCCTCAACGCCAGGCTCACCGGGATCCGCATCCTCAAGGGGATCGAGGCCGACATCCTCCAGGGAGGCGCGGTCGACTACGGCGACGAGGTGCTCGCACGCCTCGACTTCGTCATCGCCTCCATCCACAGCCGCTTCGGGATGGGACGCGAGGCGATGACCGCGCGCATTTGCCGGGCGATGGAGGACCCCCGCGTCACCATCCTGGGCCACCTCACGGGGCGGCTCCTCCTCACCCGCGAGGCCTACCAGCTCGACCAGGACCGGATCTTCGAGGAAGCGGGGAAGCGCGGCGTCGCCATCGAGATCAACGCCGATCCGCAGCGCCTCGATCTCGACTGGCGCGTCCTCCCCGCGGCCCGGAAGGCGGGGGTGCGGATCTCCATCGGGGCCGACGCCCACAATACGGCCGGTATCCGCAACATGGAATTCGGCGTCGGCATCGCGCGCAAGGGGTGGCTCACCAAGGGTGAAGTGCTCAATTGCCTGTCGGCAGACGAGTTCCTGGCCGTGGCCCGGTCGCGCATATGAAGCGGAAGTATGCGAAGCGCCCCCCCTCTCCCGCACCCTCACCCACTGGGCGGAACGGGGAGGGGGGTGAGGTCGCAAAGGCAAGAACCCTCGCGGTCCTCCGCACCCTCAAGAAGGCCTACCCCGACGCCGTCTGCGCCCTCGATTCCAGGAATGCCTTCGAGCTCCTCGCCGCGACGATCCTCTCGGCGCAGTGCACCGATGTGCGAGTCAACGTGGTGACGCCTGAGCTCTTTCGGCGTTATCCGTCGCCGAGCGCGCTCGCGGCGGCGCAGCAGGGAGAGATCGAGGCGATCATCCGGTCGACCGGATTCTTCCGGAACAAGGCGAAGAACCTCATCGCCATGGCGCGGGCGCTGGTCGCGGAGCACGACGGCGAGGTCCCCGACACGATGGCGGCACTCCACGGACTCCCCGGCGTCGGGCGGAAGACCGCCAATGTGCTGCTCGGCAACTGGTTCGGGATCAACGAGGGGATCACCGTCGACACCCACGTCACCCGGATCGCGCGGCTGCTCAAGCTCACCAAGCACACCGACGCCGTGAAGATCGAGCGCGACCTGATGGCGCTGGTGCCGAAGGAGGACTGGACCCTCGTCTCCCACCTCCTCATCACCCACGGCCGCGCGGTCTGCATCGCCAACCGGCCAAAGTGCGGCGAGTGCGTGATAGCGAAGCACTGCCCCTCCCGGCTTATTTGAACACCGTGAACTCGACCCCGGCATCCCCCGTCCCCGCCTCAGCCGCGTGGTCGCACGTGGCCGCCAACTACCTCAAGCACATCGTGCCCGGCTTTCGCCCCGCCGCGCGGGCGCTCTGCGACGCGCTCCGGATCGGTCCCGGCGACCGGGTGCTCGATGTGGCATGCGGGCCCGGCACGGTCTCGCTCGAGGCGCTCCGCCAGGGCGCGGCAGAAGTCTTGGGTGTCGACTTCTCCGCAGAGATGGTGGCTCTTGCCCGTCGAGAATGTGCCGGAAAGGGGCAGGTGGAGTTCGTGGAAGGGGACGCCACCGCGCTCCCGGTGCTGTCGGAGGCGTACGACGTGGCAGTGAGCGCGTTCGGCATCATCTTCGCACCCCGGCCGCGGCTGGCGATGGCGGAGATGCACCGCGCCGTGGCGCCAGGCGGGCGGGCGGGGATCCTCACCTGGCCGCGCACGGGCAATATCGGGGCATACTACGAGACCGTCTTCCGCCACATTCCCCGCCCCGAGCCGGGATTCGATCCGTACGAATGGGGTGAGCGCGAGAAGGCACGCAAATGGTTCGGCGAATGGTTCGGATATCTCGATTTCCAGATGATAGATGTTCCCTTCAACGCTCCGGGTGCCGCGGAGGCGTGGAACATCCTCAAGGTCTCGTCCGGCCGTGTCGCCGTCGCGTACGAGACTCTCGACCCCGCGGCGCAGCGGAAGATGGACCAGGCGATGGTCGCCTACTTCGGACCATACGCGCAGTCCGACGGCTCGATCCGCTGGCCGCGCGAGGCACTTATGGTGACGGGATCGAAGTAAGGCGGGGACGATGGGCGCGCGAACCCAGGATGAACGGAACCCACGAGGCTCCGTGCTTTGAGCGATCTTCGACTCAAGTTCATGGATCGAGCTATGTGGTCCCAAGCCGGAGCTCCGTGCCACCACCCACCAAGAGTATTCGGCCGAGTTCCTGT
>JBDSIR010000103.1:0-2507 GCA_039917855.1 Gemmatimonadales bacterium | reverse complement strand
TTCGGCGACCCAGGTGATCGAGCGACACCGGCTGCGGATCGATTCGGCCTGGCCGAACTGGGCCACCGTGGTCGGCGTGGCGTGGGAAGGGTGGCGCGCGGCAGGGTGGGCGCAGGTGGTGAGCTGGTTGGTGTGGATCTGGGTGCTCGCGCTGGCGGCCCTGAGCCCCAGGGGACAAGGGAGATCCTTCTGAATCGCCCACTCGTCCTCGCCGCGCTCCTGCTTATGCCAACGAGCGCGAGCGCCCAATCCGACCTCGGCCTCCCGGTCCAGCAACAGAGCAACATCCTCGCCTCGAACCGCAGTCCGCTGTACTTCCAGCCGTGGGTCCCGCCCCACGCAGGCACCCGGGTCTCGGTCGCGTTCGACTACGCCAACATCTACGAGCTCGCCTTCGGCTTCACCGGCGGCGAATACGCGCAGGACCTCGAACTGGCCACCGTACACCTCGGCGCGACCCGCGACCTCTCCCCGACGACCTTCCTCAGCGCCGATCTCCCTGTCGCGACGACCTGGAAAGGGGGCCTCGACGACTTCCTGCACTGGTGGCACGGCGTCCTTGGGATCGTGGTCCCCGAGCGCCGCCTCCGTCCCGAGCATCGTTTCGCCTACCGCGTGGTCCTCCCCGACGGCGACTCGGTCGAGTATCGCCCCAAGACCTACCTCGGCGATCTGCGGTTCGGCGGCGGGTGGCGCTTCGCACCCGGCGGGCAATTGGTGGGCACGCTGACCCTCCCGACCGCCACCGCCGAGGGCTACGGACGAGGTGTCATCTCCGTCGGCGCCATGGTCACCGGGTGGACCGACCTCGACCCTCGGCTCCGCGTCGAAGCAAGCGTGGGAGTGGGCCACACCCCTCGGACCACGGGGGCGCTGCGACCGTATCAGCGCACGACCTTCGGGTCGGTGGGAGGAGGATTCCGTTGGCGGTTCTACCGGGGTACATCGATGTACGGCACGCTCTGGTTGCACGGTCCGTACTACGCGCACACCGCGATGCCATCACTCGATGAAAATGAGGTCACTTTCGATTTCGGCTGGATCTTCCGTACCAAGCGCGGCGCGGAGTGGCGGGTGGGAATGGCCGAAGACCCCAACCCGAGCGGGCCGGGGGTCGATGCGGTCTTCAAGGCGAGTAGAAGCTGGTGACCAGTGACCGGTAAGGGGTGACCGGGCATACTGAGGCGATCCTCCCCGTAGGCCCGGTCACAGGTAACCGGTCACCGGTCACCGGTCACTTGATCGGCAATTCGCCATCCTTGGCCAGAAGGAACCCCCGCATCTGCTCGACCAGGAACTGCTTGGAATTCGGATCGAGGAGATTCAGGGCATAGTGATTGATGAGCTGCTGCTGGGTCTTGAGCCAGTCGGACCAGCAGACAACGCAAATGGTGTCGAAGAGCTGCTGGCCGAGGTCGTTCTGGAACGGCTTGAACCCCATGCGCTGGCGGGTCTGGCCGCAGTGGGCACAGGTGATGGTGTTTTCAGACATGGCTCAAATATAAATAGACGTGCTGCGTGCTGCGTACTGCGTACTGCGTGCTGCATGCTGCATCGCGAACGTTGCTCCGATCGAGGTAGTACGCAGCACGCGTATTCAGCACGTCCTTATTCCGCCCTCGTCTCCAGCAGCGACAACAGCCGCCCGTCGTGGGTCAGGACCCGCTGCCGCACGTCGCGCCGGAAGGGGCGGATGGTCATCCCGGGCATGGAGGAATCGGGGAGGGTGGTCTCAACCCACCCCGCATCCACCAATTCGCGGGCCAGCGTCTCGACCGCCCTCGGCGGGAGAGAGTCCCATTCGATGGTGGTGCTTCCGCGCACGGCCAGCAGCGTTGCGGCGCGCTCGGCTACGAACGGGAGGTCGGCTGGGTAACCTGCAGGGCGCCGTGTGGACGGGGCCCACGCCGTGGTAGCGATCCCGTCGTGGGTCTCGAGCGCCTCGATGACGGGGACCACGCTCAGCTCCCGCCCCGGCGGAGCGCCTTTACCCCGCTGGCCGTGCCGAGGCCGGTGCCGAGGCCGAATACGACGGCGGTCCCGGTGGTGATGATCGGGAGAAGCGCCAGGGGCGAGATGACCACAGCGGCGAGGAGTCCGATGATCCAGGGCCAGGCCGGGGAGCGGGTGCTGTCCACGTAGCGGAGGCGCCGCATGGTGTAATCGCGGGCGAAGGCGAATCCGATGATGCCGGCCCCGATGGTCAGGGCGAGGGCGATGAATCCGAACATATGAGGTCCTGGTTGGGGCTGTGTTCCAGTACGCAACGGGACAGGCGATGTTTCATGGCCAGCTAAGGGCTGGGGGCTGAGGGCTTGGGTCGGTCCCAATCAAGCCCCTAGCCCCTGACCCTTAGCCCTCCTGACCCTACCACCGGAGGGCGCAGCTCCCCCAGGCGAATCCGCTGCCGAATGCGGTGAAGACCACCAGATCCCCCTCCTTGAGGCGGCCGGCCCGCACGACCTCGTCCAGCGCGATCGGGATGGTGCCTGCCGTCGTGTTGCCGA
>JBDSIR010000102.1:0-11501 GCA_039917855.1 Gemmatimonadales bacterium | reverse complement strand
AGCCAACCACATGCGTGCTGTGAAATGTTGCGCATGGAGTCAAACACACCCGACGCGAGTTCGTAGATTTCAGGGTATTCCTGCTTCAGCGCTTCGTAGACATCGTTTTCCTCGTCAACCATGCCCGAATCAATGATGTTAGGTAGCAACTTTGAAATCTCGTCCTGATCTTCCTTGCTGATCCCGAGAGCGTCGGCCATCATGCGGAACGAGGATCGGTTCGCCAGTGTGCCGTAGTTGGAAATCTGGACTACCTGACCCTCACCCTCGCGCTCGGCCATATAGTCCTTGACGTACTCCATGAAATCCTCGTACCGATCCTTGTCGATGTCAATGTCAATATCGGGGAATTTCTTTCGCGCAGGGTTGACGAACCGAGAGAACAACAAGTCATACGCACCCGGCATCGGGTCGATGTCGTGAATTCCCAGGCAGTAGCACACGAGTGAGTTAGCGGCTGACCCTCTCGTGTTCGTAAGGATGCCTTGCTTCTTCGCCTGCCGAATGAAATCTGACATCATCAGCAGGTAGTGAGCGAAGTCGCCCATGACCGATAGCTCTAGGTCAAAGCGTTTCATCACGTCCTTGCCGTGAAGGGATTTCAATTCCTTCAGTCTCTTGGCAGACCGTTTCCTGATCTTCGCTTCAGGATCGTTGTACCCGCTGAAGGGAATCGAATACTTGAAATCGTCCAGGGGGTCAAGGCGAATGTCAACCATGTCTACGATACCCTGAACGTTCTTCAACATTTCATCACCATTGTCAAACTTCTTAGCGATCCCCTCCATGGGCTGAAGGTAGTTGGTGAAATACCCGTACTGTGGCAGGTAGTTCGCCTGTGCGTTGCCGGGAACGTTGGCCAGGTTCTTCCCTTGCTTCTTGGCGGTCATCATCAGGTGCGCCCCACGCTGCTCGGCGCGTAGGTAGTGAGAATCGTTCGTCACCACCATCGGCGTACCCGTGGCTTCAGCGATCAGAGCCAGCTTGAAATTCGCTTCGGCCTGTTTCTGACACGTCGATTCATAGCGTGCGAACCCGTGGCCTAGGAATTTCTTGCGCTCATGCCGCTGTACCTCGATGTAGAAGTTGGGGAACAGGGATTTCAGAGAATCGACGTAAGCCACACCCAGGTTGATCCCGTTCCCCTCCACTGAAATCAGCGACTGGCAGAGTTCTCCACCTAGGCACCCGCTTAGGACAACGTTGTTGTCCAAGGTATACGGTGCGATGTCTGCCATCGCTTCCAGTGAAATCCTTGGGTTGTAGTACATGTTCTCACGCTGATTCGCAAAGGTCGTCCAAGCCACGAGGTTATGGTATCCCTCAGTGTTGAGCGCCAGCACGGTCAAGTGGAACGAGACACTCCTGAATTCCTTGCCCTTCAAACCCAACATTTCATCCGGCACGATGTATAGCTCGCAACCGATGATAGGTTTGAGAATGGGCTTAGGGCTTCCTTCTTCGAACCCGCTGAAATTCTTCCACCAGCGGTTCGCTTTGGCGGCTTGATACAGCGCCGGAGCACTGCCCATCCAACCATGTTCGGTCAGACAAACAGCACCCCAGTGCAGTTCTGCCGCACGTTCCACAACTTCCTTCGGCGTACCCATGCCGTCGAGCATCGAGAACGTGGAGTGAGCATGCAGGTCTACTACGCTCATGCTTCTGAAATCCCCTTCAACTTCAGAGTGAGTGCGACCGTTGCGATGGCATGGGCACGATCATTGAAATTCAGATTAGCCCACGCCTTGCGATGCGCTTGATGCGTTTCGAAATGAATTCGAAGGTTGTCAGCAATTTCGTGCATGGCCTGCGCCACGCCTACCGCTTCGACAAGTTGCTCGTGGGAAATCAGACTCATCCCAGGAACGCCCCTGTACGTTGCGGGAGACGTGAGCGCAGCCACCGCCATGCCTGCCATTTCAGTCGGGGGTTTTCATGCGTGCCGGGTGAGTCGCCCTGAAATGCGTGAAGTTAGCCAGAGCCTTTTCGACACCCGCTTCGAATTCAACTGACGCACCTTCGTCCTGTACGTTCAGCAGATAGTCGTCCACGGTTTCCATCGCGGCCCTATCCTGTCCACGCAGAATGAAGATCGGCTCGTCTTGAGGAATTCCAAGCAGAGCCTTCACTTCATCGTGCTTTTCATGGACGCTCATTACTACTGCCCTACGACCTTCTGCATCTTCGTCGCACCGGGTAGCTGATCCTTCACACGCTTGAACAGGGTTGCCTTCAGCGTCACCTTGGGCTTATACTTCTTGGTCATCTTGCCCGAGTCGGCCACGCCGAATTCCTTCAGGACTTCACGCGATCCCGCAGTGTGGTAGCGGGGAACCAGCTTGACCATGCCGAACAGGTTCACCGGACGGCCCTTGCTGATTTCCTCGTCCACCGCTGCGAGAAGCGACTCGATGAAATCCTTACCCTGCTTCTTCGTGACCCGCAGATCGTCCTCCATGCGTGCCAGCGCCTCCACGAGCAAAGCGGACTGCGTGAGTCCACCCTTGGCAGCGATGATGCGCGGTGCGTCTGAAACCTGCGCTGCGGCCTTCTTCTTCTTGGTCTTGGTCTTGGCCATGTTGTATTTCCTTTCAAGCGTTGACTTCGGGATAGTACAAACGCCGCTAGTTTTGAGAGGGCGGCGAGTCCTCTATTTCAGTGCGTTACTTCTTCTTCTTCTTGCCGTCCTTCTTCGCGTCCTTCTTCGGTGCTGCGGCCTTCTTCGCCTTCAGCGCCGTCACGATCCAGTCGCCGTCATCGTCAGTCGCGGCGTCGATGGTGATTTCAGTGCCCTTCTTGATGTCGTCCCAGGACACGTCCAGTCCCTCGGCAACCCACGTCTTGACGTTCTTGCCGTCCATCTTGACGGTGATCGTCTCGTTTTCCTCGTCGGTTGAAACGACGGTGAATTTCGCCTTCTCGATCTTGGCTTCTTCATCGTCGTCATCGTCCTCGGCGTCGTCGTCGTCCTCGTCATCATCGTCCGATTCCGAGTCGTCGTCATCGTCGCCATCTTCATCGTCGTCGTCATCTTCGTCGTCGTCATCGTCGTCGTCATCGTCGTCGTCCGAATCCGAATCGTCGTCGTCGTCGTCCGATGAATTCTCGTCATCATCGTCATCATCGTCGTCATCGTCATCATCATCATCGTCATCGTCGTCGTCGTCTGACTCGACTTCGGTGCCCTTCTTGGCCTTGGAATTCTTCTTCTTCGTGTCCTCAGCCTCGTCCTCGTCCTCGTCATCGTCATCGTCGTCGTCGTCGTTGTCCTCCAACACGTCCGACGCGGTGTGCTTGGCGAAGGCTTCCTTCTGCTGCTTGAGAAGCAGCTTCTCGAAATCGATCTTCTGCATTGCTTCCTTCAGCAACGCCTTGATTTCAGCCTTCTTCAGCGGCTTGGTGTCTCCAAGGGCAGACGCACGGTACTTGCCGTCCTCAGTGAGCCGCTTGACGCGGAAGAACCGACCGAGTACCCCGCCTTCTTCCTCATTGATTTCAGTGAAATCAGTGATGAGGTATCCGTTCAACTTGAGAACCTTGAACTTCTCAGTCGCAGGATTGTCGGGGAAGTAGAACAGTGCCTGGGCACGAAGGGAGGGGTTTTCACCCAACTCGCACATGTAGCACTGATCCCCGGCGCAAGGGAAGTAGGAATTCGTGGTGTTGTCGTAATGCTCGTAATACTCGAAGTAGCCAGGGTTGTCTGAAATCTCCGGGTCTGGCGTGAAAAGCGCGAACGCCTTCATCCAGTCCTTGTCCTTCAGACGCAGGAAGATACCGGGCTGCTTACGCTCGGCCTTCTTGGTGACGCGCCGAATCCCCATCGCTCCGTCTTTCTTCTTGTCCTTGGTCTTAGTTGCCAAAGGAAATCCTTTCCATCATCGGGAACACTCCGGGCACTAGCTTGCGGAACTTGCGAATCGTCAGTGCTTTTGAAATCGAGACAGCTACCTCCTGTTTCGTTAGCTCTGCCGGGTCGGTCTTGCCGTTACGATACCGACACACGTACAAGGGAATTCGTTTGATTCGGCTAGAGACAGAAACGATTGCGTCAATCCCCCCGCCGTCCCGGTCAAACAGCATGAAAACCTTGGACGGTTGAAATGATGCAACCAGTTTGGCTTGTTTCTCGCTCAACGAACTCCCCAGTATTGCGACGGTGTTTGCGTACCCGTGCTGATGGAGTCGGATCGCGTCCAGCGACCCCTCGACCAACACAAGCCCTTCGGATCGTACCATCGATCTATCGAGATTGCAAGCCCCGAACAGAACATTTTTGCGTTCGAACCCCGAGGTATAGAGATATTTTGGCTGATCCTTGGGCTTTGTGGCCCGGTCTACGGTGGCCACGAGCCTACGCCTTTCATCCCGTATGGGCACGACGATGCGCAGCGTTTCAGGATTCCAGCCTATCTCCCACTTTGCCACAGATTCCCCGGTGATTCCCCGCTTTTCAAGGTACTCAGTACCCACGGCAGGCAAGTAAGTGAAATCGTCCAGAGACAGTTTAGGTGCTGCCTCAGTGATTTCACTGTCCCTGGCCTTCTTGATCTTGACGCTGGCGCGTGAGGCTGACCCACCTGAGCTACCCGCACCTGCACGCCTGTGGGAAAGAATCGTGCGGCGAGCCTCGCGGTTTGTGCATCCCTTGATTTCAGCGATGGCCTTTTCAAACGTCCCGCTGAACTTGCAAGCAAAGCAGTAGACCAACCCTTCCTTGATGTTGATTTGAAAGTGGCGCTTTTCAGTCGTGTGGTCAGGGTGTGGACAGCGCACGAGGGGTAGGAACGTAGTGTGTTCGTCCACACGCATGTTTGGAGGGAACTCTACGAATTCCTCCCACACTGCGATAGGGTCTACGTTCCTACCGAGATATTTCATGCCAGTGCCACTTCGTCTGAACAATTCAATGAAACAGGTGGAATTGGCTCACAGTAGATATCCAGCTCTAAATTACCTCCTGCTGCAATGTACGCACGTTCGTCATCTGTCAGAACCCAAATCGACCTAATGTGACCCTTCTTGATCCGCTCACATGACATATCACCAATCTCAAGTGACGGCCCTTTGTAAATGAAATTCGACTTAGCAGTTTTTATCGGAATCATGCCGCGACATCCCTCCTACCAATGAATTCCTTGACCTTGCTGCGTGACTTCCGAACCCAGGCCATTGGGTCATCGTTGAAACGAATGTCCTCGACCGTCACCTTGATTTCACTTATTTCACGAACAAGCTCAATCCCGAACAGAATGTGTTGCTCATACTCCAAAGGGAAGTAGCTACCGAAGTTACCCCTATTGGCTTGATAGGGCACTGAGAGCCAGCCATAGCGTCTCACGCCGTGTGTAGGACAGACCACGAACCCCTCTTGATCCAGTCTCACAGGATCGACAGGGGTGAGCCTGCATTCGCACAACATTCTCAGCGGCATTTCATCTTCACGAATCGCGGGGTGCAGGCTTGTCCTCAGAGCGTCCAAGGATTTCAACTCCTTTTGGCGGTGTAGTCAGATCATTACCAGGGCGAGCGCCGCGAATTTCAGGGTCGTGCTTCTCCGGTGCCTGCGCATGCTTCGACAACCGAACGACTCCCTTCTTATCTCCCGACTCGTCCCCTCGTGAAGTGAGAATTTCAGTCGTCACTTCTTCTTTCCTTTCGGGTTCTTGATTCTCTCCTGTTTGCCAGGAGAACGCTTAGACATGATTTCAGTCCCCTTCATCGGCTTGGTGCCAGCACCAAAGGGTGTCATGCCTGTCGCAGCGTGCATGATCCCTTCCATTTCCTCACGAACCGTTGGCGGCTTACCCTCGACGGGAAAGTGTTGCTTCTTCTTCTTTTTCATTTCTTTTTCATCCAATTCAACCAATCGTCCTCCCCTTTCAACCAATCGTCCACCATGCATATGCCCACCAATAAGAATCCTACAACGATGAAGATTAGTCCTGAAAACATCAGTTCTGAAAACATCAGTTCACCTGATTCCCGTCGATTTCAGCAGCCTGATCTGCGAGCGCCGCTGTGTCGTCCGCAGTTGATTCCTCATCGAAGCCAGTGAAATAGTTACCAGTCAGCGGGGTCTTGTCCTCGATGACACCGATGTTTGGGAAGAACTTGCAGTCGAAAGTGAAATCTCCACCGAACCTGTTCTTGGAGCAGTGAATGCGCAGGGTGTTCGTCTCACTGAAATATTTCACTCCGATCACATGATCGGCTTCCTGTACCGGAGCGTCCGAATTGTGCGACGAATCCTTGTCAGGTGGACTCCCCTTCTTTGAAATTGCTCGACCAGCTTGGTTCGAAATGATGACCGGAATGTTGAATTGCTCGGCCAAGTCCTGAACCTCGTCCACACTTGCCTCAACTGCGGCACGCCGGTCAGTCTGCTTTGAATTCGGTTTCAGCTTGTAGATCGGGTCAACGATCACCATGCCCAAATTCAAGTCGTCTATCTTCGACTCGATGTATGCAGGAGTCATCTTCGTGCGGCGGTATCGCTGAGTGAACAGCACCATGCGTCCCGGCATTTCAGTGTCAAGGAAATTCCAGAACCTGTTGTACGTTTTCTCGTTATACCCGTGACCATCCATGATCGCTCGGTTGCGGAACGCCTTCTTGAGTCCTGCTGCCTCTTGAATTTCAGGATCGGCAGAGAGAAGCGTTGCGACACGCGCTCGGTGTTCGTCCTCATTCATTTCAGGTGAGAACATCGCCACGTTTTCACCCTGCTTGAACGCCTCAGTCATCAACTTGGCCAACGTGAACGACTTAGAATCACCTGGGCGACCAAGAACGACCACCAACCGACCCGGCATCAGACCGCCCCAATGGTGATCAATGTTCTTCAGCCCGGTTGAAATCCCTGGAACAATCCCTTGCTCACGCATGATCCTGAGTTGACGCTGACGTTCCAAGTACAATTTCACTGACCCTTCTTCAGTCAGGTCGATGTCAGACTGCGGAGAATAGGCACGCAGAACGTCCGACACTATTTCACGCAGTTGGCTTGCACGCTCGATTGCGTTCTCGGGTTTCAGGTCAGTGTCGATTTCTTCAATCGCAGAAGCGATCTTGAAATACGCTGACTCCTGCTTCAATTCTTCGATCAGGTCTTGAAGTCTCTCAGCACCATGAATTCGTTCGAAGTCTGGAAACTGTTTCTTGAAGCGCCGCCAATTGATCGGTTTCTTGCGCTCCATCTGCTCCATGAGCCAGTCCCATTCTTCCTCGTGCATTTGGAAGTCCTCACGCATGAGGCCATTCTGAAATCCCTTTTTGAGATTTCCTTCCTCAACTAGTGAGCCAAGTACAAGTGCTTCTAGTGAACTCATACAGGCTTCCTAATCGCAGAACATTCCAGCAGCCACTCACTGTCTCTGTTCCAACCCAAACCTCGATCCTGCGGACTTGTGAAATTCAGGTTGATAAAGGCCCATGGCCCACTGTGACCGATCAGCATTTGAGCAAGAGAGCGCGCCTTGTCCAAACACTCAGTCGGATGACCTACCAAATTCATCGCTACGTTGTCCTCTCGGGCTTGCAGCCAAATCACCTTCATCGGATTTCCTCTCGCGTAAAAGAAAGAATGAAATGAAAAAGAGTAAAGATAAAGTCTTACCCCCTTCCTTCGTCTCCCCCGTAAGGGGGAGACTCATGGTTTCCCCCGCAGGAGTGAAATCCAATGGCGTTTGCGTAAACCTCTGCGGTCATTGAAATCCTTTCTGCGTAATGGGGTGATTTCACTATCTCATTCGGAAGATAGTTGTGGGGCAGGGCCGGAGGTGTCAACTTCAAGCCCTACCCCACTACACCGACGATTCAGGGAGAACCGCTGTGGCCAATCTAACGCCTCTCTGCGGTTCTGTCAAGCCCGATTCGACTCTGAGCCTGTCTTACTTGTCTGAGAGCCGTAGAACGGCTTGAAACTTGGACGAGGGGCATTCTCATGGGCGGGCACGAGTCAACCCCCCGTCCGTGTCACCCCGAGGGGCAACCCATGCGCGACTAGTGTTGAATTACTTCGTCGCTTTCTCGATCCTCGTCACCGCCGATTGGCAGTCCGCCCTTTCCCTGTCCGGCCATCGCCTGCGTCAGTGCCGGGGGAGCAACCGGGAGAAGTGTGTAATTCCCCGGATGCAGTCCATGCGGCGCAACACGAGACTTGGCAAGGCCACGAGAGAGAATGTACGCCGCTGTGATTCCACCCTGAAGTAGTCCTACCCACTTCTCGGGCATGACGTTCCAGATTTCAGTGTAATCGAGCAGTGCGTACAAGTTTACGATGATCGTGAGCCAGAATTCAGTGGTGACGATTCCAGGCTTGGTTTCCATGTTGCATCCCGCCTTTCGGTACTAGTTGTTCCAGCCCGTGAAATAGGCCAGAAGGAGTACAAGAAAAATCAGCAGAAGAAGCACGTCTGCCAACGTGATTTCATTTAGACGCATTTGAGCCTCCTACCATTGAAGATGACCACCCGGTTGACACTGCCACGGACTCCAATCTTTACCCGAGGCAATGAAATACCGATGCGCGGCCCTTGCTTGTTCGAGCGCCGTAGAGCCATGACCGTATGTTGCTCGCTCTGACGACCCCATCTGAAATAGGCCGAGATACTGACCGTTATCAGCGCCGACATGGAACGTCCCGCCTGTTTCGCAGTCGGCTACGGAAACAGCACTGTCCCCGTATGGGCCGAACACGTACCTGATCGCAGCGATTGGATTCCAATTCAGGGATTTCACGAACTTGACATGCGCCTCGTACTTCGCATGCCACTTTGCCGCACGCTCGCGCCACAAGTCGCCCACCCACCATGCGTAGTTGCACGACCTGATGCGTTCCTGTGAGAACTTCGTTCGTGGAATTCCTAGATTGTCTTGATGCGTCCATGTCGCCTCTCGATAGAACTTGATACCTGTTCGTATTTCCTTCAGATCACACGTCTTGACTCTTGGTGTGCCTGAGATTTCCGCCTGGGCTGTTCTTGTCTCCTGTGCGCCCCCACTCAGCGCGAGGACGATTCCGATGGCAAGTACCAGCTTACGCATGATCCCCTTTGTTCGATGACAAGACTATCGAGGAATTACACGTCCTCGATGTTGGACGCACCCACGTCACGCAAACGCTGAATGAGCGCCTGCACGTCAATTTCAGTGCGTCCCTTCCAGTGGTTGAATGAGTCAACCACACCCCACGCTTCATCGCAATACTGCGCGATGAAATTGTTGGTGACTTTGACCTTCTGACCCCAGGTGAGAACTTCAATGCTCTCAATGTCATACGCCTTCGCGTAGACAGCATGACCACCCCACGAGACGGGTGCCCATTCCGGGCCTGACTCTCCGTTGTAATCCCATGTACCCTTGCGCGTCATTGCCTGTGCTGCGCGAGGGAGCCAGATACCAAGCTGCACACCATGCAGGAGATAGATGGCGTTTTTCAGTTGGTCGGGATCGTTGGACTCCAACTCACCAAACGCCGCGATCTTGTACACACGGGTGTCATTCTCCTTCTTGGTGAAATCCAAAGGCCACCCCACCTTGCGCCAGTTGCGCAGGTTGTGGAGCATGACAAGGCCAGAGTCATTCGGGTCGCCCGGTTTTTCAGTGGTCTGACCGAATTGCCTGAGAATTTCAGCCTTGTATTCCTCAACTACCTGCGCCGTTGAAACCTTGAGCGTGCGCTTCTGCTCTAGGCGTTCAAGCCTGACAGTGTGGTTCGCTTCACAGACCTTGACGCAATTCCCCCAGTCAGTGTTGCCCCATGCGTCCAAAGGAAATCCTGCACGTTTCGAATCAAAGTCGTATCGGCGTGGTCTAACGATTTCAGCGGCCATGAAATTACCAAGCCGCAACGTCCGTTCGTCGTACACATGCTCTTGTTTCCCGAGCTTGAAATCCTTAGTTGCTGTCATGGTTGTTCATGTCCTCTAGTTAGCTGTCAATTACCGAAGGCGAGACGAAACATGATGGATGCC
This sequence comes from Gemmatimonadales bacterium, assembly GCA_039917855.1. Lineage (GTDB taxonomy): Bacteria > Gemmatimonadota > Gemmatimonadetes > Gemmatimonadales > GWC2-71-9 > CAMLHU01. The sequence continues at coordinate 1,521 of JBDSIR010000102.1, read as the reverse complement.
AGCGACACTACAATCGCCGCTGCGGTTGAATAGGACAGGTTGCGAATCTGCCGACGCTGTGTTTTCACATCTTCCTGCTGACGCTCGCGCAGTGCCTCGATGACTTCCGCTCGAACAGCGTTGTTATTGAGTTTCTCAACATCACCCGCCAACTTTGTCATCCCCTCATCAAGCCTAGAAGCAAAGGGTGCTCCGCCAGATTCCAACTTCTCAATCCTTGACTGAAGAACCAAACCTCTCTCGTCGGCTGCCACCTTCGCCTCAAGCAAACGATCTTCTACGTTTGCCTTAGCTTCTGTCAAGGCTCGTTCAGTCGTGGTCTTTGCTTCGTCAAGTGCTTCTTTCAGTGAAATCCGTTTGAACTCGGCGTTACTCTCTTGCGACGTGAATCGTTCGTTTAGAGCCTTTTCTCTTTCCGTCAAGGTGGCCCGAATACTTTCCAACGCTCCGCGAATGTTGATGCGGTCATCCAGGCTGAGGTTGTGGTGATCATGGTCGTCAGGATTTTGTATCATTTTTCTTTCGGGTCAGGGTTTTCATCGTTCACACGTTCACCTTCCGGTGAAGGCGTTTTAGGCTTGGCAATCTCCCCCAAAGGAGACGGTGTTTTTTGGGGTTTGGTTCAGTTTTCATTTACTGATTTCTCCTACGCAGATAATGCCGCAGCGCGACCATGAGCGCAGCAGTGCCGGGTGTGTAACGACCGGGTAGGTTCTTCGGTCGAATCGACTGATCGTGTGGCTTCTGACCCTTGAAATTCCCTTCAGCTAGATACCACGAAGCGAACAAGAAGAAATTCCTCGGGTACTTGATTGCAGGCTCGACCACTTCCCATCCTCGCATTGCGATGTAACTGAGGATTTCAAGCCCAGGACAGTCCGTTTGACCGGCACTGCCAGGAGCCTGTGTGTGGCCACGAACCTTCAGCCAAGCATTCTGCCCGTTCGCCTCTCGCTTGAGCCGTAGCGCCTCCCTAATGAGCGTTCCAAGGGCTGTTCTACCCTTCGGCGTAACGTCATCCCTGCCAGCCTTGTCACCGCCGAGGAAAACGAAGGCAACCGAATGACTGTTTTCAGCGCCAGTTGCAGCCGACCTGACTTTCCAACCCCGTCCTTCAAGGATTTCACCTGAAAAGGCGAAGGCCCAGTTGTATGCAACATCAGTCCAACCCTTTACACGCATGTGGAAGTCTTGAATTCCCCGCATTTTCACACGAGGGTTGCCTGTCTGATCCGACAACATCGACGTGTAATGAACGTAGATCAAATCGATTGCCGCCCAATTCAACGACGTAACCGACTTGGGTAGTTTTGCTCCCCATTCCTTACGTGAGATGAATTTCATCACAAGCCTGTCCTATCCGCCATTAGAGGCTGTGGGGTGTTGGGCTTTACTCGTACTTCCTCGATGCTGTGAGCCGGAAACCAAATTTCACCTTCGTCAGCCACGATCCTAAAAAGGCACGGGCCTTCACTCACTCCCGGTCGATCCGCGAAGGACAGATGAATTTCCTCGCCATCC
>JBDSIR010000101.1:0-6101 GCA_039917855.1 Gemmatimonadales bacterium | reverse complement strand
GGATCGACCTCTTCGGGTCCGGCGGCGGCCAGCGCCTGGCCGACGAGCTTCGGGTCCCGTTGCTGGGCCAGGTCCCGCTCCAGCTCGGCCTCGCCGACAGCGCCGACCACGGCACTCCGGTGCTCATTTACGCACCCGATTCCCCGGCCGCCAAGGCCCTCCGCGCCATCGCGGAACGGGTGGCGAGTTTGGTCTCGGCTACGCAAGCGATCAGTCTCACCAACTGAGCTGTGTGAGGGGCGAGGGGTAGGGCGTGAGGGGGATCCGAGCTTGGAACCCTCCTGAGCCATGTCCTGAGCGTAGCGAAGGAGCAGCGAAGGACCTACTGGGCAGTGTCGGGTAGGTCCTTCACTTTGTTCAGGAAGGTTCCAATTGTTCGGCCCCCTCACCCGTTACCTTTCGAAATGCCCGTAATCACGCTGCTCACCGACTTCGGCACCAGCGACTCATACGTCGCCGAGGTAAAGGGCGTGCTGCTTTCGGGCGCACCCGGGGCGACGCTGGTCGACATCAGTCACGCGGTGCCGCCCGGCAGCATCGCGACCGCGGCGTATCTTCTCGGCCGTACCTGGAGACATTTCCCCAAGGGTACGGTCCACTTCGTCGTGGTCGACCCCGGTGTCGGGACGACCCGTCGAGCTGTGGCGGTCGGGCGTGACGGGCACTTTTTCGTCGCGCCCGACAACGGGGTGCTGACCCCGGTCCTCGGCGCGGGGGCCGAGGTGTGGACGCTGGCCGAGCCGGTTGGGGCGAGCCCCACCTTTCACGGGCGCGATCTCTTCGCCCCGGCCACCGCGCGACTCGCCGCTGGCGCCTCGCTCGCAGAGGTCGGGGCGCTCGTGCTCGAACCCCCCGTGATCTTCCCGGTCCCGGTCCCGAAGTACGAGGGGAAAAAGGTCCACGGCGAGGTGCTCCACGTGGATCGCTACGGCAACCTTGTCACGACGTTCACCCCTGAATTCATCCCGACCTACGCCATCCTCGAATCGGAGGACATGGAGATCGGCCCGATCCGCCGGACCTTCGCCGACGTGGCCAAGGGAGAGCTCCTTGCATACTGGGGATCGAGCGGCTTCCTCGAGGTGGCGGTCCGCGACGGCAGCGCCGCGCGGCGCCTCGGCGTCGGGGTCGGAGGCCGGATGACGGCACGGCTGGGGTAGCATTTGAACCCTCCCGAGCGGAGCGAGGGACCTCTTGCGTCCTGCGATCGAGCGTTTACTCCTTCCTGTGTAACCCTCGCACCCCTGCGCGTCTCCCGAACGACCCCAACCACCACCATCCATGACCGAAACCCGATCGAAGAAGGGAGGGATTGCCGTGTTGAGCCTCACCCTCGCCTGCGCCTTCCTGGCCTGCACCCAGCCGCTCCCCACCACCCCTGACGAGGGGCCGCTCCTCGCGCCCACTGCGGCGGACATCAAGCTCACCTACATCTGCGGCAACTCCTTCCGGCTCCGCAACAGCTCGGCCGACACGGTCACCGTCCGGTATGACGTGTACGGCACGACGGAGACCGGACCGGTCTTCCTCCCGGGCCGGCCGGCGGGCGCGTTGTACAGCGAGACCTATTTCACCACGACCAACAAGGGGACGGTCCGGGTCTTCCTCGGCACCCAGCTGGTGCAGACCAAGGCGAATGGAAACAAGCCTCCGTGTACGCTGCCGAGTGACACGACTCGCCCAGCGCTGACCGGCCCGCCTCAGTATCCATCCCCCGCCTTGTTCGCACCCCTGCCCGGGAGCGATTCAGTTGGGGTTCGCCGGGATGTGATCCAAGTCTTCTTCCAGAGCACCGCGACCGGAAGCCAGATCCGGGCATTCCTCGCCCGGATAGGGGCCACCGTAATAGGTGGTGAAGCGCCGCCGATAGGTGATGGTGGCTATTTCGTGCGTGTTCCGGATCTGGGTGCGACGATCGAAGCGGTCGATTCTATGAAGGCCATCCTGAGCGCCGATCCAATCGTGGTCCGTATATGGACCCTAACAGTGGGAGGCCGGATCGACGTCCGAGGCCTCTTCCCTGACGACGGCGGGTTCACTCGGCGGATCGATTGGAGGAAGGTGATCGGCTCCGCTCCCACCGGCACGAATCCTCGTCTCCTTATCAATGCTCCACTTGCCTGGGGGTGTTCGAACGGCTTGCCATCGGAGTCGGCCCCGCTGGTCGGCATCATCGACCTTGATTTTGGGTCCGCGATGCACCCTGATCTCCCCTCCGGGACCCAGGTCAGCGCGATTCCTTCGACGACACCGATGGTCCGGCTCCCTCTCGAGTTGGACACCGCGCTGTACGCCAAGGCGCACGCACTGAGCGCCGCGGGAATCATCGGAGCGGTCGGGGACAACGGGGTCGGGACGGTCGGAGTCCTCTGGGGTGCACCGCTCCGGTTGTTCCCCATCGCGTCGGGGAGGGATGTTGTGAGCGACCCGGCGCTTCGCTATGGCACGGCGATCCGGACAGCAAAGCTCCAAGGTGTCAGGGTGCTTAGTGTTAGCGTCTCGCCGGACGCTGGCGTGCAAAGCCTCCGGGATGCGGTAGACCGGTACAAGTTTCCACTCCAGGAGTATCTCGCCGATTCGCGGAATCTCTTGGTGGTCGCCACTGGAAACGCGAATGCGGCCATTCCGATCGCCGACGTCCGTTCAGGTGTTTCCCCTCTGATCTCCGCCTTTGATCGTGCCGTTGCAGAGCTGTTGCTCACCCACGGATCGCAGATCATCATGGTCGCGGGAAGCGATCGAGACGGAGACTTGTGGTTTAACCAGTCGTTCAACGGAGTGATCCGCGGCAGCACGATCTGGGTTGGCGCCACCGACTTGATCGCCCCCGCCACATTTGTTCAATCTCTGGCCCCGACAACCTTTCCTGATGGGCTCTTTGTCCAGCAGTTCGGGACATCCTTCGCTGCGCCCTTCGTTGCCGGAACGGCAGCATTGGTAATGATGGCTGCCCCTATGCTCACCGCGTCCGAAGTTCGTGCGGCCCTGATCGAAGGAGCGGCGGATCCACGCACTGACAATCTTGTCCCCGGTGAGCGCGTTGCCCGCGACTTCGGTACGTCCGTTGGGCAATCGCACCTCTATCATCTCGATGCTTACAATGCCCTGCGGCGGGCAGCACAAACGTCGGGCACCCCGCTCTGCGGCAATCGGCTCTGGGCGGAGGGCAACAAGGTCTTCGCTGCGCGCGGCACTGCCGCTCCCGAACTCATCGCCACGATGCCGCACGAGATCGGCTCGATCGTGGCGTTCCACGGCGGCCGCAAACTCGCCGTCAGCGACGTCGAGACCTGGGACTGGAAGACCTTTGAGCTCAGCAACGGGACGTGGCAGGACACCGGCCCGTGGGATGAGTCCCTGGAGGGCGTCTCAGGCGCCGGAATGTCGGTGTTCGGCTTGACCCATGATCGGGACAGTGTGGCCTATCACGTCGGGTGGGAGATCTGGATGGGCACGAGCTATGGGCAGCCGGGACGACTCGTGGGCCAGCTCCCGCCGCCGACCTTCACATCGACCGGGGGCTCCGAGGTCTGCACCAAGGAACGCAAGAATGACGACCACTGGGACTGCTACGATACCGTCGTGTTGGGGACCACCACGCAGACCTCGTGGCGCGGGGACGTCACGGTCCTGGGGGAAACGGCGCTGCTGTTCACGCAGGATTCGACTCGAAGCGTGATGACCGTCGGCAGCACCTGGTACGACTGCTTCACGCTGCAGCCGGCGACCGACGCCAGCGGTTGCCGCTACAAAGAGTTCGGCGCGACGCCAGAGCACCTGGGCAGCGCCCTCTGGCGGATGCAACGCGATGGCGGGGCGGTGGACCCGCTGGTGGGCGTCCCGGGACGGTTCGCGGTGACGGTCTCCGGCTCCGAGGCTGGGAGTCAGCTCGCCGTGACCTCGGGAGGCCCACTGTCGAATGGTCGGCTCAGCGATTGTTCGACGCAGTTCTACGTCCTCGGCGCCGCCGGGGCGGCCCAGGCCGACGGCCCGGCCCACCCCTTCGGGCCGAGCTGTGAGTCGTGGATCTGGCAGGGAGGGTTCGGTGCGGTGCGCCAGCAGCTCACCACGACCCGGGCGCCTTCGACCCGCGGCTTCGCCCTCCAGTCCCGCCTGCTGCGAGCCGCGCGGCGGTAGGCACACGGGTAGTCACCGTCCCGAGTGCCGCGAGGGACCTGCCGAAATCGCCCGGCAGGCCCCTCGCTCCGTTCGGGACGGTTCCATTCATGCCCCCTCACCCCTTACCCGCGAACCTCCACCTCTTAAATTCCCCCCATGACCACTCCCGCCACGACTTTCCCGACCAAATATACCGTCCGCCGCAAGGCCCTCACCATCGTGGGAGCCAAGCTGCATGTGCGCGCCGAGGATGACCGGCTCCTCGCCTACACCGAGATGAAGGCGTGGAAGTTGAAGGAGGACATCCGCGTCTACGCCGACGAGTCGAAGCGGACCGAGCTCCTCTCGATCCAGGCGCGCCAGATCATCGATATCGCAGCGGCCTACGACGTCACTGACACCCCGACGGGGCAGAAGGTCGGGGCCCTCCGCCGTAAGGGACTCAAGTCGATCCTGCGGGACGAGTGGGTCATCCTCGACGCCTCCGAACGGGAGATCGGGCTTGTTCAGGAGGAGTCGGCCTTCGTCGCACTGCTGCGCCGGATCATCAATCTGATCCCCCAAAGCTTCCACCTGAAGGTCGGGGAGCGGGTCGTGGGGCGGGCGCATCAGCGCTTCAATCCCTTCATCCTCACCCTCGACGTCGACACGTCGGAGGACCGGAAGAAGGAGCTTGATCCCCGGCTCGTGCTGGCGGCGGTGATCCTCCTCGCCGCCATCGAGGGCCGACAGGGATGAAGCCCTGGCCCGACCTTCCCTCCTATGTTGCGCATCTCGAGTCGATCGGCGAACTGAAGCGGATCACCGTCGAGGTCGATCCCCAGTTCGAGATCGGCGAGCTGGTCCAGCGCGTCATCCGGCAGAATGGCCCCGCGCTCCTCTTCGAGCGGGTCAAAGGCGCCGAGTTCCCGCTGGTGATGAACCTCTTCGGGTCGCATCGGCGCATCGAGCTCGCACTCGGCCGCGATCCCGCCGAGATCGGTCAGGAACTCCTCGGTCTGGCCCAGCGGCTCAATCCTCCTTCGCTCCAGGCGTTCTGGGACGCCCGGGCACAGCTCCTGCGCGCCCGCCATATGCGCCCGCGGGTGGTCGGGACCGGCGCGTTCGCCGAAGTGACCAGCGAGCCCAAGCTCTCCAAGATCCCGAATCTCCGGACCTGGCCCCGCGACGGCGGCCCCTTCATCACCTGGGGACCGACGATCACCGTCTCACCGGCGAACGGGCGCCGGAACTTCGGGCTCTATCGTCTCCAGGTGTTCGATGACCGGACCACCGGGATGCATTGGCAGTCGATGAAGGGAGGGCGCGGCCATCACTGGGAAGCAGAACAGCGCGGCATCCCGCTCGAAGCTGCCGTGGTCCTCGGCGCCGATCCGGTCACGATGCTCTCGGCCATCTTCCCGCTGCCGGAAGACTTCGACGAGCTCGGCTTCGCCGGCTACGTCCGTGGCGCACCGACCCGGCTCACCAAGGGGAAGGCGACCTCGCTCCTGGTCCCGGCCAACGCCGAGTTGATCCTTGAGGGGATCGTGCCCCCGAACGAGCGACGAATGGAAGGCCCGTTCGGCGACCATTTCGGTCATTACTCCGAGGCCGAGCTCTTCCCGGTGTTCCATGTGAAGTCGATGAGCCACAAGCGCCGTCCGCTTATTCCCGCCGCTGTGGTCGGCAAGCCGCCGCAGGAGGACAAGTGGATCGGAATGGCGGTGGGCGATATCGTGGGACCGCTGATCAAGCTGGTGAACCCCAACATCGTCGACCTGTATGCCAACGACGACGCGGTGTTCCACAACCTGCTCACGGTGGCGTGCAAGGAGCGGCACCCCAAGGAGGTCCTCAAGACCGCGTTCAACCTCCTCGGCACCGGCCAGCTGGCGCTCACCAAGGTGACGCTGATGGTGCGTCCTGACGTCCCGGTGCGCGACTTCCGGCGGGGACTCCGGGAGCTCTGGCACCGCTTCGAGCCTGAGGAGCGGATGCTC
>JBDSIR010000100.1:0-59223 GCA_039917855.1 Gemmatimonadales bacterium | reverse complement strand
ACACCATTGACCGTGACCTGTCCCCCGGCGGCGATGCCGGAGCTGGTCACGCGGAAGGGCGCGGAACGGCGGAACCGGAAGACCACCGGTCCGGTGATGGAGACTTGCTGGATCGAATCGATCACGAAGCCCGCCACCCCCCCCTCATTGTTGAGCATCCCGGGGGCGGAGTGATAGGTCAGCTTCCGGTTGAGCGAAGAGCCCGGGTAGCTGTCACCGAGGTCGCCGCGATTGGCGCCGGAGTGGAGGTTGTCCTGGCCGTCGGCCTGGATCAGCCGGACCCCTTCGATGGCCCCGGCATTGACGGTGTTGCTCGCCATCCCGCCGTCGACGATGCTCTGGTCGATGTGCCAGACGAGGAGTCCGGGGAGCTTCCGCCGCGAGAATGACGCCGCCATCTGGGCGGTGTCACTCTGCAGGAAGGCCCGGTTCTCGATCAGGAGGTACTGGTCGGTGAAGTTGAGCGGGGCCACCAGCACGGTGTCGCTGGTCTGCACCGGGTTCAGGGTCACCGTCCGCGAAGTCGTAAGGGTGTCGACGTCGACCCACCCCAGGGTCACGAGGGACCAGGCATCGTAGGCCGCCGGGCTGTAAGGGAGGGTGTAGTTGCCGCTCCCCATGACGCCCCACTCGCCGATCCCCTCGCTGGTGCCCGCGGTGGCGTAGAGGTCGGGGAGGCCGAATGCGTGCCCGGTCTCGTGCGCCACCGTGCCGATCGGCATGATCCCCGACGGGGAGCAGGACGAATTGCCTCCGCGCGCACTCTGGACGGTGTAGTCATTGATCCGGATGAAGCCGCCGCCGGTCCGCGGGGTCTGGGTCACGTACACCGTGCCGCTGACCGCCTGGATGGTCCAGCGGTGAGCCCAGATCCGGTTGCCGAGCTGGCCACCAGCGGCACCGCCGCACTCGCCGCCCAGGGTGGGGTGGACGAAGGTGACGAAGTCGACGAAGCCGTCGTCGTCCCCCGAATTGGGATTGCCGTCGGGGCCGTCGTTGTCGAACTGGCCCCAGTTGACCTGGGGGGCCGGAGAATTGAGGGAGTCGAGCGCCTCACGCAGCATCGCGCCGAAATTCGCCCGCACGATGTTGATGTTGGCACAAAAGACCGCCGCACAATTCTGCCCCACGCCCGCGTAGCTCTTCGACGTCTTGATCCAGCCGTACATGTCCCCGACGATGGTGATGTGATTGTTCGACAGCTGCTCGTAATAGGTCTTGACCGAATATGGCCGCGGGATCGCCTCGGACTGCGGGGTGGCGCTGAAGAAGAGGGCGCGGTAGTTCGTCGTGTCGCCGATGACGGGTGTGGCACCGGTCACGGTGGTGTCACTATAGGCGATGAAAATGATCGGCAGGTTGTAGGTGCCGTTCACCGCCATGGCATTACTGGGTCCGTTGAGCAACTGGAGGTCGCCCCGGGCCAGCGCCGCACGGCGCGCCTCCCGGACCTTCCGCGCCTTGGCGCGCCAGGCGCCATCGCGGGAGATGTCGATCGAGGTGATCTCGCGTCGGCCCGGCGGCGGCGGGATGGGGACCCCCTGGGCCGCGACATCACCGACGAGCAGGAGGGCGAGGGCGCCGAGGGCGCCGGTCGCACGCAGGACAATTCGCATTCATGTTCTCCGGAAGTGCGGACGGGACCGCCCGCAGGCTGACCCAACGCTACGCGCGGGGGGGACCTGGCGCAACACCCCCTTGAATGTGCACCCGCGCCCCCCCGGGGACTGTGGCGGGCGTCACCGGTGGAACGTGCCGCCCGGCCCGCAATCTTGTCTCAACCCGGCACGGGGCCTACATTTACGCCACCCGTTGAGCGCCCCGTCCTGCATCCCGCCGGCCGGCACGCTCCCCTTGGGAGGATCACGGCCCGTGGAAACCGAGACCATTCAGTCCCAGGCGCTGCTCGACAAGTGCCGCGCCTTCACCAAGGCCGAAGAGGCGAAAGCAGAGGGATGGTACCCCTACTTCAAGGTGATCTCCGAGTCCGAGGACACGGTGGTCGTCATCGAAGGCAAGCCGCGCATCATGCTGGGGTCCAACAACTACCTCGGCCTGACCCACCACCCGAAGGTCCTCGAGGCCGCCAAGAGCGCCCTCTACAAGTACGGAGCCGGCTGCACCGGGTCGCGCTTCCTCAACGGCACGCTCGACCTCCATCTCCAGCTGGAAGACGCCCTCGCCAAGTTCCTCAAGAAGGAAGCGGTGATGGTCTTTTCCACCGGTTACGGCGCCAATTTGGGACTGATCGCGGGGCTGGTGGGCCGGGGGGAGACGGTCTTCCTCGACAAGCTCGACCACGCCTGCATCGTCGACGGCGCCCGGCTCTCCTACGGCGAGACCCAGCGCTTCAATCACGGCGACTACAAGGCGCTGGCGCGGATGCTGGACAAGCTGGAAGCGGACACCGGCTCGATGATCATCGTCGACGGGGTCTACTCGATGGAAGGCACCATCGCCGACCTCCCCGAACTGGTCCGTATCAAGCAGAAGTACGGTGCCGTCCTGGCCGTTGACGACGCCCATTCCCTCGGCGTGCTCGGCCCCAACGGCGACGGCACCGGCCCGCACTACAAGCTGGCCGATGAAGTGGACGTCGTCGCGGGCACCTTCTCGAAGTCCCTCGCCTCGGTCGGCGGGTTCGTCGCGAGCTCGTTCAACACCATCGACTACCTCCGCCACCACAGCCGGCCCTTCATCTTCACCGCCTCCCTCCCGCCGGCCAACACCGCCGGCGTCCTGGCCGCGCTCGAAGTGCTGCAGCAGGAGCCGGAGCGGCGCACCCACCTCTGGTCCATCACCCGGCGGCTTCAGGACGGCCTGCGCGGGCTGGGCTACGACATCGGCGCGACCACGACCCCGATCGTCCCGGTGTTGATCGGCCCGATGGACAAGACCTTCACCTTCTGGCGGAAGCTGTACGACGCCGGCGTCTTCACCAATCCGGTCGTGGCGCCCGCGGTGCCGCCCTCGCAGTGCCGGCTCCGCACCAGCCTCATCGCCACCCACACCCACGCGCAGATCGACCAGGCACTCGATTCCTTCGCCACGATCGGGAAGGAACTGGGGGTCATCTGACCGAGATCGCCGTGCGCCGGGTCAGCACCCCCGGCGACCTGAAGCGGTTCATCGACCTGCCCTACCGGATGCACGCGCGGGACCCGAACTGGGTCCCGCCGCTGCGAATGGAGGTGGCCGGCCTTCTCGACCGCGCCAGGAACCCCTTCTTTGAACACGGCACGGCCGAGTATTTCATCGCGGAACGGGGCGGTCAGGTCGTGGGACGCATCGCGGCCATCCACAACCGGCTGCACAACGAGGTCCACCAGGACAAGGTCGGCTTCTTCGGCTTCTTCGAATGCGCCGAGGACCAGGCGGTGGCCGACGCCCTCCTGGCCGCGGCGGAGCGCTGGGTGCGCGACGCGGGGCTCGATGTGCTGCGCGGCCCCGCCTCATTCTCGGTCAACGATGAATGCGGGCTCCTGGTCGACGGCTTCGACACGCCCAACGTCGTGATGATGCCGCACAACCCACCCTATTATCAGAAGCTCCTCGAACGCGCCAACTTCACCGGGGCCAAGGATCTCCTGGTCTACGAGGGGGGCAATGCCACCCATCCGATCCCGGCCCCCGAGCGCCTGGTCCGGGCGGTGAAGCTGATGCTGGAGCGCCATGGCGTCGTCCTCCGGCCGCTGGACATGAAGCGATTCAAGGCCGAGATCGACATCATCAAGCGGATCTACAACCAGGCCTGGGAGAAGAACTGGGGCTTCGTCCCCATGACCGACGCCGAGATCGACCTGCTGGCCAAGAACTTCAAGCCGGTGATCATCCCCGAAATGGTCATCTTCGCCGAGCACGCCGGCGTCCCGGTAGGCTTCGGCCTCGCCATCCCCGATCTCAACGAAGCGCTCCGCACCAACCGCGGCGGTGGCACCGTCAAGGGCGCGCTGCTCATCCTCTGGTGGATGTTCCGCAAGAAGTTCACCCGCGCCCGCATCCCGCTCCTGGGCGTGATCCCCGAGTTCCGCGGAAAGGGACTGGACTCCGCGCTCTATCACCAGGTCTGGAGCAAGGCGGGGGACCGGGGGATCGGCTGGGGCGAAGCGGGCTGGATCCTGGAGGACAACCCGGCGATGAAACTGGGGCTCGAGAAGATGGGGTTCGTGGTGTACAAGACGTATCGGATGTATGACCGTGCCATCTCGGCCTGAACTGGTGCGAAGTGCGAAGTGCGAAGTCCGGGGTGCTGCTCTTCGCACTTCGCACTTCGGACCTCGCACCTCCTGAGCATCGGGATGCGAGCATTCCTTACCGGCGCCACCGGTTTCGTCGGCGGACACCTGGTCGACCAGCTGCTCGCGGCGGGACACGAGGTGACCGCGCTGGTGCGATCCCCCGCCAAAGCCGCGGGACTGGCGGCACGGGGGGTGCGGCTCCTGGCCGGCGACCTCCACGCCACCGAGGCGCTCCACGCGGGCGCCGCCACGGCCGATGTCCTGTTCCACGTCGCGGCCCTGACCGGCGCGGTGGACGAGGCGGAATTCCTGGCTGCGAATCGGGACGGGACGGCCCACGTGCTGGCGGCGGCGATGGCCTCCCCCACCTGCCCCCGGCTGGTGTACGTGAGCTCGATGGCCGCGGGCGGCCCCGCGCGCGTCGGGGTCCCCAAGCGCGATGCCTCGGACGATCGGCCGGTCACGATGTACGGCCGCAGCAAGCTCGCCGGCGAGCAGGTGCTCCGCACCGCGGACCACCCCTGGGTGATCCTCCGCCCCCCGACGGTCTATGGCCCGCGCGACCGGGACAACCTTCTGACCGTGTTCAAAGCGGCCCGTACCGGCTTCGCCCCGGTCTTCGGCGACGGCTCGATGGAGCTCTCGGCGATCTACGTCGAGGACCTCGCGGCAGCCTGCCTCGCAGGCGCCACTGCCCCAGGGGTCGTGCGCGGGACGTTCTACGTGAATCACCCCGAGGTCCTCACCAGCGGTGGGCTGGTGCGGGAGGTCGGCCGAACGATGGGACGGGAGGTGCGGCTGCTGGGGATCCCCGAACCGGTCGCCCGGGGGATCCTGACCCTCACCGGTGGGATCGCCGCGGTGTTCAAGCGCAAGACGATCCTCCGGGCCGACAAGGCGACCGAGTTCTACCAGGCGGCCTGGACCGGCGATCCGGCCCCCTTCACCGCAGCCAGCGGCTGGACGGCAGCCACCGAGCTGCGCCGAGGGCTGGCGCGGACCTGGGCATTCTATCAGGAGGCGGGCTGGCTATGACGGTCGATCGGGACCTGGGTGTCTGGGGTGGGCCGCGCCAACGGCTCCTCCTCGTCGACAAGATCATCATCGGCTACGCCGCCCTCGTGACCGTGGTGGCGTTGACCCGGCTCGATGTCTACGCCGGGAACTGGGGGGTGGCCCTGGGGCACCTCATGATGATCCCCCTTCCCTGGTTGGTGCGACGCTCCGGTCTCGGCAAGGTCGGTCGCGTCCTGGGGGACATCTATCCCCTTTTCCTGCTGGTGCCGCTGTACGGCTCCCTCGACGTGCTCCAGGGCCCCCACAGCCTCGTGGTGAACGACGCGATCGTGATAGGGTGGGAGCGGGCGATCTTCGGCGGCCTGCCCAGCGAGGAGTGGTGGCGGCGATTCCCGTATCCCTGGCTTTCGACCATCATGCATGGGGCGTATTGGGGCTACTACCTGATCGTCCCCACCCCGGTGCTCTTCTTCGCCTTCCGGGGCGAACGCGCCGCCGCCCGACGCACGATCCTGCTCGAGGTGGGGACCTTCCTCTTCTGCTACATCTGGTTCATTTTCTTCCCCGTTGCAGGGCCGTATCAGGTCTTTCCCTGGCCCACCGGCGAGGTGGTCGCGAACCCGATGGCGAAGCTGGTCTACGCGACCCTCGCCGCCGGGAATTCCTACGGCGCGGCCTTCCCCTCCTCGCACGTCGCCGCCACCACCGCGGCGGTCATCGCGGCGTGGCTTGGCAATCGGACGCTCGGTGCATTCCTCGTCGTCCCGGCGCTCCTGCTCGCCGTGGCGACGGTCTATTGCCATATGCATTACGCCATCGACTCGAGCATCGGACTCCTGATCGGCATCCTGATCCCGATCCTGCTGCTGCGGTGGGATCATGGGCGGTCCGCGGAGCTGGGGACAGTCTAGAGTTGAGAGTTGAGAGTCGAGAGTTGAGAGTCTGGGACTTGAGACTTGGGGCCCAACCGTGGTGGCTGGTTTCCGGAAGGTCAAATGGAAGCGGGCCCCTCTTGCGAGGAGCCCGCTCCGATCCAAAATGCTCAAGCTCTAGCCTCTAAACTCTAGCCTCTAGCCTCTGGACTCACTCGACCGCGATCTTCCCGTGCATCCCGAGCGCCATATGCGGGAGGCAGGTGAAGTGGTACATGCCCTTGGGAGCGCCCGCGAATGAGATCGAGTAGGTCTCGCCCTGGGCCAGGATCAGGTTGCTGGCGAGGGGGCCCATCCGGTTCGGCATGTTGGCATCGAGCACGGCAGCGGCGCCGGCCGGGATGCTGTCGGCGTAGAACTGCACGTTGTGGGCGACCGCCGCCGTGTTGACGAATTTCACCACGTCGCCGACCTTGACCTTGATGTCGGACGGCACGAAGCGGTAATCCGCCCCGACCATCGTCATCTGAACCTCGAGGACCGCGCCGGTCGCCGTGGCACCAGCTCCCGGGGTCCCCGTAGCGGCCGTCTGATCGGCCGGCTTGTCGCCGCCACCACATGCTGCCGCAAAGACCATCGCACCGACCGCCAGCCAGTTCGCGCGCATACCTTACCTTGCCTCCGAGAACGGATTTGTTGAATGAACGAGTTCACAAATATACCCCGATGACAGCTGCCCGGCGAGTGGGTGGACTACCGAGGACCCCGCCCCCCTGCTCCTCGATGGGCTCCCAGTGTCGCGAACTCCACGTCACGCTGAAGGTCGGGGAAATGGGGGAGGGCGTCCCTTCGCTCGACCACGAGGGCACTTGGCTGCTCGGCCACACCCAGCAGATCGACTTCGACACCCCCCGGGTCGAGGGGCAGGAGCTGCTGGTCGATGCGGTCCTCCACCTCCGCTGCCGTCACCTCAAGCGTGACGGGGCCACCGAGCGGTGCGCCGCCCACGGGTTCGCCCGAAAGCCTGCACCCTCCGGTTCCCGGCCCGACCAGCACCGCCGCCTCGGGCCGGACGAGTTCGTCCTGCTGGAGGAGCTCCGCCCCGTGACGCGGAGTGTGAGGCCCCCCGCCCCGAGCCCCCGTGCGCTCCCCACGCTGCAGGGGACCAACCCCTGTCTCGATGCCAAGTGCTCCACGGCCGACCACGTCCGGGGTGCCGCCTGTTGCCGGGATCTCCAGATCGAGATCCTCTGCAACCCCGATCAGACCGAACTTGAAGCGCTGGTGCGAAGCCGGCTATCGCCCTATCTCTGCAAGATCCACCGCGAGTCCCCCCGGAGCCTCGGCGCCGAGGTGATCTCTGCCTGCGGCTACCTGGACGAGCGGGGCGAGTGCTCGCTCCACGGCAGGCTCCGCGCCGACGGAACGACCGCCAAGCCCGACCTCTGCTTCGACTGGCCGAAGGAAGGGAAAGGGGAACATCCGGGGTGCGTGTTCACGGGCGGTCAGGCGGTCCGGCGGCCGGGCGGTCAGAAAGTGTAGGCGGCGCGGGACCGTGGCGACGAGTTCCACCAACGTTCCATATTACTCCCTATCGCGGACCGCCTGACCGCTGGACCGCCGGGTGTGCAAGCGGAGCATCATCCCAACGTCTTAATACCCGACGGCGCCTCTGGGTACGGGGTGTCCGTCGAGGGAATGCAGGACGGCGGTCCCTGGATCAGGGAAGTCCCCGACGGGGGACGCGGCACCCAAAGTCTGGGGCCGCCACCCTCCCCCCCGCCCCCCCTCCCGCTTGCGGAGTGGCGATGGCCGACGAGCTTGAAGCGCTGTACCACAGCACATACACCTCGGTCGTGCGCTTCCTGTACCGCAGGGTCTGGGATCTCGATCGAGCCCAGGACCTGGCACAGGAGGTCTTCGTCCGGGCGATGGCCCACCGGCCGGAGAAGCCCCGGGCGTGGGTGTTCGCGGTGGCCGCCAACCTGGCGCGTGATGAGGCCCGGGCGGCGATGCGGCGCAAGAAGCACCTGACCCTGCTGGCCAACGACCCGATCGTGATGCCGGCGTCGGAGCCCGACGCCCAGGAGATGGTCGAGCAGGACGAACGGGTGGCCTCGGTGCACCGGGCCCTCGATGAACTCACCCCCCGCGATCGGGAGGTCCTCCTCCTCTGGGACGCGGGGCTCAGCTATCCCGAGATCGCTGCCCAAACGGACCTCGCCGTGGGCGCGGTCGGCACCACCCTGGCACGGGCGCGCAAGCGACTCGTGGCCGTGCACGAACGCCTGACGGCGGGACATATGGACGATGCGGCACATTCCTGAAGCAGAACTGCACGCCTATCTCGACCAGGCGCTGAGTCGCGCCCAGGCGGTCGAGATCGAGAGCCACCTCGCCGGGTGCGCCAGTTGTCGAGCCGAGCGCGACGCCATCGCCGGGCTCCGCGACCGTACGACGGCGCTCCTCGCCACACTCGCGCCGCGTGCGCCGCTGGCTCGGCCCTCCTGGAGCGAGCTCCGCCGCCGGCACCAGGTCGAGACGGCGCGGCGAGCCAACCTCCTCCGCGGGGCGGTCTGGGCCGCGAGTCTCATCGGCGCCATCAGTCTCGGCTACTCCGCCCACTCGTGGCGCGACGCGGTCGAGGCGGCCAATGCCCCCCCGCCTGGGGTGACGATGCCCATCCAGACCGTCGCCACGGCGACGCCCCCCCGCCCGGCACAGCACGCCCCGGTGCGCACTGTCGCCAGCCGCCGCCCGGTCCAGGGGATCGAAGTGGACACCTTGGATACTGCGCCCAGTGGCCCCTCGGGCGGGGTGTGGCGCAGCGAATCGCTGGAGCGCGCGCTCGCCGCCGGCCTGACCGTGCCGCGCGTGGCGGGACTCCCGGTCCTCCAGATCCAGGTGCAGGAGGCCTCGAGCCCCCTCGTCGCGGTCGATCAGCAGCTCACCAGCGGCGAGATGGTCCGCACCATCGAAGGCCCGGCCTCCGAGATGGTGCTCCTCGACCGCTCCGCCGTGGCTTCGACCGGGCCGGAAGGCGCGGGCGCCAGCACCGTGAGCATGCGGAGCGGCAACCGGATGCTCCTCATGACCGCGCGGATCCCGGCCGACTCGCTCCGCGCCCTGCTCGCCCGGATCAAGACCCAATGACCGTCGGATAGAGTTGCCCCTCGAACCGACGGAAGTGAGGAGGGCCCCGGTGCTTGCATCGGGGTCTTTCTCGTGGTTGGGGGTAGGAGGGTACGAAGGTAGGAGAGGGTAGGAAGGGGGCTCCGGTGCGGAGCATCCTTCCTACCCTCCTCGCTTCCTACCTTCCTACCTTCCTACCTTCCTACCCTCCTACCCGCGTCAGGTGCGCGGCCGATTCCTGCGCTCCAGTTCCGACGGGAGGGCGTAGTCCTGGCTCGGCTCGTCGTGTTCGAACTCGTGACCGTGGCCGTGGCCCCGTTCGCGCTCGAGGGTGATCATGGCAAGCCGCGGGGAGACCATCGGGAAGGTCCGGGCGAAGAGGGCGTAGGCCACGAGGAAGAGGCCCAGCAGCCCGAGGGTCGGCGCGATCTCCGGCAGGCCGATCTGGGGTCCCGCGGCGGTGGTGACCGAGGGGAGCACCAGGAGGTAGCGCTCGAGCCAGAGGGCGCAGAGACTCACCGTGGTGAAGATCCCCAGGGTGAGCGGGAACTTTTTCGGGGCCACGCCGATCAGGCCGATGAACGGGATCACGAACATCCCGAGGAACACCGCGCGCCCCACCGGCAACCAGTGACCCCAGAGCCGGGCGAAGACGAAGCCGGTCTCTTCGGGGAGGTTCCCGTACCAGATGACGAGGAACTGCGACCACATCAGGTAGGCCCAGAACACGGTGAAGCCGAAGCAGAGCTTGCCCAGGTCGTGGCGCTGCTTGGGACTGACGAGGTCGGACACGCCGAGGTGGCCGATACCGTACATCATCGTCAGGGCCAGCAGGGTGTGGGCGCCGAGGAAGGAGCCCATGAAGTAGAAGCCGCCGAGCAGGTTCGAGAACCAGTGGGGCTGCAGCGCCATGATGCCGTCGAACGCCACGAAGGTGAGGGCGATGACGTAGGTGACCACGTACCTCGGCGCCAACTGGTAAATGCGCACATCGGTGGCCGTCTCGTCGTAGCCCGCGGCCCAGCGCTCGTAACGCGCCTTCTTCTCGCCGGCCACGTGCGGGAGGGCGGCCGCGAAGTCGGGCTTCATCGCGTTCCAGATCAGCCGATAGCCCAGCCAGGTCATCAGGCTGAGGCTCACGAACAGCCGGGTGAACATCCACGGGCGCGAGAGCCAGAGCGCCTTCCCGTGCGACAGGGCATGGAGCTGCTCCTGCATCGGCCCGTAGATGTGGTCGTACCCGAGGGTGAAGATCAGCACCAATCCGAGGAGCGAGAACGGCAGGAAGGCGCTGGCGGCCTCGGCGAAGCGGATCATGACGCCGCTCCACTTGGCCCGGGTGATCTTGTGCACCGCCGAGAGGGCGAGCGAGCCCCCCGCCAGACCGGTGAAAAAGAGCCAATTGACGTGGAAGATCTGCCAGGCGCGATCGGCATCGGCGCCGAAGGTGGTGACGACGAAGAGCCCCAGTCCCACCACGGCGAGCAGGGCGCCGACGCCGAGGAACAGGGTGTACTGGCCGGCCACGGCGCGGGAGGCGATGCGGGTGCGGAGTTGCGCGTTGCTCATCAGTTCCCCCCCGTCACGCCGGTGCTGACGATCGGCGCCTGGGCCTGGAGATGCCGGACGTAGTTGACGACGGCCCACCGGTCCTGCGGGCGGGTCACCTTGTCCCCATACTGCGGCATCACGCCCCGACCGTAGCGCACCAGCGAATAGAGGTAGCCATCGGCGTACCCGCGGGCCCGATCGGTGAGCAGCGACGGGGCGGCGAGACGCGGGCCGACGGTGGAGTTGGCCGAGTTGCCGTCGGTGCCGTGGCAGACCGCGCAGTAGATGTGGAACAGCGTGTCGCCCCGCGCGGTGGCGCTCCGGTCGGTCGGATTGGGGAGCCGCTTGGCCACGAGGGTGTCGAAGCCGTATTGGAAGTTCATCGGATCGCCCACGCGCCAGTCGCGCTCACCGCCGGTGATCGGTACGGTGCCGGCCACGGTGTAGCGCGGGATATCGGCCCGGCTGTACGGGTGCACCGACCGCTGCACGATCATGTGATCGAACCAGGGGATGCGGTACCAGATCGCGTCGATGTTCGGGACGTCGTTGTAATACCAGTTGCACCCGCTGCCGAGGAGCGTGAGGGCGAGCGCAAGAGTGGATTGGAGCTTACGCGGCACGACGCACCTCCACGGATCCGGCCTGCTTGAGGAGCGTCTCGACATCGCCGGCCCGTTCCGGGGGACAGGGAACGAAGATGCCGATGCGGTCGTCGCTGAACTTCTCGTCGTACATGATGCCCGTGGTGGGCTTCCGGAGCGCGAGGAATGCCACGCCGAAGACGGTGGAGAGCGCCCCGAAGAGCACCATCAACTCGAACATGAAGACCACGTAGGGTGGCACGGTGGCGATCGGCTTGCCGCCGACGAGCAGCGGCCAGTCGAGCGACATCCAGTAGGTCATCGCCAGGCCGGAGATGACCCCGGTAATGCCGCCGAAGAGCGTGAACAGCCGCACCGGCGAGATCCGATGCTCGAGCGCCTCCTCGATCTCGTGATTCGGCGAGGCGGAGTAGACGGTGAGGTCGTGGTGCCCGCGGGCCCGGAGCCCCTTGATGGCCTCGACCGCGCTGTCGATGTGCATGAACGAGGCGAGGACGCCCGGGACCGGCTTGGCGGCGGCGAACATCAGTGAGCCCCCTTCCGGCGCGGCATCGGGATCATCTCCTTGACCTCCTGGATCGCCACGATCGGGAAATGCTTGAAGAAGAGCGTGAACCAGAGCCCGAACCAGCCGAACGATCCCAGCAGGATCCCCCAGTCGGCCCACGTCGGGTTCATCAAGCCCCACGCCCACGGATCGAAGTCGTTGCTGAGCGAGGAGACGATGATGACGTAGCGCTCGAACCACATCCCGACATTGATGAAGATCGAGATGACGAAGAGCGCGGTCAGGTTGGTGCGGATCTTCCTGGACCAGAGCAGCTGGCTCACGAAGGCGTTGTTGATGATCATCGCCCAGCCGGCCCACCACATCGGGCCGAAGGCGCGGCGCCAGAAGGTGGTCTGCTCGAAGATGTTGCCGCTGTACCACGCCACGAAGTACTCCATGCCGTAGGCGTAGAACAGGACGCACCCCACGAAGAGCGTCAGCTTGCCCAGATTATCGAAGTGATAATCGGTGATCATGTGCTCCAGCTTGAGCGCCTTCCGGAGCGGGATCAGGAGCGTGAGCACCATCCCGACGCCCGAGTAGATGGCGCCGGCCACGAAGTAGGGCGCGAAGATGGTGCCGTGCCACCCGGGGATGATCCCCATCGCGAAGTCCCAGCTCACCACCGAATGCACCGAGAGCACCAGCGGCGTCGCGAGGGCCGCCAGGTACAGGTACGCCCGGCTGTAGTGTCGCCACTGCTCGTCCGTGCCCTTCCAGCCCAGCGCCAGCATCCCGTACACCTTCTTTCGCCACCCGGTCACGTGGTCGCGGACGGCGGCGACGTCGGGGATCAGGCCGAACACGAGGAAGGTGGCCGAGACGGTGAAGTAGGTGGAGATGGCGAAGACGTCCCATACCAGCGGTGACTTGAAGTTGGGCCACAGGAAGCGGGCGTTGGGATACGGCAGCAACCAGTAGAACACCCACTGGCGACCGATGTGCACGATCGGGAAAAGCGCCGCGGTCATGACGGCGAACACCGTCATCACCTCGGTGGCCCGGTACACCACGGTCCGCCACGGCGAGCGGAACAGATACAGGATCGCCGAGATGAGGGTGCCGGCATGGCCGATGCCGACCCAGAAGACGAACGTGGTGATGTACACCGACCACATCACCGGCGGACTGTAGCCGGCGTGGCCCAGACCATCCTTGAGCAGGATGATGAAGGTGATGATCCCGATCAGCAGGGCCGTCGAGACCGACGCGAGGAGGATGTAGTACCCCTTCCCCGGCTGGCTCAACGTTCCGAGGACTTCGCGGGTGACGTCCGCGTGGGTCTGGGCCGGCTCGTGCGCGGTGGTGGCCATCAGCTCTGCTCCTCCGGGTGCCGCACCTTGGCCAGATAGGTCACCGCCGGCCGGACATTGAGCTCTTCGAACACGTGGTAGCCGCGCGGACCCCGCGCGGCCGCCACGACCTTGGCGTTCGGGTCCTTCACATTCCCGAAGCTGATCGCGCCCGAGGGACAGGCCTGCTGACAGGCCGTGACCACATCACCGTCGGCCAGCGGCCGGTTCTCCAGCCGCGCGGTGTTCTGGGCGCCGCGGATCCGCTGCACGCAGAAGGTGCACTTCTCCATCACGCCGCGGCCGCGCACGGTCACGTCGGGATTGAGCTGCAGGTCGAGCGGCTCCGGGAACGCCTTCCGGTTGTACGCGTACCAGTTGAAGTAGCGCACCTTGTAGGGACAGTTGTTGCTGCAGTACCGCGTGCCCACGCACCGGTTGTATACCTGGCCGTTGAGGCCGTCGACGGTGTGGTAGGCCGCGTACACCGGGCAGACCGGCTCGCACGGCGCGTTGTCGCAGTGCTGGCACATCATCGGGACGAAACGGGCCTCGAGCGCCCGGCCATCGGCCTCGCCACCTTCCCAGAACCGCTCGATGCGGAGCCAGGTCATCTCGCGCCCGCGGTAGATCTCCTCCTCACCCACGGTCGGGATGTTGTTCTCGGCGTAGCAGGCGGTGACGCAGGCGGAACAGCCGGTGCAGCGCGACAGGTCGACCGCCATCCTCCACTGCGGATGCTCCTCGGCGTAGTCCCCGTGCTTCTGCTTCTCGAGCTGGCTCTCGCGGAATCCGTCGATCGCCTCCTGCTCCCGCTCGGTGTTGATCTCGTGCTCGGCGTGGCCCTCCTGCTCGTAGAACTCGCGCAGAGTGAGTCCCTTCACCGCCGCCTCGACCGGCATCATCTCCGCAATGCCGCGCCCCAGCTGACGGTTGGTCCCCTCGGTCTTGGCAACCTGCCGGTACTCGCCGGTCGGCTTGGCCGAGACCTTGGTCGATTGGTACGGCAGGAAGCCATTGCCGTCCGCCGCACCGAGGAGGTCGAGCACGTTGGCGCCCCGGTCCTTGGCGTAGCGACCGTACGCCGTGTGACCCCAGCCGATCGGCACGCCGATCGCACGGGGATGGATGCCGGGATAGATGTACACCGGGGCCTTGATGGTCCCGTGCGGGGTGGTGAGTTCGAGGATCTCCCCTTCGCGGACGTTGAGCTCCTTGGCCGTCTCGGGATGCACTTCGGCCCAGTGCCACCAGGTGATCTTGGTGACAGGGTCGGAGAGCTCGAGCAGCCAGGGGCGGTTGGCACCCCGGCCATCGGACATCGTGAGCGTGGGGGCGGCGATGAGGGTGAACTCGCCGTCGCCGTCGAAAGTGGCGCCTACCGCCTTGGTCTGCTGCGCGGTGGCGCTGAGGCGCACGGGCGCTGGGGCGGGAGCCGCATCGAACAGCCCGCCCCGCTGGAGCGCGTCGCGCCAGAACTGCACCGCGTCGGCCGCACCCCGCCTCCGGGCCTCAAGGGCCCAGGCGTTCTGCAGGTGGGTCTTGTAGTCGGTCGCGGTGGCGAGCGCCGCGGCCGTGCCGCCGAGCTGGCGCGCCGTCTGGAGCAGCACGTCTCCGGTGTGCCGGCCCGGGAAGACCGGCTCCATCACCGGCTGCATCAGGCCGATCACGCCGGCGCGGGGGCGGGTGTCGTCCCACCGCTCGAGTGCATGCAGGTTCGGGAGCACCAGGTCCGAGGCCATCGCGGTCTCGTCCATCACCGCGGCGGTCGACACCTTGAAGGCGATCTTGGCGAAGCGTTCGGTGAACTTCCCCGCCTTGGGCAGCGCGTAGAGCGGGTTGGCCTCGTGCACCAGGAGCACCGCCACCTCGCCGCGATCGGCCCGGGCGAAGAGCCGTTCGACCGCGCCATAGCCGTCGCCGCGGGTGACGCCGGCGCCGAACTTGACCGTCTTGCCGAGGTTGCCGGCGACGTAGTTGAGGAGGTGCACCGCGGCGCAGAGCTCCAGCGCCTCGCGATGCTGCGCCCCCACCCCGCCCGCGACCGCGAGCGAAGGTTCGGCCGAGGCGAACTCGCGCGCCATCCGGCGGATGTTCTCGGCGGTGATCCCGGCGGCTTCGGCTGCGCGGGCGACGGTGTAGGCGCCGAGCATCCCGCGGAGGCCGTTGGCATCGGCGGGGGCCTGGTTCCGTTCGCTCAGGATCACGTTCGCCATCGCGAGCGCAAGGATCGCCTCGCTCCCCGGCGTGACGCGCACCCAGGCGTCGGCGTTCATCCCGGTGAGGTCCATCCGCGGGCCGACGTAGACCGTCTTGGCGGTGGGACCCTGGGTGAAGCCGTGGCTCTGGGCGAAACCGCGCTGCTGTTCGACCGGCGAGAGCCAGGTCTCCAGGAAGTCGGCGCCGAAGGAGACGATGTGCCTGGCGGCGGCGAAGTCGTGGAGCGGGAGCTCGTTGCGGCCGAAAATGCGCTGGCTCGCAAGCTGGAGCGGCTCGTGCCCGAACGGCTCCCAGCGCGTGAGGGTCCCCTGCTGCGCCCTGGTCCAGCCTTCGAGGAGGGTGTCGAAGGTGCCGGGGGTCTGCCCTGAGAGCACCGCGACCTTGCCGGGAGCGGCCTTGAGCTTGGTCACGAGGAGGGTGATCGCCTCGTTCCATTCGAGCGACTTGAAGCTGCCGTCGGCCTGGCGTACCATCGGCCCCGCGATGCGGTCGGGATTGTAGAGCCCCTGGAGCCCCGCCTGCCCACGGCTGCAGATCGTGCCACGATTGACCGGATGTGCCGGGTTCCCTTCCAGCTTCACCGCCCGCCCTTCACGCGTGCGCACGTGGAGGCCGCACCCGGCGGCGCACTCGGTGCAGCTGCTGGCGTAATAGGTGGCCACCCCGGGGATCTGATCCTCGGAACCCACCAGGTAGGGGACCAGCTTCTGAACATTGTCGGTGGAGCACCCGGTGAGCGCGGCGGCGCCGGCCCCGGTGGCCCCGACGACGGTCAGGAACCGGCGGCGGTCGAGCGTGGTGTTGGGCTTCTCGTCAGACATCCGAGCTCCATTGCTCAGCAAGTGCGAAGTGCGAAGTGCGATGTCCGGGGCGAATGGCCGCGGGGACCACCCCGCACCTCGCACTTCGGACTTCGCACGGTCAGATCATCAGAAGTGGCACGCGGTGCAGTCACGGTTCACGCCGCGCTCGAGGTGGCAGGTGACGCACCACCCCATGTTGTTCACGTTGTTGACCTGGAAGACCTGCGGCATCCGGGCCACGTCGCCGTGGCAGGTGGCGCAGGCGGTGCTGCCGAGCGCCTGGATGTGGCGACTGTGCGGGAAATGCACGTGGCGCGGAAGGAAGTGCACCCGGGTCCACTCGACCGGCTTCCGGTCGCGCCAGGCATCGCGGAGCTTCTGGATCTCGACGCGGCTGGCCGAATCACTGCCGGGGATCGCAAGGTGGCAACCCATGCAGGTCTGCATCGACGGGATGCCAGGCTCGGACGAGACCGCCACGGTGGAGTGGCAGTACTGGCACTGCATCTTGAACTGGCCGGCGTGGAGATCGTGCCGGAAGAGGATCGGCTGGCGGGGACCCTTGAACGAGGCGCTGTCGGCCACGGTCAATGTACGGGCCACTGTGCCGAGATCCTGGGTCTGGGCACCCGATGGACGCCACAGCACGACCGCGGCGATGATAGCCACGAGCGCCCCGCCACCGAGGAGGACGAGCTTCCGCATCTGGTTCACCGGATTGCAAAGGGGTGTGGGGAACGGCGGTAAACATAAGCGCCCTTCACATCCTCACAACCCACGCTGGAGCAACGAGTTAATGCCGAATATCCTAGTCGGGGTTCGGTCCATCCTTCAGACGCATTTCAATGGCCGTACATGGCGCGCGAACCCATGATGGGCCGAACCCACGATGATCGAAGCCAGCAGCACCGATCGCTCCAAGTCGGGATGGCAACAAGCTGGAGACCAGGATACCTAGGAACCCAGGCTCGAGCGACTTGGGTTCACTGGATCTGGGTTATCACCTGAGACCACATCGTTCAGTTCTACTGGGTGCCTGGGAATCCAGGGTCCGTGCTCTGCAGTTGTTAATCGCCAAGTCGAACGGGAGCCCGTTCACGCATGTGGGGCATCGTGGGTTCGGCCCATCATGGGTTCGCGCGCCAAAAAGACCGGCCCCGGAGGGATCTCTCCCCCCGGGGCCGTCATTCGGACCTGCTTCAGCTCAGCTCGCGGCCTTCCGCCGTCCCGGCGGCACCTGCTCGGCGAGCATCCACTCAGCCTTGCGCCGCATGAAGCCGAGGAAGCCATCGGCCATCTTGCGGTCGGTGAACTCGATCCAGCACCAGCGCACCGGGCCGGTCCGCTGGCCGTAGAGGATGGCGGATTTCACCGCCGCCGAGAGCACCTTGAGCCGGAGGGCCTTGGCCTCTTCGTCGTAGGTGAGGGTGAAGGTCGAACTCACGCTCCCTGACATGGCGTGCAGCCAGCAGAGGCGGCGCTGCCCCATCCCGTATTCCCAGGTCCATTTCCAGGTCGGACCGAGGAAGCGGACGTGCTCCGTGATGGAGGAGACCTTCTGAAGCCCGTCGCGCAGCTGTCGGAATCGCCCGGACTCGAGCACCGGGAGATCCCGGTACGGCGAGCTCGGCTTCGGTTCCGACCGTGCATCGGGGTAGAGATTGGTGGCCCAGTAGGCAGCGGATCGGCCCAAGGGTCCTCCTGGCTCTGGGGTGGTAAGGGAGCCGTAAGCTACACGGGGACAGCCATTTAGGCCAGTAACAGCCGAATAACGGCAAAATGGCCCTGGAACTGTCCAATCATTAGACAGTTTGGGGGCCAAAGCAACGAATTGGTCGATTATTTGACAGTTAGGAATAGGTAGGAAGGTATGAAGGTATGGAGGTAAGAAGGTAGGAAGCGGGCCATCGCGAGCTTCCTCCCTGCCTCCCAGCCTCCCTTCCTACCCTCCTCCCTTCCTCCCTTCCTACCCGTCAGCATCCGGCTCTTCGGTCTCTGGCAGGATGCGCGGGGGCACCGGGAACCCCTTCCGCTCCAGGAACCGCACTATCTCGATCCCCATCGCCCGGAGCAGCCCTGCCTCGCGGACCTCGGGTTTGGCCCGGTAGATCATCTCGCGGAAGGCGCGCATCACCTGGTCGGGTTGCCGGGTCTTGAAGAACTCCACTGCGTCGAGCGCGCGCTGCCAGTCGGCGAAGAGCCAGGCGAGCTGGTCGGCCTTGGCCGCGCCGCCCCCCTTCCGCCGGGGCGGCTTCAGCTTCTGCCGTTCACCGCCCCGCGCGATCATCGACTCGTAGGCGAGGATGCCGCACGCCTGGGCCAGGTTGAGGGAGCTGTGGTCGGGGTTGGTCGGGATCGTCGCGAGGGCGTGACAGCGATCCAGCTCTGCGTTGGTGAGCCCGCTCGCTTCCCGCCCCAGCACGAAGGCCACCGGCCCTTCGTCGGCATGCTCGACCAGCAGCTCCGCCGCAGCCCGGGGCCGGATGAGGGTCCGCTTGTGGGCCCGGCCCCGGGCGGTGAGGGCCACCACGTATACGCAATCCGCCAGGGCGGCCTCGAGGGAATCGTAGAACCCGATCCCCTCGACCACCTCGGCGGTGTTGTGCGCGATCCCCTCGATGCGATAGGGATCGAATTCGCGCGGATTGACCAGCCGCACCTGGCCCAGCACGAAGTTCTTGGCCAGCCGCACCACGCTTGCGATGTTGACCAGGTCCTGCGGCTCGACCAGCACCACGATCGGGCCGGCGGCGAGCAGTTCCCGCTGGCTCATTCCTTCATCGTATCCAGGAATGAGACGTCGTGCTTCTTCGCCTTGAGGAGCCCGACGAAGCCGGCCTTGTCCACCGACTTCATGTACGCCTCCTTGGGCTCGACCTGCCGCGTGTCGACCAGGTCGATGAGGCAGTCGTTCATAGTCACCATGCCGATCTTCCGGCTGGTCTGCATGATCGACGGGATCTGGAAGACCTTTCCTTCGCGGATCAGGTTGCTCACGGCGTTGTTGGTGAGCAGGATCTCGCGCGCGGCGACCCGCCCGCCGCCGATCCTCTTGCAGAGGGTCTGCGACACCACACCTTTGAGCGACTCGGAGAGCATCACCCGGATCTGGCTCTGCCGGTCGGCGCTGAACTGGTCGATGATGCGATCGATGGTACTCGGCGCGGTCGTGGTGTGCAGCGTGCCGAAGACCAGGTGGCCCGTTTCGGCCGTCTCGATCGCGATCGCCACGGTCTCGAGGTCGCGCATTTCGCCGACCAGGACGACGTCGGGGTCCTCACGAAGGGCGGCCCGGAGAGCGTTCTTGAAGCCCATCGTGTGCACCCCGACTTCGCGCTGCGTCACCACGCACTTCCGGCTCTTGTGCACGAACTCGATCGGGTCCTCGATCGTGATGAGGTGGTCGGAGCGCGTCCTGTTGACCAGGTCGACGATGCCGGCGAGCGTGGTCGACTTGCCGGAACCGGTCGGCCCCGTCACCAGCACCAGCCCCTTGGTGAGGTAAGCGAGGTTCTGGACCTCCTTGGAGAGGCCCAGTTGATCGGCGGTCAGGATGTTGGTCGGAATGACGCGGAATACCGCGAACGGCCCCAGGCGATCGCGCCCAGCGTTGCACCGGAAGCGGGCCAGATCATCGATCTCGTAGGCCCAGTCGGTGTCGTTCCGTTCGGTGAATTCCCCCGCCGCCTTGGGGGTCATGATGCTCCGGATCAGCGTCTCGAGCTCTTCCTCACCCAGGACCGCCTGGTCGGTGCGGTGCATCTCGCCGTGGGTGCGGAGCACCGGGGGCTCACCGGTCCGCAGGTGAAGGTCGGAGGACTTGCTATCCACCAGCAGCTTGAACAGCTCGTTCAGCCGCGCGCGGGGCACCGCCATGTCCGGCGGCACCACTTTGTAGAGCTTCGACGCGCGGGTCGGAGGGACCGTGGCGCGCGGCTCGTCCGTCGGCGAGATGCGATGCACCTGTGGGGCCGCGGGGACCTCCGGCGGCAGGGGGCCGGGACGGAACCGCGCAGTGCCCCCGTCGTCGTTCACATAGAAGACCGCGATCGGCCCCGCCGGCGAAGCGTACTCGAATCGGGACTCCTGCCCCGGTGCGAGGGTCCGCCGGTCGGAGGGCGCGATCTCCCGCACCAGCGCCACGATCTGCGGCGCGGTGAGCGGGTCCTTGGTCATCGGCTTGGAGCCCGACCCGGTCAGGAGGGTGGCCGGCTTGCCGGGCACGAGCTCGAGAGCTTCGCCCTTCTGCGTGACCAGGAGTTCGAGGAATTTGTCGAGTTTCGCCACGGGTCAATCCACTGGACGGACGGTTCGAACGTGGGTCCGGTGCACGGCCCACAGGATGCCTTCGGTGCTCAACGGGAAGAAGGCCCCGCTGTCATTCAGGAAATCCTGCACCCGCGACCGGTTGGGCGGGAGCTCGCTCTCGGCGAACCCCGTCAGCACATGCGCGGACATCATTTCCACTTCGAGATTGAGGAACCGTACCGCCGAGCGCCGATCACCGTCCCCCTCCTCGGGGGCCGCACTCTCCACCATCGCCACCTGGGCCTTGGGAACGAAGCGTACCCCATTGTCGTCCAGGGCGAGCACCAGGAACGGCTCCACGCGGTTCAGCAATTCCACCACGGTCTCCGGCCCCGGGTGATGCGCTACCGCCGACTGGACGTGCAGGGATCCGGCCAGCTCGGTGCCGTCGGACAGGTGCAGCGTCGCAGGGACGCGAAGGGTGGTGCCCCAGGACATGGTCGTCGTGCCGGGTTGAGTGAAGAATGTGCTGCATGCCGAGCCTGTCCTGAGCGCAGCGAAGGATGCTGCGTGCTGCGTGCCGAGCCTGTCCTGAGCGCAGCGAAGGATGCTGCGTGCTGCGTCACAAACGTGTTAACTCTAAACTCTAGACTCTAGACTCTAGACTCCCGCCCTACCCCCTGATCGAGACGCCCGCCGCCTGCTCGCTTGCGGCGAAAGGGCTCATGTAATCGGCCTGCTCGCCCAGCTCGGCGCGCAGCTGGGCCATCTTGGCCTTCACCGCCGCGAGCACCGGACCGTCGACGCCCATCTCGTGGACCAGGTCGAGTGCGATGCCGCAATCCTTGTCCAGCAGCGCCAGGCGAAAGCTACGCGGATAGGCGCCAGTCAGCACCCGGTCGGGCACCAGAGTCTGGGTCACGAAGGAGGCGCCACTCGAGGCGTTGATGGTCTCGACCGCGACCCGCGGCGACACTCCCGCCTTCACCAGCGCGGTGATCCCCTCCGATGCGGCCAGGATGTTCGCGGCCAGCAGTGCGTTGTTGACCCCTTTCACCGCGTGTCCCGCCCCGACCGGCCCGATGTGCACCACCTTCCTTTTGCCGAACAGCGCCACCACCGACCGCGCTCGCTCCACCTCCGCCTCCCCCCCACCCAGCATGACGGTGAGTTCCCCCTTCTCGGCCAGCGACACCCCGCCGCTCACCGGTGCGTCGACGAAGCCGACCCCCGATCCCGCCAGACGCGCCGCGATCCGCCGCGAGGAGGCCGGATCGCCGGAGGTGCAGTCGATCACCAGCGCCCCTTCGACCAGCGCCGCCGCCGCCCCCTCGGCGCCGAAGAGCACCTGCTCCACTTCGGCCGAGGTCGGAAGACAGGTCAGGAGGATCTCGGCACCGGTGCCGGCTTCACCCGGCGTCGCGGCCACCCTCACCGAACGTCCCGAGGCGAAGGACTCGGCCTTGGCGCGGGTACGATTCCAGACCGTGAGCTGATGGGGACCGGCGAGGTGCGAGGCGATCGGGGCACCGATCGCACCCAGGCCGAGGAACGAAATTCGCATAGAGAGGGAATGTACCGCCCGCCTCGTCCCCCGCAAACCGTTCCGCTCTTCCATAGTCTCCTTACCGCCCTACCGCCTGACCGCCTAACTGCCGGACCGCCCTACCGCCCTTCCGCCGGACCCCCTACCCTCCTTCCGTGCCCCCCCGACCGACCCTCGCGCGCCTCGCCCTCGCGGCCACCAGCGCGCTCCTGATGCTCTTCATTGTCGGCCCCCTCGTGCGCCTGGTGTTCGAGGCCGGTCCGATGAGCCTCGGCACGGCCTTCGCCGACGGGGAGGTGCGCGCCTCGATCGCGCTGACGCTCGTGTGCGCCACCGCGGCCACCGCGCTCGGGGCAGCCCTGGGGCTCCCGCTCGCATGGGCGCTCGCCCGCCGAAACTTCCCGGGCCGGCGCCTGGTACAGGGCTTGGTCGACCTCCCCGTGGTCGTGCCGCATCCGGTCGCCGGCATCGCGCTCCTCCTCTTCCTCGGTCGGCGCTCCGTTGTCGGAGGCGCCCTCGCCGACCTGGGGCTCGAGATCGTGAATCACGCCCCCGGCATCGTGGCGGCGATGGCGTTCGTCTCCATCCCGATCCTGGTGAGCGGCGCCCGCGAGGCGTTCGCCGGCGTCGATCCCCGGCTCGAGCGGGTCGCCCGCTCCCTGGGCGACACTCCCGCCACCGCCTTTCGGCGCGTCACCCTGCCGCTCGCCGGACGCGGTATCATCGCCGCTGCCCTGCTCGCCTGGGCGCGCGCCGTGAGCGAGTTCGGGGCGGTCATCGTGCTGACCTACAATCCGAAGGCCGCCAGTGTCCTCATCTACGACCGCTTCACCACCGACGGGCTCGCCGGCGCACTCCCCGCCGCCCTCGCCCTGCTCCTGGTGGCGCTCGGCGTCTTCCTCCTGGTGCGGCTGCTGCAGCCGAAGCAGGCGCGATGATCCGCCTCGACCGGGTGACGGTGGTGACGGGTGGATTCACCCTGAGTGACGTGTCGCTCGAGGTACCTGCCGGAGGGTACGCGCTGCTGATCGGACCGACCGGGTCCGGCAAGACCACCCTGCTCGAGACGGTGGCAGGGCATCTCCCCCCGGCCCAGGGCCGCGTCTGGTTGCACAATGAGGATGTGACCACTCTCGCCCCCGAGCGCCGCGGCGTGGGGTTCGTGTACCAGGACCACCTGCTCTTTCCCCACCTGTCGGTGGCCGAGAACATCGGGTATGGCCTGGATGGGTCGAGGGTCGAGGGTCGTGGGTCAAGGGTCGCAGAACTCGCCGAAGCGCTCGGCATCGCCCAGTTGCTCGACCGTGGCGTTGGGCGGCTCTCGGGGGGGGAACGTCAGCGGGTCGCGCTGGCGCGCGCACTGGCGCCGAAGCCAAGCGTGCTCCTCCTGGACGAACCGTTCGCGGCCCTCGACCCGAGCACGCGGGCGTCCCTTCGGCGGAGCCTGTTGACGTTGCAGCGGAGCGAACAGGTAACGATCCTGCAGGTGAGCCACGATTTCGACGAGGCGCTCCGCCTGGGTGATCTTGTCGCGGTGCTCGCCGACGGGAGGGTGCTGCAGCAGGGAACGCCCGAGGAGGTATTCCGCCGCCCCAACTCCGCCTTCGTGGCGCAGTTCACCGGCGCCGGGAACGTCCTGGCCGGTACGGTGTTCCAGGCCGGCCCCACCGAGAGCGATGGCCGCTTCATGGCGCGCTTCTCGGCGCCACCGCTCGAACTCGACGTGGTGGGCGACCGCATCGGCGCCTGTCACGCCGTGATCCGCCCCGAGGAGGTGCTGGTGAGCCGAGAGCCACTCACCGCGGCCCGCAACCATTTGAGGGCCACGATCGAGCGGGTCGAACGGGTCGGACCGGTCGCCTACATATATTGTGATGCGGGGCGCCCCCTCGTCGCGACAGTGACCTCGATGGGCGCGGAATCGATGGCCCTGGTGCCGGGACTCACCGTGTCGCTGACGATCAAGGCGACCGCAGTGCTGTTGGTCTGAACTGAATGTGAAGGGTCGAGGGTGGAGCGTGCTGCCGGGCCAGATAGGAGCCCGCAACCTGAACACCCGACCCTTCACCCTCCACCCTCCACTCTGGACAACTATGCGTCGCACCCTAATCGCGGCACTCGCCCTCGCCGCGTGCGCCAAGCCGGCGCCGGCCCCGAAGCTCGCGACCTCGACCCTCCTCACCGCGATCGGTGACAGCACCACGATCATCGAGTCGGTCGCGATATTCGGCGGCAAGCTCTACACCACTTCGTGGCAGGGAACGATCTACGAGATCGATCCGGCGGCCCCGACCCCCAAGGTCGTCGGCCGGCTTCCCATCTCGTGCGGCTACCTCGGCGAGGTGGCCGACTCGGCCGGGAACCTCCTCATCGCCTGCCAGGACTCCGGCACTGTGTACCGGGTGGCGCATGACCGCCTCGGCGCCACCGATTTCGACCCGAAGAAGGATGCGAAGGTGTTCATCACCGGTGCCGGGCACGCCAACGGCATCACCATCGCCCCGGACGGTCACGTCTGGATCAGCGGCGGCGACGTCGACGCGATGTACCACACCGGGCCGAACGGCGGGAAGGCGATCCTCTTCGCCGAACATTTCTCGCCGGTCAGCGTGGACACGACGATCCCGGTCCGCATCTACGTCACCAACGGTGCGGCCGTCGACTCGAAGGGGAATGTCTACACCATGAACACCGGCACCGGCACCATCTGGCGCCTCGAGGTGAAGCCGGACCATCAGCTCGGCGCCATCACCAAGGTGGTCGAGTCCACGATGCTCGTCGGCGCCGACGGTGTGGTCGTAGGCCCGGGCGATACGCTCTACGCCACCCAGAATTTCCGGAACGGGTTCTCGAAGATCTCCCCTACCGGCGCGATCACCGTGCTCGTGGCCATGGACACCACGCTCCGCTTCCCCGCCGAACTGGTGCGCGACGGCAGCACCTTCTACATCGCGAACCTGAACTTCCCGGTCGGTACCAACGCCAACGGCCACAAGCCGGGGGCCACCATCGCGAAGGTGACGTTGCCCTGACGAAGTAGCCGGCAGGATGCTCGATACGAGGAGGGGAGAGGTTAGATTCCTGTCCCCTTTTTCGTCACTTCGACCCGGGTCGACCGCTCATGTCGCATGCCAAACTGCTTTGCATCTTAACGCTCCTCAATGCCTGCGGAGGCGGCGGGTCCACCTCCGAGACCCCGAGCGGCAGTTTGGTCGTTCGCAACGTCACCACCGGACAGCAGCGTGATGCGGATGGGTACTCCGTGACCATTTCCGGGATATCGGGTGCGGTCCCCATGGCGAGGGACGCCGCCATCGAGACGAATGACATCGCACCGGGAACATACGTGGTCGCCTTGAGCGGGATCGCGACGAATTGCACGCCGAGCACATCCACCGACACCGCCCGGGTGGTCGCGGCAGGTGTAGATACGGTGCTGTTCACCATCGGTTGCGATACCACCTTCGGGCGCCTGACCCTCCTGACCAATACGACTGGTGCCCAGCGGGATCCGAATGGATTCCAAGTCACGGTGACCGGAAGGAGCCCGGTGGCGATCGGGATCCACGACAGCCTTACGCTTCTGAATGTCTCCGCAGGACCGGTCATAGTGGCCCTGAGCGATGTCTCGCCGAACTGTCAGGTGGCTCCGGCGACCGACACGGTGATGGTCCCCGCAGGCGGGCTGGCGAGCACCGCCTTCGCGATCGTGTGCGACACGACGTTCGGGGCGATCCGCGTCACGACTGCCACCACTGGGGGCTTCCCAGATGCGGACGGGTACGGGGTCTCAATCGATGGTTTGCCGCACGACTCGATCGGAGTCATCGACACCATTACCGTCGTGAACATATTGCCCGGAACACACACTGTGGCCTTGACGGGACTTGCGGCCAACTGCGGAGTGACCGGGGCGCCCGCGGTTACGGCCACCGTCACGCTGGGAGCGACGGCCACCGTCGCATTTACTATGGCCTGCCCGACACCTGCCTCCTTGACCATCACGACCTCGGCGACTGGGATCGCCCTCGATCCCGACGGCTATACCATTTCGGTCGACGGCGCCGGTCAAGGTATTCTTGGCGCCAATGACACGATCGCCGCCCTAGCCGTCGCCCCTGGCCAGCGAACGATCGCACTGCGGGGGATCGTGATGAATTGCGCGCTCACCGGGGACTCTAGCCGGACGATCACGCTCGCCGAAGGCGAAATGCGAACCGAGTCGTTCGCGGCCACGTGCGAGCGGCCGCGTATTGCGTATTCCCAGGGCATGGACCAAGGCTACGCGATCTGGTCGATCAATCCGGACGGCACCAATCCGATTCCGATCGTGCCATCCCCGCCAAATGGCGGCGGTCGGGCGCCTTCGTGGTCTCCCGCAGGCGACCGCCTCGTCTACCAGACCTCCGGGGGCGATATCGGCATCGCGTTAGCGCGCGTCAACGCCGATGGCTCTGGCCAGGCGGTGATTTTCGATACCGCCGGCGTCGTCGGGCCGAGGTGGTCTCCGATCGGGGATCGGATCAGCTTTGTTCGCCGGAGCCAATTCGCGACCCTCGACCCCTCGACCGGCAGGATCTGGGCGATCGACGCGAACGGAACCAACGCGGCCGAGCTGCTCCCGGACACTGTCGGTGCCTTCGGCGCCGATTGGTCACCGACCGGCGATCGGGTCGCGATCTCCCGCATCGCCCCGAACGGATCCGACTCGTCACGCTCCGAGCTGATCATCTTGACTGTGGGGACCGGAACGGTCCAATCGATCTTCGCCGGAAGCGACACCCTCTTTGCGGGGAGCGTTGTTCGCTGGTCTCCCAACGGGGAAACGATCGCTTTCAACTGCTGGTCGGGCAGGATCTGCACGACCGCATCGAATGGCACCGGCCTGACCGCCCACCAGCTCCCTGCCGGAAAGGTCCCCATCGGCGCGTTCAGCTGGTCGCCGGACGGCACCCGACTGATCTTGGCCGAGCAATACTTCTCCGGCGTGGTCCACATCGATCTCGTCTCCTGGATCCCCGGCGCTCCCACTTGGACCACCGTGGCCGGAGGGACGTACCACATCGATCCCGACTGGCGGTAATCCTCCCTACATGCCTCCCCGCCTGATGCACGTGGACCTCGACGCCTTCTTCGTCGAGGTCTGTCGTCAGCGGATGCCCGAACTCCGCGGGGTGGATCACATCATCGTCGGTGGCCGTCCCGACGGGCGGGGCGTGGTCACCTCGGCGTCCTACGGCGCCCGGAAATTCGGCGTGAAGAGCGGGATGCCGACGGGGCGGGCGCTCCGCCTCTGCCCCGATGCCACGGTGGTGAGCGGCGACTTCGACTGGTATCGCGAGGCCTCGCACACCGTCCGCGCGGTGCTGGAACGTCACGCCCCCCGGGTGGTGATGGCCGGGATGGACGAGGCGTACCTCGACTTCACCGGCACCGAACAACTCTGGCCGGTCTCGCTCCTCCCGATGGCCGAGGCGATCCGCAAGGATGTCAAACAGGAGACGGGGTTGGACGTCTCCATCGGCATCGGGCCCAACCGCGCCGTAGCCAAGATGGGCTCCGACTTCGCCAAGCCGCGGGGGATCGTGGAGGTCCGTGCGGGGTGGGAGGCGGGATTCGTCGCAGGGCTCCCGCTCCGGGCCTTCCCCGGCGTCGGTCCCAAGACGGCGGCCCGGTTGGCGGAGAAGGGGCTCACCGAGGCGTGGGAGGTGCAGCAGATGCCGCTGGCGCGGCTCCGATCCCTGATCGGTGAAGAGGCGGCCGCGCTGAAGCTCCGCTTCGAGGGGCGCGGGGGCACAACGCTCACGCGGCGCGAAGCGGCCAAGAGCATCAGTCGCGAGACCACGCTGGCCACGGACGAGATCGACCTCTCGCGGCTCGAGGCGCGGCTCGCTCGGCTCACCGCTCACGTGGCGTCGCAACTGCGCGAGGAAGGACTGCAGGCGCGCACGGTGGTGTTGAAACTCCGCCACGGCGATTTTCATACCGTGACCCGGCGTACTACCCTGGTCGAAGCCACCGCGCTCGATGCCGAGCTGCTGAGCGCGGCGACCAAACTCCTGGCACCGGCGTTCCGGGAAGCGCGGCTTCGCCGCCAGGGGATCCGGCTCATCGGGATCGGGACCACCAATCTTGTTCCAGCGGCACCCCCCGACCTCTTCGAAGACCCGACCCGGCACCGTCAGCGCACACTCACCGAGGCGGTCGACCGGGTCCGCGACAAATTCGGGTTCGAGTCGCTCACCCCCGGCCGGTTGATGCCCACCAGACGGCGACGCCCCCGCGACGGGGAATGACCCGGCCACCAGCATCCAGGATACCGAATCGTCTGCCCCTAGGGCCGCCGGAGGTCCTTCGCCTCGAACCGGAGGCCTACCGTCCCGGAGCCCGCGGCCACCGAAGCGGCGACATTGGGAAAGACCGCGATCCGGCCATCGGGCGCGGTGACAGCGACCGAGGAGTTGCTGAACAGGCGATAGTACCCGATCACCATCCGCGTGCCGCCCGCGGGCACCGAGCACCGGCAATCGGTCGCCGCGGCCGAACCCGGATTCACGGTCACCCGCAGGGGCGCCCCTGTCGTATTGGTGATGAGTGGCGCGAACATCGCCACTTTCGCCCCCTCCGCGCTCGCCACCACCTCGGCGCCACGAGCCGCCTTGTCGATCACCACGCTCCCTTCGATCGGCTCCCCGGGTGGCGCGCCCGAGGGGAGAGCAGCGTACCATTGCACCGTCGCCGGTGAGCCCCGCCGGACCGGGTGGCTGAGCGTGCCGCCCGACGCCACGACCCCCGCTTCCCGCCCGTCCCACTGCACTTTCACCGGGAAGACCAGCCGATTCTCGAACTGGACCGGAACCCGGAAGAACTGCACCGCCCCTATCCCCAGGAGGCCGAGGACAAGGAGCCCCCCCGTGATGGCGAACACCCTGCCTTTTCGCTTCCCCTGGCCCCCGTTCTCGGCGGCCTGACGCTCCCCGCTCGAAGGAAGGATCGCGGTCGCCTCGTCCCCCCGGACCCGCGCCGCGACCTTGGCCGCCGGCTCCACCTGTTGCGGTCCCGACTGCCGTCCGACGTTGAGCGCCGCCAGGACATCGGCCGCGGTCGCGTAGCGGTCGTCCGCGCGCTTGGCGAGACACTTCACGATCACGTTCGACAGCCAGCGCGGCAGCGCCGCATTGCGGTCGACCGGGGCGGGGATCGGGTCGGCCAGATGCTTGCCGACGATCTCCTGGCTCGAGTCCCCCTCATATGGCGGCACGCCGGTGACCATCTGGAAGAGCATCGCGCCGAAGGCGTAGATGTCGGTCCGCCGGTCGACATCCCCCTGCCCCAGCGCCTGCTCGGGGCTCATGTAGTGCGGCGTCCCGACCACGAATCCCTGCTGGGTGTGCGACGGCGCCCCGCTGTCGAGCAATTTGGCGATCCCGAAATCCACCAGCAGCACCCGACCGGTGCCCTTCTCGAGCAGGATGTTGTCGGGCTTGATGTCGCGATGGATCAGGCCTGCGGCGTGGGCGTGGTCGAGCGCCTGCAGGATCGGTCGGGCGATGGTCAGCGCCTCGGTGGCCGAGAGCGCACCCTGCCGCCGCAGCAGCTGGGCCAGCGATTCTCCTTCGACCACCGGCATCACGTAGAAGGCGAGCCCCTCGCCTTCGCCGATGAAGTGGATGGGGAGGATGTTCGGGTGGTTGAGCCGGGCGAGCACCCGCGCTTCCTGCTTGAACCGCGAGAGCATGCCCGAGGTCCACGCCACGTCGGGCCGAAGGACCTTCGCCGCGAGGCGGCGGTGCAGATCGTTGTCCCAGAGCTCGTACACCTCGGCAAAGCCGCCGCTCCCCAACAGCCCCTTCACCTCATAGGTGGCGCCGAGCGCCACGGCGAGTCGCTCGGTGACGGTCGTCTCCTTGCGTGCCTGCGCCCGCTCGGCGCTCAGCTGCGTGGGACCCGCGGAACCGCACTTGGAGCAGTAGACCGCCCCGGGAGTGAAGGCGGTTCCGCACTGGGGGCAGAGGACCTGGGTCATGCGGGGCTCCGGATCGACATGCCCAGAATGTACACACCGACCCGGCTGTTCGCGCTGACCGCAGGCCCTGTCATCACGAAATGGCGAAATAGCGAAACACTCCTCCGCCCGAGAGGAGCCTTCCGCTGCAGCCACCAAAGTCCCTGGGGTCTTGGTGGGTGCGGGGAGGCCAGTTTCGACCACGGAACAGCGTTCCGCCCTGTCGCGCTTTCGCGATCACCTCTCTGCCCTTCCACGACGAGTGCGAAGTCATGGTCAGGACGGGCAGGAGGACGCGAAAGGGCGAAAGAGCGAAACACTGCTCGGCCCGAGTGGAACCTTCCGCTGCAGCCACCAAAGTCCCCTGGGGCCTTGGTGGGTGCGGGGAGGCCAGTTTCGGCCACGGAACAGCGTTTCGCCCTGTCGCGCTTTCGCGATCACCTCTCTGTCCTTCCGCCATGAGTGCGGAGTCATGGTCAGGACCGGCAGTGGTCGCGAAACCGCGAGAAAGCGAAACACTGCTCGGCCCGAGAGGCGCCTTCCCCTGCAGCCACCAAAGTCCCTGGGGTCTTGGTGGGTGCGGGGAGGCCGGTGGCGACGACGGAACAGCGTTTCGCCCTGTCGCGCTTTCGCGATCTCCTTTCTGCCCTCCCGCAACGACTGGGGACTCATGGTCGGGACCGGCAGGAGGACGCGAAAGGGCGAAAGAGCGAAATACTGCTCGGCCCGAGAGGCGCCTTCCCCTGCAGCCACCAAAGTCCCTGGGGTCTTGGTGGGTGCGGGGAGGCCAGTTTCGACCACGGAACAGCGTTCCGCCCTGTCGCGCTTTCGCGATCGACCGCCGGGTGGAGGAGAAGGCAGCGCGCCTGAAGGCACGCTATCTTTCAGGATGACCTGTCGTGCGCTGGGCGAGAGCCCGCGTCATCCATAGATGAAGGATCACTTATGACCGCCACCGTCCCCCCCAAGCCGAAGCGGATGTCCCAGCCGCACCTCAATGCGCCGGTGGCCACCGAGGCCGAGGCGCGCGAGGTGGCCGAAGCGGCGCGGGAGACGCACTGGGAACAGCCGAGCTACGTCCGCCAGCTGTTCGAGGGGAACTTCAAGCTCGACCTGATCCATCCTTTCCCCGAGCCGACCGCGGCGGACCTCGCCAAGGCAAAGCCGTTCCTCGAGAAGCTCGAGAAGTTCATGCGCGAGGAGGTCGACGGCGACCTCATCGACCGCGAAAGCAAGATCCCCGAGAAGGTGATCGCGGGACTCAAGGCGATGGGCGCCTTCGGGATCAAGATCCCCGAGGAATACGGCGGGCTCGGACTCTCCCAGACGATGTATACGCACGCGATCGCCCTGGTGACGAGCATGGACGGGAGCGTGACCGCCCTCCTCTCGGCGGCGCAGTCGATCGGCGTGCCCCAACCCCTCAAGATCTTCGGCACCCCGGAGCAGAAGAAGAAGTACCTGCCCCGCCTGGCCAAGGGGGCGATCAGCGCCTTCGCGCTCACCGAGAACAATGTCGGCTCCGACCCCGCCGCGGTGAGCACACACGCCGAGCTTTCGGCCGACGGGACCCATTACATCCTGAACGGCGAGAAGCTCTGGTGCACCAACGGCACCATCGCGGATCTCTTCGTGGTGATGGCCAAGACTGATGCGAAGAAGATCACCGCCTTCATCGTCGAGAAGGAGTGGGCCGGGGTCGAGGTGGTGCAACGCCTCCATTTCATGGGCCTCAAGGGGATCGAGAACGGGATCATCCGTTTCACCAACGTGAAGGTCCCGGTCGAGAACCTCATCGGCGGCGAAGGGAAAGGGCTCAAGCTCGCCCTCGTGACCCTCAACACCGGCCGGCTCACGCTCCCGGCCTCCTGTGTGGCGGCGGGCAAGCGCGCGCTGGAGATCGTCCGACCCTGGGCCGCCACGCGGGTCCAGTGGGGCCAGCCGATCGGGAAGCACGACGCGGTGGCGCAGAAGATCGGCCGGATGGCGGCCGACACCTTCGCCATGGAAGCGGTGAGCGACCTGGCCTCCCTGATGGCCGACCGCGGCACCACCGACATCCGGCTCGAGGCCGCCATCGCGAAGATGTGGAATACCGAGATCGCGTGGCGCATCGTGGACGACACCCTGCAGATCAAGGGGGGCCGCGGCTACGAGACCGCCGACTCCCTCCGCGGCCGCGGGGAGCGCCCCGATCCCGTGGAACGGATGATGCGCGACTTCCGCATCAACCTGATCTTCGAGGGGAGCTCGGAGATCATGCGGCTCTTCATCGCCCGCGAGGCGGTGGACACCCATCTCAAGGTGGCCGGCAAGCTCATCGACCCGAAGGCGCCGCTGGGCGAGAAGTTCGGGGCGCTCGTCAAGGCGGGGCTGTTCTACGCCTGGTGGTACCCGACCCGCTGGATCGGCTGGAGCTTCTGGCCCCGCTACGGCGCGTTCGGACGGAACGCCAAGCACATGCGCTTCGTGCAGAGCCATTCCGGTCGCCTTGCGCGGACCATCTTCCACACCATGATCCGCTTCGGCCCCAAGCTCGAGAAGCGCCAGGCGGTCCTCGGCCGGCTGGTCGAGATCGGCGCCGAGCTCCTGGCGATGAGCGCCTCGGTGAGCCGGGCGCAGATGCTCTACAAGAAGGACCCGACCAACACCACGCCGCTCGAGCTGGCCGACGTCTTCTGCCGCCAGTCGCGCCGCAGGGTCAAGGACAAGTTCCATGACGTCTGGTTCAATGACGACGTGCGGACCTACGCCATCGCCCGGAAGGTCATCGACGACAAGCTCGAATGGCTCGAAGCCGGCATCGTCGAACGCGAGGATTGATCCGAGTGGAGGGTGGAGGGCGCCGAGGGGGACCATCCCTGCAGCACCCTGGACCCTCGACCCTCCACCACGATTCGAACAACCGAACATCACGCGCGAGGGCAAGCATCAATGGCAACTGCAGAAGGCCGCACCATCCCCTTCGTGGGACCGGAACATGTGGACGTGGCAGTGCTCGAGACCTTCCCGTACGAAGGTCCCGAGCAGGAGATCGTCACCGAGACGAAGGAATTCAGCGCCGTCTGTCCCTACAGCGGGCTCCCCGACTTCGCGACGCTCACCATCCGCTACATCCCGGGCAAGGCGTGCGTCGAGCTCAAGAGCCTCAAGTACTACGTGCTGAGCTACCGCAACGTCGGGATCTTCCAGGAACACGCCACGGCCAAGCTCGCCGAAGACCTGTTCGGGGTGCTCAAGCCGAAGTCGGTCACCGTCACGACGGTGTACAACATCCGCGGCGGGTTCGATACCCGATGCTCGGTCACGTTGCCGACCAAGTAAGCGGTGAGCGGTAAGCGGTGAGCGGGCCCCACGGTCGAGATCTCGATCATGGGGCCCGCTCACCGCTTACCGCTCACTGCTTACCGATCAGTGCACCCGCTCCAGCCCCGGGCTCGGCTTCAGGTTGCTGAAGAAGCTCGGCCGCTCGCTCTTGGGCCCGCGCGGGAGGATCGCCCCCGGGAGGTTGGCCAGCTCGAAGGCGGTCACCGCCATGATGGTCGAGGCCTGGCGCATATCCCACACCGGCACCTTGTCGTAGCTGTCGACCTGGGAGTGGTGGGTGTGGTTGTAGCCGCGGGTCATCTGATCATAGTTGAATCCTGGCACACCCATCGGGATGAATGAGAGGTGGTCGGTCCCCCCCTTGTTCGCGTCCCGGACTGTGAGCGTGGTCCCGCCGTTCAGCGACTGCACTGGGGCGAAGAGGTCGGTCCAGAGCTGGGTGAACTCGGGCCGACCCTGCATCGCCTGGCCGGTGATCATCCCCGCCCCGTTGTCGAGGATCAGCACGGCCTGCACGCTGTCGGCCTCGCCGGCGTGGGCCCGGGCGTACTCGGCCGAGCCGATGAGCCCCTGTTCCTCGCTGCCGAAGAGGATCGCGCGGATGGTCCGCTTCGGCTTGAGCCCAGAGGCCTGGATGATCCGGAGCGCTTCCATGGCGGCCATCGACCCGGTGCCGTTGTCGGTGGTGCCCTGCGCCAGATCCCAGCTGTCGTAATGTCCGCCCACGATCACCACTTCACCGGGACGTTCGGTGCCACGGATCTCGGCCACCACGTTCCACTGCTGGATCGGCTTGCTGCCCATCCGGTTGTCGATCGTGGCCGAGAAGCGCGGCGTCATCCCGGCGCGTAGCTGCCGGTCGAGCATCAGGAAGTCTTCGTGCCCGATGACCGCATTGGGAAGCGGCGACACCGAGCGCGGCGAGCCGCTCATCGTCATCAGGTTGAAGTCCTTCGCCCCATCGGTGATGCGGCCGAGCGCGCCCGCCTGCCGCAGAAGGTAGGGGAGGTCGACTCGGAACTGGGCATTGCGGGCCCGCGCGGCCGAATCGAGCCCTGCCATCAGGGCCCGGTTGGCCGCCTGCCGCGCTTGCTGCTGCGAACGCTGGGCGGCAGAATCGGCCGCGGTCATCGCCGGACCATCGGGATTCCAGATGTTGGCGGGATCGGCCGTGATCAGCCATGCCCCCCGGATCCGGCCCCGGTAGACCGCCAGGCTCTCGGGGGTCGAAACGTTCACGCGGACCACCGGGCCTTCCGATGCGCGACCGCCGGTACCATTGGTCCACGCCCAGCTCCACATCGCCATCTGCCGACGGAAGGGCGCCGTGATCCATGCGGTGGCCTGCCCCCGCTCGAACGGCACGCCGTAGTCATACGCCTCGGCGCGGGCGGTCAGGCCGTACGACGCATAGCGGGCCTGCGCCCAGCGGACGGCGGATGCGTACGCCGGCGAGCCCGCGAGGCGGGGCCCGATGCTGTCGGAGAGGACGCGCAGCGCGTCCATCACCTGGGAACGGTTCATCCCTTCATCGATGAGGCGCGCGGAGCCGGCCGTATCGACGGTCCAGGTCTGCTGCGCAGAAAGGGGGGCGGCCACGAGGGCGAGCATCGCGGCGAGACGCACTGAGGTTCGAGTCATCGGCGTTCCAATGTGGGATTTGTGGGTGAGTACGACGCAAAGTGTACGGGCGGGGCAGCCCCAGCGTTGACGCTGCTCCACACCTCCCCGACCATCGCGGCGACGGTGGCAGCCACTTGGGCCTGGATCAGCGCCGGCCCCCCCCTTACGGCCCCGGCGGCGGGGACGCTGGGACCGATTGCGGCGAGCCAGATCTCCTCCGCGCCGTCGACGGTGCGTCCGTGGTCGGTCCAATCCCGCGGCGTGCGGCCGCGGCCATGATCGGTGACCACCAGCAGGGTCGTTCGACCGCGGTACTCGGGGAGCGCCTGGAGGGTGCGCCACAGTTCGGCGAGATACCCATCCACCGCGTGCAAGGAGGCGAGATAGAGATCATACCGCCGGCCATGGGCCCATTCGTCGGGCTCACCGAAGCCGACGAAGAGCACCCGCGGTCGATCGGTCCGGATACTCCGGAGCACCGCCCGCTGGAGGAAGGCGTCGGGCGGCATGAATTCCCAATACCGCGTGGTCGTCGCCCAGAGGGCATCGAGCTCCGCCTCGGCGGCGTCGCGGGGGCCTGGGAAGGGCACGTCCCAACCGCTCCGCACCGGGATCTTCGCGCGCGCCTCATTGAAGATCGCGTCGAAGACATCCCAGGTGCCCCACGCCCGCACCCGGCCAGCGAAGCCGCGCCGACCCGCCAGCCATTCGTACACCGTCACGTTCGGATTCGGACCAAGATCGTTCTTGTCGATCCGGGGGTCGGCGGTTCCGGTCAGGATCTCGTTGTAGCCCGGATAGCTGAACTTGAAACTGTTGGAGATGTGCGCGTCGCTCCCATGATCCCGGTCGCCGAGGAGGAGACCGCGACGCGCGACGGTGCCCCAGAGGAACGGAAGGAGCGCCACCCGTGCCGAATCGGTCGTGGAGCGGCAGTATCGCCGCCGCAACGCGAGGGTATCCTCCACTCCCTGCGCCGAGTCCATCAATGTGCAATCGGCACCGTGGAACACCTCCTGCCAGCGCACCCCGTCGATCACGACCAACACCACGGACTGCGGGCTGCGGACTGCGTGCAGTGTCGCTCTGCCGCC
This sequence comes from Gemmatimonadales bacterium, assembly GCA_039917855.1. Lineage (GTDB taxonomy): Bacteria > Gemmatimonadota > Gemmatimonadetes > Gemmatimonadales > GWC2-71-9 > CAMLHU01. The sequence continues at coordinate 23,100 of JBDSIR010000100.1, read as the reverse complement.
GGACTGTGCACCCAACGGGCGCGCGACGAGTCCCAACGTGGCGATCAACAACGCAGCACGCAGCACGCAGTACGCGAGTCGATTCATTGGACCCCCACCAGCCGTTCAGCGATCTCGATGAGGTACCCGGTCTGCGCCAATTCCGCCACCCAGCGCTTCGGCACCGACTCCTCACCATCGCGCGCGCCGAGGAGCCCTCCCGCGACGGCGGCGTTGGTGTCGGTGTCCCCGCCGGCGTTGGCGAGCCAGATGAGGGCCGGCTCGAGTTCCGGCTCGTGGTACGCCGCCCAGAGCGCGATCTGCATGCAGTGGACCGTGTATCCTTGCGCCCCGCCGGTGATGGGAAGGTCGCTCCGCCGCATCGCCGGCACCCGCCGCACCGCTTCGGTCACCTCGACCGGGGCGTCGTTGTTCCGGAGCGCCTCGATGACGTCGCCGACGAAGTCACGCCGCCCGCTCAGGAAGCAGGCGGCGGCCACATTCACCGCCACCGCGCTCCACCCGCACCGTGGATCGGGATGGGTCAGGGAGGCGGTGTGGAAGCTCGCGGCGATCAGGTTCGCTGGCTGCCGAAAGAACCGGAGGGCCACCGGCAGGCTCCGCATCACCGCCCCATTCCCCGCCTGCCCCCCCGCCTCCGCCGGGGGCGTGCCGTGCAGCCGGAAATGGAGCAGAGCGGTCCGGGTCCACCCGCCGATCCCCCGCCCATCCTCCTCCATCCATCGGACCCACCGCTTGGTGAGTCGCTCGAGGTCGGGCTCCCGCTCCAGCAGCTCCTCGGCGAGGTGGATCGACATCGCGACATCGTCGTCCCAGGGTGAACCGGGAGTGTCGCGGCGGCGGACCTCCCGCAGTCCATCGGGATATTCCCGGGCGATCGCCTCGGAGGTGCCGAGGAACTCGGTCGGGACCCCCAACGCATTGCCGGCGGCGTGCCCCAACAGGGCGCCCCGGGCGCGCTCCGGCAGGGTGGGCTCAGGACGCGGCACGCCACCGCCGCCCGCACGCCACCGCTCCTGCCGAAGTGCTATCTTTCATCGCTGACCGAAATACGGCTCTTTCTTCCACTCTGAGGACCTTCCGGTGTCGAAGGATACGCTGACCATCACCGACAACCGCACCGGGAAGCAGTACGAGGTGCCGGTCGCCGAGGGTGCCATCCGGGCGATGGACCTGCGGCAGATCAAGACGGCCGAGGACGATTTCGGCCTCATGACGTACGACCCCGCCTTCATGAATACGGCGAGCTGTCGCAGCTCCATCACGTTCATCGACGGCGACAAGGGGATCCTCCGCTACCGCGGGTACCCCATCGAGCAACTGGCCGAGCATTGCACCTTCCTTGAAGTGGCGTATCTGCTCATCGAGGGAGAGCTCCCCACCACCGCGCAGCTCGAAAAATGGGTGCACGACATCACGTATCACACATACGTGCATACCAATATCACCGCCTTCCTCGAAAGCTTCCGGTACGACGCCCACCCGATGGGCGTGCTGCTCGGCGCGGTCGGGGCGCTCTCGACGTTCTATCCCGATGCGAAGGATATCGATAATGAGGCGAACCGCTACATCCAGCGCGTCCGCCTCATCGCCAAGATGCCGACGCTCGCGGCTTTCGCCTTCCGCCACAGCCGCGGACTCCCATATGAGTTCCCCCGCAACGACCTCGGCTACATCGGCAACTTCGTCAACATGACGTTCAACATCGGGGGGCAGCACACCCCCAACCCGGTGCTGCAGAAGGCGCTCGAGATCCTCCTCATCCTCCACGCCGACCACGAGCAGAACTGCTCGACCAGCGCCGTGCGCGGCGTTGGCTCGTCCCAGGTGGACCCGTTCTCGGCCATCGCGGCCGGCATCGCGGCGCTGTATGGCCCGCTCCACGGCGGCGCCAACGAGGCCGTGCTGCAGATGCTCGACGAGATCGGCGACAAGAAGGACATCCCCGCCTTCATCGCCAAGGTGAAGGGCGGCGATGGCCGCCTCATGGGCTTCGGGCACCGGGTGTACAAGAGCTACGACCCCCGCGCCAAGCTCATCAAGAAGGTGGCGTATGACGTCTTCAACCAGACCGGCCTCAACCCGAAGCTCGAGATCGCCCTCGAGCTCGAAAAGATCGCCCTCGAGGACGAGTACTTCATCAAGCGCAAGCTCTACCCCAACGTCGACTTCTACTCGGGCCTGATCTATCAGGCGATGGGATACCCCACCGACTACTTCACCGTGCTGTTCGCCCTCGGTCGCACGCCGGGGTGGCTGGCCCAGTGGGAGGAGATGCTCGAGGACAAGGAGCAGAAGATCTCCCGCCCCCGCCAGATCTACATCGGCGCCGACAAGCGCGACTTCGTCCCGATGGCGATGCGGAAGTAGGGGGCCGGTGGGCCAGTGGGCCAGTGGGCAAGAAAAGAACCCTCCATGATCTCTGGAGGGTTCTTGGCTTAAGGGCCCGGCCCACTGGCCGTCTGGCCCACCGGCCCGCTACTCCACCACCTGCACATCCAGTCCATCCTCCAGGTACGTATACCCCTCCAACCCGGCGATGTAGTCCGCGATGAAGGCGTTGGCCTCCGCCCGCGACAACCCCTCCGCCCGCGACACCTTGCGCCGGAAGGTGGTGAGGAGATCAGGGGCGTGGAACTGCACGTACTGCAGCACCTCGGTGACCGTGTCGCCACGCACGAGGTCGGTCACCTCGTAACCGTGCTCGCTGAGCCGCACGTGCACGGCGTTGGTGTCGCCGAAGAGGTTGTGCAGGTCGCCCAGGATCTCCTGGTACGCGCCGGTCAGGAACACACCCAGGATGTACGGCTCGTTGGCCAGCAGCGGGTGCAGCTCCAGCGACGGCTTCCCCTTCCGTCCCCCGGCGAACCGGTCGATGGTGCCGTCGGAATCGCAGGTGATATCCTGCAGCGTCCCCTTGCGGATCGGCGGCTCGGCGAGCCGGTGGATCGGCATTATCGGGAAGAGCTGGTCGATGGCCCAGCTGTCGGGAAGCGACTGGAACAGCGAAAAGTTGCAGAAGTACCGGTCGACCAGGGTCCCCTCGATATCGCCCTGGAGCTCGGCGAAGGTGGTCTTGTCGTCACCGATGGCCTTGGCCACCGCGTTGACGGTACAGAGGTAGAACTGCTCCGCGTCGGCCCGGTCCTGCAGCGTGAACACCCCGCTCACGAAGAGCTCCTGCGCCCGCTCCTTGAGGAAGAGGGTATCGTGGAACGCTTCGACCACGCTGTCCGTGCTCCCGGCAAGCTCGAGGTTCTCCTGCATCTGCTTCAGCAGCGGGTGCGCGTCGGTGCGCCGGGCCGGCACCACCGGGTCCTGCTGAGTCTCGACGTCGATGACGTTGATGAGCAACAGGGCGTGGTGGGCGGTGGTGGCTCGCCCCGATTCGGAGATCAGGTCCGGGTAGGGCAGCCCTTCGTTCTTGCAGACCTGTCCCAGGGTGTACACCACGTCGTTGGCGTACTCGCGCATGGTGTAGTTCATCGACGCCGGCCGGGTCGAACGCGAACCGTCGTAGTCCACGCCGAGCCCGCCTCCCACGTCGACGTGGGTGATCCCGAATCCCTTCTTCCGGAGCGCGGCGTAGAAGCGCCCGACCTCTTCCAGTCCCGCCTTGATGAAGCGGATGTCGGTGATCTGGCTGCCCAGGTGGAAATGCACCAGGCGAAGCTGGTCCTGCATCCCCTCCGCCTCGAGCCGGGCGCAGAGTCGCGTCAGCTGCGTGGCCGAGAGTCCGAATTTGCTCTTCTCCCCGCCGCTCTTGGCCCACCGGCCGGAGCCTTCGGTGGCCAGCTTGATCCGAACGCCGATATTGGGTCGCACCTCGAGCTCCGCCGCCACCCGGAGCAACGACTCGAGCTCGTTCAGCTGTTCCACCACGATGAATACGTCGTGGCCCAGCTTCTGGCCCATCATCGCCAGCCGGAGGAACTCTTCATCCTTGTAGCCGTTGCACACGATGATATGGTCGGTCCCCTCCGACAGCCCGAGCACCGCCTGCAGCTCCGGCTTGGATCCGCACTCGAGCCCCACGCCCAGGGGCGTGCCGAACTCGACGATCTCCTGCACCACGTGGCGCTGCTGGTTGACCTTGATCGGGTAGACGGTGGTGTACTTCCCCTCGTACCCGAATTCCTTGATCGCGGTGGCGAACGCCTCCGCCAGCAGCTCGAGGCGCGACTTGAGGATGTCCGAGAAGCGCACGAGGAGCGGCAACCGCACCCCCTGCGCCTCCAGATCGAGCGCCAGCTGGAACAGGTCGATCCCCTGCTTCGGGTCCCGGCTGGGATGCACGGCGACGTGACCTTCCGGATTCACCCGGAAGTATCCTTGTCCCCAGCCCTGCACGTTATAGAGCTTTTCCGCGTCCTTGATGGTCCAGCTGGGCGGCGCGGGTGGCGCGACCGGCGTTGGCGAACTCCCCGGCGTGGACGCCGGGGTCACGGGTGCTGCCTGGGCCGCAGGGGCGGCCTTTGCCGAGGTACCGATCGGGGTCTCCTGCCGAGTCAGGTGTCAAACGTAGTGCCCGCGCCCCCGACGTGAAAGCCGCAGATCGGCGCGCAGCCTCCCGGCTGGCGGGGTGGGGGCTCTGGCCGACCAGGGCCGGGACCGGTACTCTGGAGAGATCATGCCCACCTACACCCGTTCGATCGAGCTCGATTCGCCGCGGCCAGCGGTCTGGGACTGGCACCTCCGCCCTGGTGCGCTCGAGCGCCTCACGCCCCCATTCGAATCGAGCGAAGTGATCAGCTCGGGCGGCGTGGCCGACGGCGCCCGGGTGGTGGTACGCGCCGGGGTCATGCCAGGCGTCGATTCGGTCTGGACGATGGAGCACTACGACGTCGTGGCACCCGAGCACTTCCGCGATCGGATGCTTCGGGGCCCGTTCGACCGCTGGGACCACCTCCATCGCTTCGAGCCGCTCGGTCCCGCTCGCACCCGCGCCACCGACGAGATCAGCTGGTCCCTCCCCCTCGGCGCCATCGGGGCACTCGGCGATGGCAGGGTACGCGCCCGGATCGCGCGGATGTTCACTTACCGGCATGCCACCCTCGCCGCAGACCTCGCGGAACAGGCGCGGGCCGAAGGACGCACTCTCCGCGTCGCCATCACCGGCGCGAGCGGTCTCCTCGGCCGCCAGTTGGCAGCCTTCCTCAGGACCGGCGGGCACCAGGTCGTTCCCCTCGTGCGCGGCATGCCGAAGGAGGGAGAGATCAGCTGGGACCCCGCCGGCAATTGGGATGCCTCCGCGCTCGATGGCTATGATGCGGTGATCCACCTCGCCGGTGAGCCGATCGCCGGCGGGCGCTGGACCGTCGCCCGCAAGGCGCGGATCCGCACGAGCAGGGTGGAAGGGACCCACGGGCTCGTGGCCGCACTGGCGAAGCTCGCCCGGCCACCCCGGACCCTCATCAGCGCCTCCGCGATGGGGATCTACGGCGATCGGGGCGACGAACTGCTCACCGAAGCCTCGACCACCGGTGCCGACTTCCTTGCCGAAGTGACGCGGGGCTGGGAGTCGGCCGCCAAGCCGCTCGGCGAGCGGGGCACCCGCCTCGTCCACCTCCGCTTCGGCGTCCTGCTGTCGCCCTCCGGTGGGGCGCTGGCCAAGATGCTGCCACCGATGCTGGCGGGTGCCGGCGGCCGCCTCGGCAGCGGGAAGCAATGGATGTCGTGGCTGGGGCTCGACGACGCGATCTACCTGGTGCACCGGGCGTTGCTCGACGACCGATACCGCGGCGCCATCAACGCGGTGACACCTACTCCACACACCAACGCCGACTTCACCGCGGTCCTCGGCCAGGTGCTCGGCCGCCCGACGTACCTCCCGGTGCCCGCGTTGGTGCTCAAGCTGCTCTTCGGCGAAATGGCGAGGTCGACGATCCTCGCCAGTCAGCGCCTCGTACCCGCCCGCCTGCAGACCCTGGGATTCGAGTGGCGGTACCCGGAGCTCGAGGGGACGCTGCGACATCTGCTGGGCAGGTAACGGGACAGACAAGCTGTCATCCCGAGCGGAGCGAGGGATTTAGCATGCCAAGACCGGCGCCTGCGGGCACGCGACGGTCTTTGCGGGCAAGATCCCTCGCTCCGCTCGGGATGACAGCCAACACCAAGCACCCCTCACCCCTCACCCCTCACCCCTTACCTTTCACGAATGACGAAGCACGCCGTCGTGCTCCTCTCCGGGGGGATGGACTCCGCCACCTGCCTCGCCATCGCCAAGCGCGAGGGGTATCTCTCCCACGCGCTCAGCTTCCGCTATGGCCAGCGCCATGCCGTCGAGCTCGAGGCCGCCGCCCGGGTCGCCAAGGCCGTCGGTGTCGTCGACCACCGGATCGTCTCGCTCGACCCTTCGGCCTTCGCCGGTTCGGCGCTGACCGGCGGCCCCGACGTGCCCAAGGATCGCTCCGAGCACGACATCGGACACGGGATCCCCAGCACCTACGTCCCCGCCCGCAATACGATCTTCCTCGCCTTCGCCCTCGGCTACGCCGAAGTGATCGGCGCCGCCGATGTGTTCATCGGGATCAACGCGCTGGACTACTCCGGCTATCCCGACTGCCGCCCCGAATTCATCGAAGCGTTCGAGAAGATGGCGCGGCTCGCCACCAAGGCGGGGGTCGAGGGCACCGCCCCGCTCTCCATCCACTCTCCCCTGCTCCACCTGACCAAGGCCGACATCGTCCGTCGCGGCACCGAGCTCGGCGTCGACTACGGGATCACTCTCACCTGCTACGATCCCTCTCCCGCCGGACTCGCCTGCGGGCACTGCGATGCCTGCGCGCTCCGGCGGAAGGGGTTCCAGGAGGCGGGGGTCGCTGATCCGACGAGATACCAGTAACAGCGATGTGTCATCCCGAGCAGAGCGAGGGATCTACCATGTCAAGACCAATGCTGGCGGGCCCGCGACGGTATTCACGGGCTAGATCCCTCGCTCTGCTCGGGATGACAGCTTAAGGCCCGCTCACCGCTTACCGCTCACCGCTTACCTTTCCGCATGCCCTACGCCGTCAAGGAACTCTTCTATACGCTCCAGGGTGAGGGCGGTCAGGCGGGGAGCCCGGCGGTGTTCTGCCGGTTCGCCGGCTGCAATCTCTGGACCGGGCGCGAAGAGGACCGCCACAAGGCGGTCTGCACCTTCTGCGACACCCAATTCGTCGGGACCGACGGCCTGAACGGCGGAAAGTTCGCCACGCCCGCCGAGCTCGCGAAGCGGGCTGCGGAGATCTGGGATGGACAGGACGCCGAGCGCCGCGCCGCGCGACTGGCCCGCCGGCCCACTGGCCCACTGGCCCTCGTAGTGTGCACCGGCGGCGAACCCCTGCTCCAGCTCGACGCCGCGATGGTCGAGGCCTTTCACGTCGAAGGGTTTCGCGTGGCAGTGGAGACCAACGGCACGCAGACTGCGCCCGAGGGGATCGACTGGATCTGCGTGTCGCCGAAATCCACCGCGGCGGTGGTGCTGACGAGCGGCCACGAACTGAAACTCGTCTATCCGCAGGCCGATGCGATGCCGGAACGCTTCACCGACCTGGCGTTCGAGCACTTCTTCCTGCAGCCGATGGATGGCCCCGACCTGGCCAGGAACACCGAGCGCGCCGTGGCGTATTGCCTGGCGCATCCGCAGTGGCGGCTTTCGCTCCAGACACACAAGCTCCTCGGCATCCCCTGAGATGTATTCCGATCCGGTCAGCCACGCGCTCAGCTTCGCCGCCAAGCAGCTTGCACTCGGACCCGAGCGCAGCGCCGCCGATCTGGCCCGCCCCGCCAACCTCGGTGTGTTGCTCGCGCGCTACGACTGTGAGGATGCCGTGATCCAGGCAGGTATCCTCTCCGAGGTCCTGGCGCAGACTCCGCCGCGCGAACGTCCCGCGGTGGCTCGACGGATCACCGAGAAGTTCGGAGCGATGGTCCACGGGGTGGCGGTGGAGGCGATGGGTCCGCCGGTCGGGCCGGAGCGGAAGAGCCTCTCGCGTACCTGGGAGAGCGCCCAGTGCGACGTCCTGGAGCATTTCGCCGAGGCCGAACCACGGACGCTCGACGTCCGCGCGGGATGCGAGATCATCTCCTGCGGGGCCATCCTGGCCGATGTGCGTCGCTTGGGACCGGAGTACTTGGCGCAGGTGACCCCGGCCACCGGCCCACAGCTGATCTGGTGGTTCCGGTCGTTCGCGGAGGCGCTCGAACGCCACGACGCGTGGCAGCGGCGGGGGATGCTGACGGAATTGCGGTTGCTGACGACGCAACTGGCCGTCGCGGTCAGAGCCTAGAGTCGAGAGTTCAGAGTTGAGAGGGGTGCGATGCAAGTTCCCGAGCAGGGAAGCCCACGCCGCGCCCCTCTAGACTCTGGACTCTGAACTCTAGACTCCCAGAAACAATCACCCCGACCTGGCTGTTACGCCGGACCGGGGAAAGAGGGCCTTGTTCAGTTTAGTCACCCAGGCTGGAAGGCCGCTCCCTGGGGCCCCTAAGGGCTATGTCATTCTCTGAAGGGAAGAATACCCGGGTCATCCATCAATAGCAACCCCTGCTCCTGTATTGGACAGGTAACGCCAAGCGGGCCAATGGTTTGCCTCATTGTTACAGAGCCCGGACCCCCTCCCTTCGAGCCCCTGCGTCACTAGATTCCCTCCCGTGACCACCCCGCCACCTCTCACTATCCATGAGCGCATCAGCGCCGCCCTCGGACCGAGGTACCGGCTCGATGCCCTGATCGCGGCCAACCGTGAGCGGGTGCTTTTTGCGGCCTATGACACCACGCTGAACCGGCCCGTGAGCCTCCGGGTCAATTTCTACACCGACGAGCGCTTCCGGCGGTGGTTCCTGCGTGAGGCCGAGGCGATCGCCCAGCTGGACCACCCGGCCCTCCGGCACGCGTATGACGCAGGCCTGGCGGGCGAGGTGGCCTATCGGGTGGGGAATTGGATCGAGGGGGAGAGCCTGCAGGACGCCGTCCAGCGCGGGCCCCGCCCGATCCCGACGGTGCACACGCTCGCGCGCGACCTGCTCTCCGCCTGCGAGCATGCCCACGCACACGGGATCATCATCCGCCGGATCGTTCCCCCCGCGGTGCTCCTCAATCTCGCCGGCCGCGGGGTCATCACCGATCTGCGCTACTGCAGTTGGGTGCTGGCCGACCTGCCGGCCGATTCCCCGCCCTCCGGCCTCAGCTTCATGGCGCCCGAGGTCCGGGACGGTTCTCTCGGCGACCAAGCGAGCGACGTCTACACCGTCGGCGCGATCCTCTATTACGCGGTCACCGGTGTCGAGCCACCGCTCAGCCCGGCCGACTGCAAGCCGCCGCGCGTCCTCCGGCCCAATACCCCCGCGGCGATCGAACGGATCCTGCTCCGGGCGCTCCGCCCCGCCCCGAACGACCGTTATTTCACCGCCTCGGAGATGCTGGAGGACTTCACCTCCGACGCAGGGACCTTTGACAACCCTGCCCTGCTGGTGGGACCGGCCCGCCTCTCCCCCACCGGGGTCGAGGACGGGGCACTCTGGGAAAAGAAGCTTCGCCGTGCGCTGGGCGACGATTACGAGCTCCTCGGGCTGATCGGTGCCGGAGGGTTCGGCCGGGTGTATCGCGTGCGCGACCTCCACCTCGAGCGCGAGGTGGCCCTCAAGGTGCTGCATCCTCACTTTACCGCTGACCCGGTGGTGGTCGAGCGCTTCCGCCGCGAGGCCCAGCTGGCCGCCCGGATCAATCACTCGAACATCGTCGACATCTACGACATCGCGGGCCGGTCCGGACTCCTCTGGTACACGATGGAATTCGTCGACGGCCCGAACCTCGCGCAGAAGGTCGAGCGCGATGGCCCGATGCCGGCCGAGGACCTGATGCGTCTCATGCGCGAGGCACTCACCGCCCTCGGCGTCGCCCACTCGATGGGGCTCGTGCACCGCGACATCAAGCCCGAGAATCTGCTGCTGGAAAAGACCGGACGGCTCCGGATCACCGATTTCGGCCTGGCGCTGGCCCTCCGGGGCCAGGGGAAGTTCGGCGGCGCCACCAGCCAGAGCGGCACGCCGCAGTTCGCCTCTCCCGAACAGCTCCTGGGCGAACGAGTGGATCAGCGGACCGACCTGTACAGCCTGGCCGCAGTGGCTTTCTTCGCCCTGCTCGGCGAGTCACCCTTCCCGGGCCACACCCCCGAGCAGGTGCTTGCCAAGCAGACCGGAGAGCAGTTCCCGGACCTCCGCGGGCGGCGCCCTGACATCCGGCCCCAGCTGGTGGACGTGCTCGAGCGCGCCCTCCGTAACGAGCCGGAGCAGCGCTACCCCTCAGCTGCCGAGTTCCAGCAGGCGCTCAACCGGGTCAGCGGACTCCGGCATCGCAGCGGCGAATGGACCAAGGCGGCCCTCACCTGGTGGCGCTCCAAGTCCTGACCCACCATCGACTTGACACGGGCCCGTCGCCCGGGCGACCTTTTTGGCGTTGGCCCCGGCTCGTGAGGCACGCTCACGTCCGGCACAGCAGTCGGTCGGTAGGCGATACGGCACCCCCGACGCATCACCCCTCAAAGGAAGGGTAGTACGATGGCTCGCATCCAGGGCACAGTAAAGTGGTTCAATGACGCGAAGGGCTTCGGCTTCATCACCCCCGCGTCTGGCGAGAAGGACTGCTTCGTGCACCACACGGCCATCAAGGCCGACGGGTTCCGTTCGCTCGCCGAGGGCGACAAGGTGGAGTTCGAAATGGTCGAGGGTCAGAAGGGCCCGGCCGCGGAGAACGTCACCAAGGTCTGACCGCCACCAGGCGTGACACGGGGGCCGCTTCCTTCGGGAGGCGGCCCTACGTGTTTCCGGTGGCGAGCATCCCTGCAAGACGCAGGAAAGCGGGCGCGCGAACCCATGATGGACCGAACCCACGAGCATCGGGGCTCTCGGAGGGGATCATTTCACATTGTCGGCAGGTGGGAACAGGAACCCAGGATGCCCAGGAACCCAAGAAGACGATAATGTGGTCCCAGAGCGGCACTCCCCGCCGAGACCACACGGTCATTTCTCCTGGGTTCCAGGGTATCCAGGGTTCCTGCTCCTGCCGAGCTATTCCCATGCTCGATACTGACCGGTCGGGTCGGAGCCTCACGGTTTCAGTTCATCATGGGTTCGCGCGCCCGACAAGCCTCTCCCCTGCCCTGACCCAGGATGAATAAACCCAGGCAGCTCCTTGGGAGCCCCTGGGTCGATGCCTGCTTGCCCGCGATGCATCGCGGGCCTACTTCGCCGCGATGAATCGCGGCACTACTTGTGGCGGTACACCACCCGACCGCGGGTCAGGTCGTAGGGAGAGAGGACCACGCTCACCCGGTCCCCTTCGAGGACGCGGATCTTGAACTTGCTCATCTTCCCCGCCGCGTAGGCAAGGATGGAATGGCCGTTGTCGAGCAGCACCCGATAGTTCCGGTCGGGCAGCACCTCGGTGACCACGCCCTCCATCTCGATCCCTTCTTCCTTCGCCATCCGCTCACTCCCCTGGGGTCGTACTGGTTCCGGCTGGCTCCCCCTGATGGGGGCCGGACCGGGTCTAGAGCGAGGAAAATCGCCCTGTCGGCCTCCGGAAGCAACGCCCCACTATTCCGGCAGTCGGGCCAGCTCCTCCTCCACCGCTGCCACCAATTCCGCCATCCGCCCCCGGTCGAAGACCAGCTCCACGCCCGCCGCCTGGTACATCTGGGGGAGTGTCACGGTCCCGCCGAGGGCCAGTGCCCTTCGGTACGCGGCCAGCGCAGCCGGATGATCGCGGCGGGCGTTGAGCCAAAGCTGGATCGCTCCCAGCTGGGCCAGGCCATACTCGATGTAATAGAAGGGATAGAGGAAGATGTGGAGCTGGCGGTACCACCGCCCCACCCGCTCCGCCTCAAGCCCGGTCCAATCCGCGCCCTGGTCGAATCTGGAGCGGAGCCGGCACCACTCCGCATCGCGCGCCGCGGCGTCGTGCCCCTGCCCCGAGGTATAGATCCACGACTGGAGCGCGTCGACGGAAGAGACGTGTGGCAGGGTGAACAGCACGTCCTCCAGGTGCTCGCGCCGGGCCCGCCCCCATTCCGCTTCGTCGAAGAAGCCGCCCTGCGATCTTCTGAGCCCGTCGAAGGCCAGGAGTTCCATCCCCATCGAGGCGAGCTCCGCCTGCTCCATCGTCGGGTTCCGCTGCCAGAGCAACGGAAGGGCGTGTGAACTGAAAGCGTGGAAGGCGTGGCCACTCTCGTGGAGGAGGGTCATCACATCCTCCATCGTGCCGGCCGCGTTCATGAAGATGAAGGGGCGGCCCCGCTCGTGGAGCGTCTCGCAGTATCCCCCCGGCGCCTTCCCCTTCCTCGAGCCGAGGTCGAGCAACCCCTCCTGCCGCATCGTGGTGAATTCGACACCGAGCTCCGCGTCGACCATCACGAAGACCTGTTCGGTGGTCGCGATCAGTTGCTGGTCGGTGGTGAACGGCTTGAGCGCCGCTCGCCCCAGGGGATCCACCTCCATGTCCCAGGGCCGGAGCCGATCGAGGCCGAGGCGCTTCCGCCGCGCCGCGTGGATCCGCTCAACGGCAGGAAGCACGGCCGCCTCGACCGCATCGTGCCAGCGGCGGCAGTCATCGGGGGTGTAGTCGAAACGCTGCTTGGACGCGAAGGCGTATTTCTCGTAGTCCGGGAACCCGGCATTCTTCGCCACCTGCTGCCGCAGGGCATACTGCTGGTCGAAGATCGCCGCCAGCTGGCCCCGCGCGGCGATGTAGGGCGCGGTCGAGGCGCGGAAGGCGCGTTCGCGCACGCCGCGGTCGAGATCCTTGAGGAACGGCGCGAGTTGCGGGATCGGGAGCTGACCCCCCTCCCACTCCGCCGTGAAGCCTCCGACGATGGCCTGATACTCGCTCCCGAGCTTCTCGCCCTGGGCGAGGAGCGGGACGTTGGCCTCCCGGAAGATCTCGATCTGGGCGCGGAAGCGACGCACCGGGAGTTCCATCCCCTTGGGTGCCCAACCCAGCGCCACCAGCCGCTTGGCCAGAGCAACGCTCAGCTCCTCCGCACGCGGCAGGATATCCCCTGAAAAGCGCTGGTACAGCTCGCGCTTCCCGGCATCCTCCGTGTCGCAGGTATAGTCGATCATCGCGAGGGCCGCCGCCTCGGACAGCGCGCTCTCGTAGTCCGACCACTCGCGGAGCCACCCCTCCGCCGTTCCGCGGTCGAGCGGGCGCTCCGTGAGGGTCGCGTAGTAGGCGCGAACCTCTTCCCACGTGGTGGCGCGGAGCGAACTAGCGGTCGGACGGGAGATCGGCGGCATCGAGTCGGGCGCGGCGATGGTACGACCACGCCACGAGCAGGGAGACGAGGCCGAGCCCGAACACCGACGCCACCCGGTACAGGGCATCGAGGGTGCTCAGGTCGATGAATACCACCTTCATGACCGCGAGTCCCGAGACCCAGAGCCCGGCCACGCGGAGCGGTCGGAGCCCGCGGCGGAATCCGACCAGTATGCAGGCACCGGCGAAGAGGAGCCACCAGACGCTGATGGCCAGCCCGCCGGCCAGGGACGCGGTCTGCGGGTCCACGACGTTCAGCCGGAAGAACCGATGCAGCTCCCCCGTGACGCTGACCAGCAGCATCAGTCCTGCCATGACCCACAACGCTCCCGTGCGCTGGGTCCGCGGATCATCGTCCGGTGCGGCCAGATCGGTCGCGAGTGCGATCGCCACCGCAATGAGTCCCCACATCACCAGGGCCCAGCTGTCGGTGAAGGCCGGGCCATCGAGTGGACGCGCCGCGACTGCCTGGGTCTGGTGCACCAGGAGCGCCATCGCGACCGCCACCAGGGCGTGAAGGTTCCAATCGCTCCGTCGGGTCACTCGACCGACCGCCCCCCACGCGAGCGCCAGCAGGCCGGCCACGCCGGCGCTGACGAGGCCCCAGTCCCACTCCACCATCGCCCCGCCGAGCACGCCGAGGGTTCCCACCACCGCGAAGGCGCGCCGGCGGCCGGTGAGGCCGATCGCCAGGTAGGCGATGCCCACGATCGCGGCCGCCAGCCCCGGGTACGTTGTGAACGCCGGGTAGCCGAGCCGATCGACGGCCCAGATCAGCCACAAGGGGGTAACGTAGAAATAGAGCGACGGGAGGATCGGACGTCGCTGCTCCGAGCGCTCCCCGAAAGGCCAGACCCCATCCCACTTGAGAGCGAAGTCCCACACCGGGTATGACAGTGCCATCCCGGCCAGGAGCACCAACGGCGCGGTGCTCGCAGAGTCGACAAAGGTGAGGCAGCCCCAGCCACCCCAGAAGCTGAGGAAGCGGGTCTCCCACCAATCGCGCTTGAGCCCCAGCGCCAGCCCGGCGGCACCCCCGCAGGCGCCATACGCCAGGATGGCCAAAGGGTGGGCGGCATCGGCAGCCGAAAGACCGAGGCCGAAATAGCTCGCGCCGATGAGGAGCGCGGTCAGGCGCCATCCCTTCTCCCACGCCACCGCACCCATCGTGAAGCCGATGGCGGCGAGGTACGCCAACAACCGGTCCGCGTCGGCATCGACGTTCCCGATCACGATCGGCGCGAGGAAGGCGCCCACTGCCGCGACTGCACCGAGCGCCTCCTCATCCAGCTTCCATGCGGCCGCGGAGAGCGCGAGCGCCACCAGCGCCATTGCGCCGATCCCCATTGCCGGGGGGAGGAATCCATACAAGCTGCTCGCTGCCCAGACGGTCACGTAGATGATCGCCGCGCCGGTGCCGACCAGCGCGGGCCCATACGTGCGGTACCCTCGGCGCTCCACCGACCATCCGAGAACGGCGACCCCGAGCCCGGCCGCCGCGCCGCCGAAGCAGCGCATCAACGGAGAGATCCACCCGCGATCGAACGAAAGCTTGAGCAGGTATCCCGCCGCGAGTACCACCGCGACGACACCCACGGCGAGCAGGCCGCGCTGGCCAACCCACTGCTCCCCATCGAGCGATGGCGCGCGCGGGGGCGCTGCCTTCACGAGGCCGGGTGCAACAACGGGGGGCGGAGCGGAGACCGGGGGTGCAGCAGGGGGAACGGGAACGACAGGCACTTGCATCGGCGGCGGGCGGAGCCCCGCGGCGCGTTCGGGCATCGCCTGGAGCACCTGTCGCATCAACTGCTCGAGCCGGAGCATCCGCTGCTCCAGCTGCTCAAGGCGGTCTTGGTCGTTCATGCGGAGATCCGGCGGAGGGGGTTCACCCCCCAATAGTACCGGCTCAGACGGAGAGTGCCAGCGGCGTCACACCGGCGAGGGGGTGACGTGCTGGGCAACAGCGTCCGGGTCGACCCGAAGCACCAGCATGCTCGCCAGCACCACCAGCCCGGACGCCACGAAGAACGGGGTGCTGTGGGTGTACATCTGGAAGAGGCCGGTCGAGATGATCGGGGCGATGACCCGCGCCGCGCCCGCGAACATCTGGGCCACCCCCATCGTCTCTCCCACGCTCTCCTTGGGCGAGAACCGGGACATCAGTGAGGTGGTCGAGGGGAAGATGAGCGCGGCACCGAGCGGTATCAGCGCCATCGTCGGCAGAAGGCCGAACCAGGTGTGCTGGAAGGGATAGAGCGCGAACCCGACGATGAGCGACAGACACCCGAACCGGATGGTCCCCAGTTCCCCGAATCGTTTCACCATCGGTCCCAGCATCACCACCCGGATCAGGAACGACAGCCCCGCGATATAGGTGAACACCGGGCCGATATTCCGCTCGGTGAGTCCCATCTCCGCTCCCAGCCAGATCGGGAGGATGGAGGTCAGGAACGAGAAGGCGAGCATCGCCATGCCATAGATCCAGATCATCCGGGAGACCGGGGCCGAGGGATGCCGGATCACGTCGGCGGCCCCCTGCCACACCGGCCGCTTGTTCGGCTTCGCCACGGCGCGGATCGCCTCGGTGTGGGTCTCGGGGAGCCAGCGCCAGGCGAAGAACAGGTTCACGATGCAGATCGCCGCGGCGATCAGCCCCGGATACTGCTGCCCGAGATGGGAACTGTAGGAGGAGATGATCGGCCCGATCGCGATCCCCGCGCTCGTCGCCGCCGAGAGCCACCCCAGTGCCTTGGCGCGCTCGCTCGGCCGCACGGTGTCGGTCACGT
The DNA here is from genome assembly GCA_039917855.1 of Gemmatimonadales bacterium. GTDB lineage: Bacteria > Gemmatimonadota > Gemmatimonadetes > Gemmatimonadales > GWC2-71-9 > CAMLHU01. The sequence continues at coordinate 7,017 of JBDSIR010000100.1, read as the reverse complement.
ACGCCTGGGCCACCCCGGTCGTCCCGCCGCCGGCACCCTGCACGAAGCGGGAGAGGAAGAGGAGCCAGAGACTCCCGGCAAAGGCGAACACGATATACGCCGCCGCCGACCCCAGGAGTCCGATCAGGAGCGCGGGGCGCCGGCCATACCGGTCGGAGACCCGGCCCCAAAATGGCGCCGAGAGGAGCTGGGCGATCGAGTAGCTCGAGATGATCCATCCGATCATCAACGGCGTCGCCCCCAGGTGCTGTGCATAGAAGGGAAGGATCGGCAGCACCATCGCGAACCCGAGCATGTCCACCGCGTTGACCGCGATGAGGACGCCCAGGCGTTTGAGGTGGTCGCGCGAGGAGGAGGTACCGTTGTCAGTCATCGCGTGGTGCTCCCGGTACGCGAACCGAGGAGGAAGACGGCGGCCGAGGCGAGCATCAGGAGGACGCCGTAGACGGCGGCGACCCCCACCTCCCCGGAGCGGAGGCTCGCCAGGATCTCGAGCGAGAGCGGTCGAGTGTCGTACGTGTAAAGCAGCACCGAAGTGACGAAGTCACCCAGCGCGGTCACGAAGGCGAGCGCTCCGGCCGCCGCGAGGGCGGGTGCCAGGAGCGGCAACGTCACCCGACGCAGAATGGTCCAGCGTGAGGCGCCGAGTCCCGCCGCAGCCTCGTCGAGCCCCGGGTCGAGTTGGCGGAACCCGGCGAACACCGGTCGGCTCGTCACCGGAAGGTTCCGAATGAGGTACGCGAGGGGGAGTATCCAGAGCGTCCCCACCAGCACCATCCGGAGCGCCCAGGGGCGGTCCACCGAGAAGGCGGTCGCGAGCGCGAGCGCGAACACCGTCCCCGGCACCGCCCAGGGGGCGGCGAGGAGGATCTCGATGAGCTTCCGTCCCGGCGCCCGGCGACGCACCACGAGGTGCCCCGCCCAGACGGCGATCACGAGTGACGCCACGGTCGCGAGCGTCGCCATCCAGAGCGAATTCACCAGCGGCTGCAGTCGCTCGGCATCGCCGGCCAGGGCGGTGTAGTTCCCGAGGGTGTAGGCCGGGGGAAGCGCCTCGATGGTCCAGGTCCCCACCGGTACGAACGAAAGCAGCAACAGCGTCGCGTGCGGCAGGAGCAGCACCACCGCGAAGAGCCATCCACCGACCATCGCCACGACGCGCCCCGGACCGCTGGCATGGTGCCGCGCCGGGGCGGAGCCCTTTCCGCCACCCCGCACCCCCTCGCCCCGGTCGGCCCCCATCAGGGCGAGCACGACCAGGGCGATGAGCGTGAGGGCGATGGTCTCCACCATCGCCAGTTGGGTATCGCCATTGAGCCGGGTGGCGAGCACCTGCGTGGTCATCACCCGGAATCCACCCCCGAAGATGTATGGCGCGCTGAAGCTGGCGAGCGAGGTCGTGAAGGTGAGGAGCGCCGCACCGGTCAGCGAGGGACGCAGAATGGGCAGTGTCACCCGCGTCAGGATCCGCCAGCGCGAGGCGCCCAGGCTTGCCGCCGCTTCGAGCGCGGCGCCATCCATCCGCTCGAGCGCCGCCCGGACGAGGAGATAGAAATACACGTACATCGAGTACGCGTGCACCAACAGGATCGCGCCGGCACCCTGGAGCCGCCACGGCGCCTCCTCGCTGCCCGTGATCCATTTCACCAGGTGCGCCGCGAAACCACTCTCCCCGTAGAGGAACAGGAACGCGAGCACCCCCACCAGCGGCGGCAGAGCTACCGGCAACGCCACCAGGGCGCCCAGCACCCGTCGTCCCGGGAATTCAGTGAGCCCGAACAGGAACGCGAGCGGCACCCCGATCAACGCTGACGCCATGACCGTCGCGACCGAGATCCAGAGACTGCCCCAGAGCGCCTGCCATTCATTGGGACGCGCGAAGAACGCCCGCACATACTCCAAGGTCCAACCCGCAGGGCCGCTGATCCCCTCCAACGCCGAGAGGTAGATCGGGTAGACCACGAGCCAGGCGAGGGCGAAACCCAGGATGGCCGCACCCCACGACCAGCGCCGATCGCGGCGGCCGATCACCTGCGCTCCGCCGGAAAGAGATGGATCCCCTGGTCCCCCGGCACCAGGCCCACCACCGCGTCCTCGGCGGCAGCGTGCGGTGGTGCACTCACCTCGACCAGTGACCCATCGGCCAGCTTGACCGTCACGAAGGCGAGGGCCCCGGTGGTCCTGCGATCCACCACGGTGGCGCTGAGCGCCGCCTGCCCCACGGGCGCGAGGGTCCACGCCTCCGGTCGCGCCACCAGCACCACAGGTCCCGGCGGGCACGACGATCGCCGCCCGGGGATCCGCACCCGCGCCCCACCCACCCGAAGCCAGACGTGGTCCGGGCCGCTCTCTTCCGCCACCGCGTCGAGGCGGCTCGCCCGCCCCACGAATCCCGCCACGAATGGGCTCGCCGGCTCCGCGTAGAGCTGGTCGGGAGTGCCGATCTGTTCCAGTCGCCCCTGCCGGAGCACCGCCACTTCATCCGCCAGGTCGAATGCATCCTCCTGGTCGTGCGTCACGAAGACGGTGGTGATCCCCACTCGGCGGATCAGCGCGCGAAGCTCGCGCCGGGTCCGCTCACGAAGGGTCGGGTCGAGGTTCGACAGCGGTTCGTCCAGCAGCAACACCCTCGGCTCGGGGGCAAGGGCCCGCGCCAGCGCGACCCGCTGCTGCTGGCCACCCGACAGCTGGTCCACCCGGCGCGCCCCGAACCCCGCCAGTTCGACCAGCGCCAGCGCCTCGTCCACTCGGCGCACGAGTTCGCTTCCCTTCACGCCGAGGGCCTCCAGACCGAAGGCGATGTTGCCGCGCACATCGAGGTGCGGAAAGAGGGCGTAGTGCTGGAACACCATCCCGAAGCGCCGGCGCTGCGGCGACAGGCGGGTCACGTCCTCGCCATCCACCACCAATCGGCCCGCATCAGGCGTCTCGAACCCACCGAGCATCCGGAGAGTGGTGGTCTTTCCGCTCCCCGAGGGGCCGAGCAACGCCAGGATGCCGCCGCGGCGGAAGCTCAGCGTCAGGTGATCCACCGCCGCGGTGCCGTCGAAGGCCTTCGTCAGGCCATCCAGCTCAAGGAACGCCATCAATGCCTCGCCTCGTCGGCCTGCCAGTCCGCCATCCGCTTCCCCGTTCCCCGCACGTGCTGATCCCAATACCCCATCCAGGTGGCGCCATCACGTGCCAGCATCCCCCAATCCATCGGGACCACCTTCATGTCACGATAGACCACGGCCACCCAATCAGGCACCGAGTCGACAGGGAGGTCGAGCCGGGCAGGGAGACGGTACACCTCGCGCGCGGTCAGGAGCTGGGCCTCCTCGCTCCCGACGAAGTCGATGTACGCCTTGGCCGCCTCGGGATGGGGGGCGCCCCGTACCAGAGCGATCGCATCCTCGATCACCACCGTGCCGCTCTTGGGGAAGACGTATCCGAAGGGCATTCCCTTGCCTCGGCTGATCAGGATGTCGGGGAGATCCCACAGGGTCACCAGCCCCTCCTGGCGCGCGAGCTGCTCGTCGAGGAGTGCGGGGTTCAGGGCGTAGGCCTTGGTCTGCCCGTCCAGTCGCCGAAGCCACTCCATCCCCGCGGTCGTGTCGCCGGTCTGGCGGATGCTCCGCTGGAGGATGAACCCCCAGATCGCCCGCATGGTCCCGCTCGCCATCGGCTCGCGGATCAGCACCTTGTCGCGCCAGCGGCGATCGAGCACGGCATCCCAGTCGCGCGGGACGAGGCTTTCGGGGACGGCGACGTTGTTATATGCGATGATCGCCGGGGTACGGTATACCGGCCAGTAGAGGTCGGCCGGTCCGCGCCCGAGGGTGTCGACATGGTCGGCCCATTCCGGCCGGTACGCCACGACCAACGACTCGGCCACTCCCTTGTCGAACATCGTCGTCGGGCCGCCGAACCAGACGTCGGCCTGCGGATTCACCTTCTCGAAGCGGACCCGGTCGAGGATCTCCTGGCTGCCGAGGTAGAGCCACCGCACGTCGATCTCGGGGTGCTTCGCCTCGAAGGCGTGTTCGAGGAGCAACAACTGGTCGCGTCCGTGGGGGCTGTAGACGGTCAGTGGAATGCGGCCATCCGACCGACAGCCGAGGAGCAATGCAAGGATCGGGACCGTCCCGAGCATCGCGAGGACGATCCGCCCGTCCGCCCATCCGCCCATCCGCCTCATGGAGTTGCTCTACCGCCCAGCAGATTGAAGAACAACCGATACGCTCCGGGTACCCCGGCCGGCAGTTCGCGGAAAAAGGCGATCCCCGAATACACCCAGCTCCCCCGTCCCACCGTCGCTTCGAGGAGGCACCCCCGGATCGGTGCTTCCCCCGGATCGTTCATCGAGAGGAGGCTTGAGTACTGCGGCGCCCAGCTCCGCATGCAGTAGAGCGCACGATCTTGGACCCACCCATCCCAGTCCTCCGGGCCGATCGCGTTCGGGGTGCGGAAGACCGGTGCCAACGCCGACTGAGTGGCAGTGGCGCCAGGCATCACCACCGGCGAGTGCTCATCGGTGATCCGGTCCGCCGGGCTCCCAAGCGACACCGGGTAGGGGGCGAACACCCCGTCCACGAACAGCTGCTGTTGATACTGCACCACCACCCGCCCGCCATCGCGCGCGTACTGCAGCAGCCGGTCGTTGTTGCGGACGATCGCGCTGTCCACCTCATAGGCCCGCGGGCCCACCACGATCGCGTCGAACGCGCGCAGGTCCCCGGTGCTGAGCGCGGCCGAATCGAGCAGCGTCACGTCCAGCCCCGCCGCAAGGAGCGCCTCAGGGATCTTGTCGGCGGCTCCGCGCACGTATCCGATGCGGCGCGCCAGCGGGGGTGTCAGGTCCATCACCTCGATCCGGGCGACCGCGGGCCGCGTGTACTGGCGCGCGCGGATGTGCGGGTACTCGACGGTGAAGACCCCAGCATCGTAGCGCCGGCCGGAGGCGTCGACGGCGGAAGCGCGCGCCTCGAATTGTCCGGGGCGGGCGTCGCCAGGTGCGGTCACCCGGAAACTTGCGTGGGCGCGACTCCCTTCGCCCGCGAGGGTGAACGGTACGGGGGTCGTGCGGGGCCAGCCTGAGGGAAGATGGAGCTGGATGGTGCCCCTGGTCGTGTCAGGTGCACCGTGCTCGATGGCCACGTCGAGCGTCAACGTGCGGGCTTCTCCCTGCGCGGCCGCGCGGATCACCGCGACGTCGGGGGTCACCTTCACACCCACCCGAGGTACGATGACGACGGGATGGCGCACCTCGCCGTTCGCCTGGTCGCGGATTCGTTGGCTCGCCACTCGGCCGAACTCGAACTCGGTGCCGAGTCGTGCCGGGTCGGACGCGGGGCGGACCAGTCCGGCCCAGATCTCCGGTGGATCGACCGGAAGTCCGCGGAGCGACGGGTCGACGTCCCAGGCATAGAGATCCCCGCGTCGCGGCTTCCGCAGGTAATACGGCGTCGTCGGCGCCCAGTCCGCAGGGATGCGCACCAGCTGCCGCTCCCGCAGCGTCTGGCCCGGTGCCAGGCTCCCGTCGATCGCGGTCCAGAACAGGGGCGAACCGCGCAGATCCACCCGACCCGAGAGCGCATCGGTCGCTCGCCCACCGGCATTCCTGGCGATCAGGTCGATCGCCAAGGGCCGGCCGGCCACGGCGTGCGACCGCTCCGCTACAACGTCGAGCAGGATCCACGACACCACCCCACGCGCCGACGCGAGATGACCCAGATAGTCGGCCCACGCCGGATCGGCCATGCTCGCGCTCGTGGCCAACGCCGCATGCGCTCGGCGCAACGCATCGCCGACCGCGACCGGATCGCGACCCGCCGCCGCGCGTGCATCGGACAACGCCTGGAAATGCCCAGGGGGGGCCTGGAGCACGGTATCCACGCCGCTCCAGAACGCCCCCCATCCCGAGCCCGCATCCCGTCCCGCCGGCGCGATCCGCTCCAATCCCCCCACACTCGGTCCGATCTCCTGCAATCGCCCCATGTCCTGCGAACGATGGAGGCTCCGTGCCGCCATCGCGAGCTGATGATAGGTCTTGCCGCTGAGCTTCTCGATCTCGCCGCCGTCGACGGTGAGAGTGGCACCGTCAGGATCGAAGCGTGCCGAGCGGTAGAGCTTGGAGGGAGACCAGGGCTGCAATCCTTCCTCACGCGCCAGTTCGGGGAACCGGGCCGGGTCCCCCGCCACACGGAACGCCTCCGACGCCGCCCATCCTGAGGCCTGGTGCTGGCCGTGCCCGTCGCGGGGCGAGCCGCTGAAGATGCTCACGATGATCTCGGGCCGGAAGCGTCGCACGATCCGCACGACGTCCTTGAGCACCGAGTCCGAGGGCCAGTGCGCCCAGGTGTCGTCCAGGGTCTTGCTGAAGCCGAAATCGTAGGCGCGGGTGAAGAACTGCTGCGCTCCGTCGATCCGGCGCGCGGCGAGGAGCTCCTCGGTGCGAAGGATACCGAGCGCTTCGCCCAGCTCGGTGCCGATGAGGTTCTGACCTCCTTCGCCCCTGGTCAGGGAGAGGTAGGCCGCCTCGGCCCCTTCGCGCCGCGTGAGTAGCACCAGGAACTCGGTGTCCTCGTCGTCGGGGTGCGCGCCGATCATCAGCACCCGCTTGTGGTGCCCCAGCATCCGGAGCTCCTGCTGCAACACCGAGAGGCCCCCCGTGGTGGGGGGCTCCAAGGGTCCGCCCTGCTGCGCGGCAAGAGTGCGAGACGGCGAGAGGACGAGCACCGAGACGGTGAACAGCAGTGCCATGGCGCGACGGTACATCAGAGGCTCCACCTGGGTCGGCATTCAAGATAGTTCGATTTGTTCAGGTGTGAAGTAACGGGTACAGAAAGCAGAGGGAGGAACCGGTACAGCAGGCCCCTCCCGCACCACTCTCGCGCCTCACGCGCCTTTGGCGCCTCTCGTCAGTAGTGTCCCGCGCCGAGCGGCAGCTTTGCGATCGACCGCCGGATCGACGGGTGGCTCCGCCAGAGCCATCCCCCCATCGCCAGCGCGCTGAAGAGATTGGCCCCCAGCACC